>CANQEO010000004.1 GCA_947595215.1 uncultured Bacilli bacterium
CTTCAATTTTAACCCATGAAAAAAGGGATGCTTTTTAACCTCTTTTTTCAGTTAGGTTTTTCAACATCCCCTTTTTTTATGTTTTTCAAAAAGCAAGCATTCTTTTTTGCTTTACCATTTATTATTTAATTTTGAGAAATAGATTTCTCATCGCATTTATGATTGCTATGATAGCGACACCAACATCGGCGAATATCGCTAAGAACATATTTGTAATTCCTAATGTTGAGAGAATTAAAATTAATACTTTAACTCCGATTGCAAAGATAATATTTTCAAGTACAATTCGCATTGTTCTTTTCGACAACTTATATGTAAATGGAATCTTTGTCAAATCGTCATTCATGATAACGATGTCACTTGCTTCAATTGAAGCATCTGAGCCTAAACCACCCATAGCAATACCTAAATCGCTCAGTGTTAATACCGGAGCATCATTTAATCCGTCCCCAATAAACGCTAACGTTCCATTTATATTTTTTTCTTTTAAATTTTGCACACATTCAACTTTATCTTGCGGTAGCAGTTCATAATAGCAGTCATCAAGTTTCAATTCCTCTTTGACTTTGATAGCATTTTCTTTTTTATCGCCGGTTAGCATGATTAGATTATCAATACCCATAGCGTGCAATGAAGCAATTGCTTCATGTGCTTCTTTTTTTATTTCATCACCGACTAATACATAACCTAAATATTGATTATCATAAACCACGTGAATTGGAGTTCCTAATTTATCTGATTTCGAATAAGAAACACCGTTTTCATTCATAAGGCGCTCATTACCGGCAAAGATGATTTTTCCATCAATTTTACCTTTTAAGCCACGACCGGAGAGATTTTCAAATTCACTTACATTAAGAAGTTCTTCATGATATTCGTTTTTTATTACTTCCGATAGTGGATGAGTAGAATAGCGTTCTAATGAAGCAAGCAATCGCATCATGTAGTTTGCTTTATCACTTGTTATTTCGATAACTTTGAAATCACCTTTAGTTAAGGTACCTGTTTTATCAAAACACAAAATATTCAATTTACTCAACTTTTCAATGTAAGTGCTTCCTTTAATTAAAACACCATTTTTTGAAGCATAACCAATACCAGAAAAAAATGATAGTGGCACTGAAATAACTAAAGCACATGGACAAGAGATTACCAAAAACGATAAAGCGCGGTGAATCCACATTTGCCACATCCCATCAAATATAGGTGGTAAAACAGCGAGAACAACAGCAAGAATTACCACAATTGGAGTATAGAACTTAGCAAATTTTGTAATAAATCGTTCGCTTTTTCCCTTAGTCGAGGAGGCATTTTCGACTAGTTCAAGAATCTTACTAACTGTCGAGTTTTCATAAAGAGTAGTTACACGTATTTTTAAAGTAGATGATAAATTAAAACTACCAGATAAAACACTTTTTCCACTTTGAACTTTAATTGGATATGATTCACCTGTTAGCGATTTAATATCAAGTGAAGAATCACCTTCGATAACAATCCCATCAAGAGGTATTTTCTCACCTGGTCTTACTAATATAATATCATTTATTTTAACATCTTCAGGTGCAACTTCTTCTTCGATATCACCATTAATAATGGTTGCTTTTTCAGGTACAAGGTTCATTAATTCCGTAATAGATTGACGTGATTTATCAACCGCTAAATCTTGAAACAACTCACCAAATTGATACAAAATTAGCACAGCGATTCCTTCAGTAAATTCGCCCATAATCATTGCAACTATTGATGCGAGAGACATCAAAAAAAACTCATCAAATACCTCACCATGAAAAATATTTTTAATAGCTTTGAAAATAATGCGCCATCCAATTATCAAATAAGATACGATAAAAATAATGATTTTAAAAATATCATCAATAGGAATCAAAATACCAAGAATCAATAAAAGTGCAGATACCGCAATTTCAATGATAGTTATTTTATTTTCTTTACTCATTTTATTATGACACCATCCTCAAAGTTAGAAGCTTCTTTTTTAACTAACTCTAAGACATTGTCAAAAATCGTATCATTAGCATCTATGGTAATCTTTTGAAACATGAAGTTTATATAAAGATTATTCACTCCTTTAATTTTTTTTAGTTTACTTTCTAACTTTGTTGCGCATGCAGCACAATCAAGACCTTCAATACGATATTTTTTAACCATATTATCACCTCATAACAATTAAATGATTATTTAATTGTATATTTATTATATGATAATAAAGTTATATATGCAACTGCTTTTAAGATTATTTTTATTTAATCATCGTGATCTAAGCGTGTTGCGCCCTTAAAAAAAAGAAGAATTATAGTTACTACTACTAGATAGGAAATTCCTAATAATACACCATGCCATAAATTCATCTTTTTTCACTTCCTATTATAAAGATATGTAAATATGTCGAAAATATTATAACTATGTCGATTTTCCAAATAATTACACTATCACTTCAAATATTTTTCCAGTAATAAAATTTGCTTTATCGTACTAAAAAATAAACCATATTGGCTATATACTCTAGTTTTCCCATGCGTCCTAATGGATGTTGTTTAAAATCGAAATTGCCCAATCGATTATTTTCAATATCAAGACCTTTATCAGTATAAAATACTAGTAATTTACTTAAATAGAATGGCGCTACAACTCCGACTTTTAAGCCTAGATTAATTATTCATAGTTACACTAATTTATCACTTTAAATGTTCATGAGCTTTGATATCCATGTGGCAAACATTAATGCCTTTTTTTCATATCAGTGATAAATGAGCTATTCCATGAGTATCACGATTTAAACTTACTACTTTATTTTAAATAAGATTTTCCTTAAATTAAAAAGGTAGCTTTTGCTACCTGTTAGTTCTTTAATTTTCTCTTTATTTTTTCAAATAAATTTTCCGTACGATTCGGCTTTTTTCCTTCCAATTCGACAAATCGTTCCAAAAGTGTTTTTTGTTCATTTGTGAGTTTTGTAGGAGTTATAACTTTGATATGGACTAAATGATCTCCTTGTCCATTGCCACGTAGATCTTTAACACCTTTACCGCGAAGTTTAAGAATTTGACCACTTTGGGTTCCTTCTTTAATCGTCATCTCAACTGGTCCGTAGACGGTTTCAATTTCAACTGTGCATCCTAAAGCCGCTTCGACCATCGGAACTTCTAATATGGTATGGATATCATTACCATCACGTTCAAATCTAGAATCACGTTCGACTCTGACTTCAATAAATAAATCCCCGTTAGGGCCTCCGTTACTACCACGTTCGCCTTTCCCAGCTACACGAATTTGTTGTCCATTATTGATGCCGGCTGGAATCTTGACTTCCACATTTCTTTTAACGCGATTATAACCTTTACCATCACATGATGTACATTTATTTTTAATAATCTTACCGGTACCATTACAATGCGGACATGTGGTATTAGTTTCCATAGTACCAAAAATAGTTTGTTGTCTTGTTCTGACGCTACCAGTTCCATTACAGTGAGAACATGTTTCAATATCGCTAGAAGAATTCGCTCCAGTACCACCACATTTAGTACATGGTTCATCATATGTAATTGGGAATTCAATCGTTTTACCATTGATAGCTTCCATGAATTTAATACTGATTGATGCACTTCTATCATTACCGCGTGTCGGGCCAGTTCGACGAGATGATCGTCTTCCGCCACCGAAGAATGAACCGAAAATATCTCCTAAGTCAACATCTTGGAAATCACCAAATCCATTGAAACCACCACTGAATCCACCAGCACCTTGCTCAAATGCTGCATGGCCAAATTGATCGTATTGAGCCTTTTTTTGCGCATTGGAAAGTACATCATAAGCCTCTTGAACTTCTTTAAACTTTTCTTCAGCATCAGGTTCTTTATTTAAATCTGGATGATACTTTTTAGCAAGTTTACGATATGCGGCTTTTATCTCATCGTTCGAGGCACTTTTAGAGACACCTAACACCTCATAGTAGTCGCGTTTAGTCGCCATAATATCTCCTTTCTATACGCAATATGGAGGCTATTTTCTAGCCTCCATAATCAAATTCAATTAATTATTTTTTATCAGTGAAATCGGCATCGATAACATCATCGTTATTAGCTGAGGTTCCACTATTATCAGTTGCAGCTCCATTTTGAGCAGCTTGTTGTTGATATTGTGCCGCCATCGCCGCTGCTTGCTCCAATTCGTTCATCTTAGTTTTTAAGGTTTCGATGTCGTTCTTATCGAGAGCTTCTTTTAATTCGTCTCTCAATTTTTGAGTTTGTTCCTTTTGCGAAGCATCCATCTTGTCACCTTGTTCCGTCATTGAAGCATCGATTTGAGAAATCAATGATTCAGCTTTGTTTTTAACTTCTACTTCTTCTTTTCTCTTTTCATCAGCTTCACGATTTTCTTCAGCTTCTTTGACCATACGATCAATCTCAGATTTGCTTAATCCACTGGAACCGGTAATTGTGATTTGTTGTTCTTTTTGAGTATCTAAGTCTTTAGCTTTGACATTAACAATACCATTAACGTCAATGTTGAAAGTAACTTCAATACGCGGTTGTCCACGGCGAGCCGGTTTAATACCATCAAGTTTAAAGGTACCTAATAGTTTATTATCGCGCGCCATTGGTCTTTCACCTTGATAAACCATGATATCGACCGCCGGTTGATTATCTTCTGCAGTAGAGAAGACTTGTGATTTAGTAGTAGGAATAGTGGTATTTCTTTCAATTAACGGGGTCATAACACCACCCATAGTTTCAATACCTAAAGTTAACGGAGTAACATCAAGTAATAAAACATCTTTCTTGTCACCACGGATGACACCGCCTTGAATAGCAGCACCAATTGAAACAGCTTCATCTGGATTAACAGAGATATTTGGTTGTTTGCCAGTTAATTGTTTAACAAGTTCAACAACCGCCGGCATTCTTGTAGAACCACCGATTAAGATGATTTCATTTAAGTCATTGGCAGTCAATTTAGCATCGCTTAATGCTCTTCTGACTGGTTCTTCGGTTCTTCTTAATAAATCTCTAGTTAAATCTTGGAATTTAGCTCTAGTAATCTTTGTTTCATAAGAGACAGGACCTGTTGGACCCATCGCTAAGAATGGGAGGGTAACGTTTGCTTCAAGAGATGAAGATAAAGTAATCTTTGTCTTTTCAGCTTCTTCTTTTAAACGTTGTAAGGCTAATTTGTCATTTGACAAATCAAGATTGAATTTAGCCTTGATATCGTTTTTAAAGAAATCTGCTAAAGCATTATCCCAGTCATCACCACCGAGTTTATTATCACCAGCAGTAGCGACAACTTCAAATGTTCCATCGGCGATGTCAAGAATAGAAACATCAAATGTACCACCACCTAAGTCGTAGACAAGAATCTTTTGAGCTTCTTTATTTTCTTCACCATAAGCAAGAGCCGCGGCGGTTGGTTCATTAATGATTCTTACAACTTCTAAGCCGGCAATTTGACCAGCATCTTTAGTTGCTTGACGTTGTGCATCATTGAAATAAGCAGGAACGGTAATAACAGCTTTTTCAATCTTCTCACCGAGATTTTCTTCGGCATAACGTTTCATGTACGCTAAGATTTTTGCTGAGATTTCTTGTGGTGTAAAATCTTTATTTAAACAGTTAATATGAATTTTTTGAGAAGTACCCATCAATCTTTTAATAGATGCAACTGTATCTGGGTTAGTTAATAATTGACGTTTAGCTGCATGTCCGACGATTTCTTCACCATCAGCTTTAAAAGCGACGACAGATGGAGTGGTATTTGGTCCTTCCGGATTTGGAATAACCTTCCATTTTCCATCGTTTTGTAAATAACTGACCACTGAGTTGGTGGTACCTAAGTCAATACCTAAAATAATTTCTTTTGCCATAAATTTATGTCTCCTTTTTAAATTTAGTTTATCGTCTTTTGCTCTTCTTCTTGAGTTTCCAGACTATCGGTCTCTTCTTTTTTCAGCTTAGAAACCGCGACCATCGCTGGTCTAATAAGGCGATCTTTGAGGAAATATCCTTTTGAGAATACTTGTAACACCTTATTTTCAGTATCGCTTTCGCGAACTTCAATCGCTTGCATCGAATCGGCAGAAAAGTCACTTCCAATTTCAGGAGCGATTTCTTTAACTCCTTCACTTTCTAAGACATTAACGATTTGTCGATAAATCATCTCAAAACCTTTAAAATAATTTTCTAAAGCTGGATCATTAGGTTTTACCATTAAAGCCATATGGAAGGAATCGAAGACTGGAAGCAATGATTCAATAAAGCCACTTGCGCGATATTTCAGCATCATTTGATGATCTTTTTCGTAAGATTTACGAAGATTATCACAATCGGCATATGCTTGATAGAATTTTGTTTTCCAATCATTTACTTCTTGTTCTAACTTAACGATTTGTTCTTGAATTTTCTTTTCTTTACGAGATTTTTTTTCTTTTGTATTTACTTCTTCGGTTTCACTTGATGTTTCAGCATTTTCGTCATTGTTTTTATTTTCTTCCATCATCATCATCCTTTCTAGCAAAGAATTCATTTAATTGTTTTTGAATGTATTCAAGGGCATTCATTACTTTTTGATAGTCCATTCTAGTCGGTCCTACTAAGGCGATACGTCCTTCGTGATCATCACCGATTTTAATTTTAGTAGTTACTAACGAAACATCATCGAATCCATTTCCATCTTCGTCTTTGCCGATGAAGACGTCGATATCATCATTTGAATGAAGATATTCAGCGACTGATTTAGGATTTTCTATCAATCCGATTAATCTTTTTAACTTATCAATATCAGAATTGAATTCGGGCTGTTCAAGCAAATTTTTAGTTCCGAACAGACTGATACGATCAGTAGCAAATTTCAAGAAAATTTCAGCAAATGCGCGATATAATATATCATTATTTTTTAAATGTTGAGTAATAATTTCGCGTGATGCTTCCATCTTTTCGATTAATCCCGATATCGGAGTTCCCCTCATTCTTTCTTGAATTACTTTGACACAGTTTTCGATATCTTTTATATCAACCTGTTCAGGAATAATAAAAGTCTTATTTTCGACGTAACCTTTATCAGTAATAAATACTGCGGTCACCGAATTTTCCGAAAGCGGAATCACTTGTACCGAAAGGAGATGTTCTTCTTCAGCACTAGGTCCTAAAACAATTGAGGCTAAGTTAGTCATGTGCGAGAGAATTTCACAACTTTCTTTAATGACATCATCAATCGATTTTGATTTTTCATTTAAGATAATAGCGAGCTGATTTTTGATTTCTTCATCGACATCACGTTGACGTAAATAGTCGATATAGTAACGATAACCTTTCGCAGAAGGTACTCTTCCTGATGAAGTATGAGTCTTTTCAATTAACCCATCATTTTCTAAATTCATCATTTCGTTACGGATCGTCGCCGATGAATAAGGAAGATCGTATTGCTCTATAAGCGTGTTGCTACCTACCGGAGCCGCCGTTTTGATAAAGTATTCGACGATATATTTTAGGATTAGATCACGCCTTGGTAATGCCATCGTTAACTCACCTCTTTAGCACTATTAATATTCAAGTGCTAAGTCTATTATACCCACTTTTTTAGCAGTGTCAACACTTTATTGCTAATTTTTTATTAACTCGCTAAATTTAATCATCTTTCTCACTTTTAAATCAATCTATTTTCGCTTATTTTCATAAATATCCCTATGTCTAAATAACAAATATAGTTAAGACATAGTTTTTTTTCGGAAGGATTTATTTTATCATTATTATTAGTTTATTTAATAAATAGAAATAGAAAAAAGATTACTCTAAGTAAGAGTAATCCATAGCCAATATTAATATATTAATTTGAGCAAGTAATGAGTAAAGTGCAAGGGCAACCCTTCTTTAATTAAATTAGTTCACTCCTTTATTATTAATAGAAACTATTTTGCTATTAGTAAGTTGATCAAATATGCTGATTTCGGTATGCTGAACAATCATATATATCGCATTTAAGACCACCATCATTGGAATTGAAAGAAGAACCGCTCGAATTGCGCTATCCCTAAAGGTCATTCTTTTTCCATCGAAGCGTAAAACACGACTACGAACGATAAATTGACCAATGCTAATTCCGTTAAATGTCCATAAGAAGAAAGTATTGAAAATTGCGTAGATGACAATTTCAAAAATCATCAACCATAAAGGCAAAGTTAAAAAATCCATATTCACTCTTTGTGATAATAAAAAGTAGATAATGGTACCAAATCCTAAAGCAATTACAGCATCGATAATAAAAGATATAACTCTCCGCTCAAAACCGACAATATCCATGATAAATGCTCCTAAAATAAAATTCTTCTAAGAATGTAATCGAGAATAAACAAATGATTCCTCGACACTCTTAAATTACTATTATCATACTCTATTAAACCTTCTTTTTGAAGTGGTTTAATTTTTTCTTGGTATTTAGAAATAAAATCGATATGATATTTTTCATTAAATTTCTTTAAATTGAGTCCCTCTTCTAAACGTAGAGTAAGCATAATTTCATAAAATATCTCATCATCAATGTTTAATGCTTCAGATTCTAAAATGTATTTACCATTTAAATAATCATTTAAGCTTCGAGTATTAGTGTATCTAATTTTTCCGATATAACCAGAAGCACCTAGTCCTATTCCGTAATATTCTTCATTGTGCCAATAGATTAAATTGTGCTTACTTTGATATGAATTACGGGCAAAATTTGATACTTCGTAGCGACGATATCCATTTTTCTCTAAATAAGAAACGATATAATCATAATATCTTCGTGCTTCTTCATCGCTTGGTTCTTCTACTTTTTCCAGATAGAATCGAGTATGGGGATGTACCCCTAATAAATAAGTAGAAATATGAGTAAGGTCTAAAGATATCATTTTTTTTAAATCTTCTTTAAGAACCTCAAAATTTTGTTTTGGAAGTCCATATATCAAATCGCCATTGATATCATATATTCCGTATTTTCTTAATAGATTTATTATTTTTATAACATCTTCTTCATGATGATGACGATTAGAAAGAACTAGAACCTCTTTAGAAAAACTTTGAATTCCCAAAGATACTCGATTGACGTGATGTCGCGCCATTAAGGATATTTTTTCTTCCGTAAGATTTTCAATGTTACATTCAATAGTAAAAGATAAGCCATGATATAAATAAGGTTCTACGATCTCAAATAATTTTTTTAATTGATTTAAAGATAGCGCTGAAGGAGTTCCGCCACCGATATATAACGAGGTGATATCTTTGACTCGATAGCTTTCTAATTCTCGTTTTAAAGCCTCTAGGTATCGTTCGACATAATTGGGTTCATAAAGAATCTTTGCGTAATCACAATATGCGCATAAGCTACTACAAAACGGAATATGAATATAAAGTCCCCGACTCATTAAATCAGTCTTCTTCAGGATTTTCTTCTTCTAGTTCTTCTTGTTGAGATTCGCTAGGAGTGACAATGAGTCTTTCGATATTGTCACGAGAAATCTTATCAGGATCTTCAACTTCATTGTCAGTAAGACCTGGAATATAACGGCGTAATAACCAAACGACTAAAGCGATTAAAGCCGCGACTCCTAAAAAACCTAAAATCCACCACATAATCTTTACATCCTTTCTTATCGTTGTACGACTGGCGTATAAACGAATTTATTACGAACTTTCTCTTTTTTATAAAAACCTAAAGTGGCTAAATTATCCATTGAGGTTCTGGCTGTTTCATAAGCAACTTTAGTTTCTTGTTTATATTGCCCGATTGTATAGTAATTACCTACAGTACAATGTCTTGCATAGAAAAAAGCTTGTCCTCTTTTTAACGATGGATAACTTTCTATTAAATGCTCCGCTAAAATGACAGCATCTTTTTCATCTAAACCAGTACGAAGCTTCGGTATTGCCACTTGACGCTCAAACATATCTTTGAATTCATCATCTTCTGGGCGTTCTGCTTTTTCTGCTTTTTCTATCTCATCACTTTCGATATTTTTAGTCTCTTCATGATAATGAGGAGTTTCAAAGCGGAAGTTTTCTTCTTGGACTTGTTCGCGATCAGCATTTACGAAAGCGTCGTTAAATTTAGCAATTCCAGCTTCTACTTCATCTAATGAATAAAGCAAAATGTAAGTTAAATCTAATCCTTTTTCAGTTTCATCAACCATATGCTTACCATGTTCATCATTCATGACACCAATTAATGATTCAACATCAAGAAGCACGGCTATCTGATCTAAATCACTATGAGCTAAGATATATTTAAATGAGAGTAACGCGACAAACTCATTGAAATATTCAAATGGTTTAATATACATGATGTAATAAAAGACTGCGCTAGCTCTAATCAAACTAAAAACCGATTCATCATTAGCAAAATTAAACATCTCATTTAACATCGGTTCAATGCGATCAAGCGGCGCTCCTTCATAATGTCTCTTCACTAAAACATGATCGAGCCGTTCATTTAAATCAGTTGTTCTTAAGTAATCCTCTTTCTTTTCTACGTTGTGTTCAATTCCACATAATGAAGAATAAATATTTACTAAAACTGATAAATTAAATGGAGAACTAAAACGATTTTCCATTCTTTTTAAGGTATCACTATAATGAGTGATTACAAGATACTCATTAGGTAACGAGTTAATCTCTCCATCAATAATCTTAAGTAAAGTGTCATCATTAACGTGAAGTCCATAATATTTTACAAAATCAATAAGACAATCTTTAAGTCTATCTTTTCTAAAATTTTGATGAATCTCTCGCAAATTTTCTAATCTAGAATAAGCGATTAAAATCTTATTTAATTTCTTTTCTAAAGAGACAATTTTAGAAGAGATACTTTGTACGGTTGATACAGAAAAAGGAAGCCGTTCAATATTACGAAGTGATAATTCTAATTGATGTCTTCTACGATATTCTTTAATTCGCTCCCACAATAAATCGATGGAACTAATCTTTAGTACTTCTTTTACGTAAGATTTAGTCGCATATTCTTTGTCGGTAAAACGTACTTCTAAGTCTTGTGCCATTCGATCACCTCATATGCTTATTTTACTTACTTTTGATATATAAGTCCATACTAAAACTAATTAATTACTAGTTTTCTACTAACAAATTTTGACCAAAAACCTTAAAAAAAGACGAATTTTTTCACTCTTCGTCTTCAACTGACAAGATTGCCATGAATGCTTCTTGAGGTACTTCGACAGTACCGATCGACTTCATTCTCTTCTTACCTTCTTTTTGTTTTTCTAATAGTTTTTTCTTACGAGAGATATCGCCACCATAACATTTTGCTAAAACATCTTTACGCATCGCTTTGATGTCACTTCTGGCGATAACTTTATTGGAAATAGCTGCTTGAACCGGCACTTCAAATTGTTGCCTTGGAATTATATTTTTTAGTTTTTCCACTAACACTCTACCACGTTGATAAGCAAAATCGCGATAAACAATACTTGATAAAGCATCGATGACATTTCCATTTAACATGATATCTAATTTTACTAAACGGCTTGTTTTATATTCAGATAATCGATAGTCAAAAGAAGCGTAACCCTTGGTGTATGATTTTAATTTATCGAAGAAATTGTAGATGATTTCGCTTAATGGTAATTGATATGTAAGAACTACTCTCGTTGAATCCAGATATTCCATATCGATATAAAGACCACGTTTTTCTTGGGCTAATTTCATAATCGGACCGATATAATCTTTAGGAGTCATTATCTTAGCTTCGACAAATGGTTCTTGAATCTCTTTAATTAATGACAAATCTGGAAGTTTTGAAGGATTATCTAAATTAATCATACTTCCATCATTTAAATATACGTGATAAATAACGCTAGGCGCGGTCAAAATCAAATCGATTCCGTATTCTCTTTCGAGGCGTTCTTCAATAACATCCATATGTAACAATCCCAAAAAACCACATCTAAAACCAAATCCTAATGCTGAAGATGTCTCAGGTTCAAAATGTAAAGAAGCATCGTTTAATGATAATTTCATTAAAGCTTCTTTTAAATCTTGATATTTGTTAGAATCACATGGATAAAGACCGCAATAAACCATCGGATTCATCTTGCGATAACCGGCGAGCGGTGTCGAGGCTTTTCTTTTCACACAAGTGATTGTATCACCGGGACGCACTTTATCAATCTCTTTAATTTGTGCGGCTACATATCCGACTTCACCGACTTCTAAGCGATCAACTTTAACATCTTTAGGCGTTCTTATACCTAATTCGGTGACTAGATATTCTTCGCCATTGGCCATGAAAACAATAGTATCGCCAACTTCCAAAAATCCCTCTTTAATAACGATTTGAGCGACAACGCCACGATATGAATCATAGAAAGAATCAAAAATTAGCGCTTGAAGTGGATTTTCTTTTTTACCTTTAGGGCATGGCACATATTCGACAATCGCTTCTAAGACGTTTTCAACTTGATATCCGGTTTTTGCTGATACTTGTAGGCGTTCATCAAAGGGAAGACCAATATTATCCTCAATTTCATGCTTCGTGCGCTCGACATCTGCGCTTGGTAGATCAACTTTATTGATAATAGGAATTACTTCTAAATCATTTTCGATAGCAAGATAAACGTTAGCTAGTGTTTGAGCTTCGACTCCTTGAGTAGCATCTACCACTAATAAAGCACCTTCACAAGCTGCCAATGAACGGCTTACTTCATAGGTGAAATCGACATGGCCTGGAGTATCAATCAAATTAAAAAGATAGTCTTCATTATTTTTAGCATGATAATTAAGACTTACCGCGTTTAATTTGATGGTGATACCACGTTCTCTTTCTAGATCCATCGAATCTAAAAGTTGCTCTTTCATCTCTCTTTTAGAAACTGTTCCGGTCAATTCTAAAAGACGATCGGCCAAAGTTGATTTACCATGGTCAATATGAGCGATGATAGAAAAGTTTCTAATGTGTTTTAAATCGTATTCCACCTTGTAGCCTCCGCTTGTTATAACATAGCGCATTTATATGCGTGTTTCAAATAAATTTATGAATTCCAAAATTTTTGGACTTCTTCACTTATCTCTTCTATCGAGTAGACACGTTTATAATGCGACCATTCTTTTTTAAACATCTCGCGATATTTTTGATATAAAAACCGCGAATCAATTAGCATCACGACACCTCGATCAGTAGCTGAACGTATGACCCGACCTGCCGCCTGCATCACTTTATTCATCCCCGGATTAGTATAAGCGTAATCGTAACCTTCTTCTCCATTATTGTTAAAATGTTCTTTTAATAAATCACGTTCAAATGAGATGGTCGGAAGACCTACTCCTACAATCACCGCACCTATTAATCGATCTGAAGATAAATCAATACCTTCTGAAAAAGCACCACCTAATACCGCAAAACCAATCATTGTCTCTTTTGGTGATAAAACAAATCGGTTTAAAAATTCCGCTCTTTCGCTTTCTTTCATATCACGAGTTTGTTTCAAAGTAAAATATTCATCATCTTCAAAATAGCGATATACCTCTTCTAGGTAGGCGAAAGAAGGAAAGAAAACTAAATAATTGCCGACTTTAGCGTTAACCATCACTTTAATCGAATTCGCGATATCGCGATATGATAATGGACGATCTTTTAAACGCGTTGAAATATCGCCTCTTATTAATAACAACAAATTTTCTTTTGGAAATGGTGAATCAAGCGAAATATAAGGACTTGTTTCATCACCGCCTAGAAGACGAATATAATAATCGCGCGGTGTGAGGGTTGCCGAAAAGAAAACCGCACCGCGTAATTTTTTTAAACTATCAGATATCAATCTAGATGAATCTAAACATCTGATATGAGCAACAACATTATCATCTATCTTTTCAAAATAAGTGACAAAATCATCACATACAAATTCACGTAGTTTTAAAAATTTATTTACATCTTTAAAGATTTCACTGAATTTTTCATTAGAGAAATTTTGATTTTCCTTCATAGTATCCTGTGAAGCTTTAAAATAATTATCTAAAGCAGCGTAAAATTCTAATGAAAAATCGCCATCTTGAATTTGATATATTTCTTCTTTTTCTTTAGTTTGTTCAAAGTGGTTAATAAGTTTTTTGAGGTGACGTTTTAGTTTTGGTAGTTTCTCTTTTTTTAATAATTGTCTTAAAAAAATTAAACTATTTAAATCTAAAGAAGTTGAATACATCTCCCGCGAACGATCAACTAAATTATGGGCTTCATCAATAAGCGCAAGATAATCTTCTTTTACTTCATCAAAGTAACGTTTTAAATACGCCATCGGATCAAAAACATAGTTATAATCACAAATGATAACATCTGTGAATAAAGATAAGTCGAGCTGTAATTCAAATGCGCACATCGCATTTTGATAAGCTATAGTGGTAATGTAATTTTCATCATAGAGATCTTCATCGTTTAGCATTTCTTGTAAAACAATACGTAATTTATCGTAATAGTTTCTCGCAAAAGGACATTCATCAGGGTTACAATGAGATACATCATTTTGACACATTTTTTCCTTGGCAGTTAATTTAATAGCTTTGATAACTAAACCTTTTTCAATCATTACTTTTAAAGCGTCAAACGCGATTCCTTTTTGGGAACTTTTAGCCGCTAAATAAAAAATCTTATCATTCTTTTCTTCAGCGAATGACTTGATTGCTGGAAACAATGTCGACATCGTCTTTCCAATGCCAGTCGGAGCCTCTGCGAAAAGAAGTCCTCCATCTTGAGCAATCTTATAGGTAAATTTAGCTAATCGATGTTGTCCTTCTCTAAAAGTCGGATATGGAAATTCCAGTTGATTACTAGATTCCTTTATCCTCTTTTTATGGGTGTCGATTCTTCGATAAAATTCGAGGTATTCCTTAATTAAATTAATCACTTCTTCTTCGAGTTTTTCTCTGGAATAAGAAAAGCTTTTAATGAGTTTTGAATTATCAATTTGAGAGATATAAGTAAGGCGACACGATATCTTTTTTAAATCATTTTGATTAGCAAACATTAAAGCATAACATTTGGCTTGAGCTAAATGCCATTCGCCCTGTTCTTCAAAAAAAGTTTCCAAATCAGCGACGGTCGATTTAATTTCATCGATAGTAACACGATCTTTCTCAACGATAATTCCATCAGCACGTCCTGAAAGCATCACTTCAAAATCGTCAACATTAAAACTTTCTTCCAGATAGACTTCTGAAAGATAATTGCCATTTTGAATACTTTGATACCGAAGGTGAATTCTTGTCCCTTCAAGCATGGTGGCATTATTAAAAACACGCGAATCGATGCTTCCGCGTCTTAATAAAAAATCAACAAGGCCATGTACCGAAAGGTTTAAGGTTCGTTCCATAAAAAAACCACCTCAGTTATTATAACTGAAAGTAGCAAATTTTTAAAGAATATCAGTTCATGTAGAAAAGATAGAAAAGTCCAATTTCAACAAGTTGAATTGCCGCGGTGATTAGAAATAAATACAATACCTTACGATGAAGATTTAATGGATCTTTTCCTTCTTGGATATCTTTGATAATCGCGTCTCTTCTAAGTTTTTTACCACCAGTAATTATAATAGTCACTATAAACACAATTAGCGTCATAATAATCATTGCCAAGAAAAAGCCATTAACTTCAATGCCACGATTTTGAACATTAAGATTTAGGATGAAATAAATAATAGCAAACGCGATATTTAATGCGATAACAGGATAGCGCATTATTCTAATATTATTTACGTAAGATGTTATCTCTTTTGATAGTTGATAAGATATCTTTACTTCTCCCGAAGTTAAATCCGCATATTGAGTATGATCAACAATCTTAAATGAAATATATGGAATCACATAAATTGTAACTTCTGCCTCTTCAATAGTCGACCACAATTCAGATTCTAAATGAGCTGATTGATATTCCTTTTGACTTTTAAAATTCTTATCGATTAATCGCATTAAAGATTTTTCATCGAAAATAGAAGCCTTAGTTTCCAAGTCATTTTTAGTAATCTTCTCTAAATCCTCTTTATTAAAATCGTCGATTTTAATTTGAAATTGATAGTCATCTTTTGAAATTTCAACGAAGTCTCTTTCGATTTCATATCTGTGTTCACTACCATCTTTTTGTTTATAATCAATTTTACCTTTATATACGATTTGATAAATGACATGATACATTTTTGTTACTTGTACATTTTCAAAAGAAACCTTATCAAGGTTTTCTAAAAAGGTACTAGATACATCAAGTGATGCATCTTCAATCATCTGCTTAGCCTTTTCAAAAAGCTGAAGTGGTTCATAGTTTTCTTTTGTTATATAAATCTCTTTAATTAAAATACTCATTTAATAGTTATAACCTCTACTTGTGGTTCATCAATAGCAATCGCTTTTTCAATCACAACAGGTGTTAAAGGACGATCAGAAGCTGTCGTTTTTACACTAGCGATTTTATCGACAACTTCAATTCCTTCAACTACGTGACCAAAGGCAGCATATTGCCCATCTAAATACGTACCATCTTGATGCATGATAAAAAATTGACTACCCGCCGAATCCATCAAGTAGCTCCTTGCCATAGAAATGGTTCCTTTAATATGAGAAATGTCATTCTTATGCCCATTGGCGCTAAATTCACCTTTTATCGAATAATCTGGTCCACCAGTTCCATTACCGCGAGGATCACCACCTTGAATCATAAATCCTTTAATAACGCGATGAAAAGTTAGTCCATCATAGAATCCTTTATTTACTAAACTTACAAAGTTAGCACATGTATTTGGTGCCTGTGTGCGATCTAATTCGATTTTAATTTCTCCGTAATCTTTTATTTTTAAAATTATCATAAATATTTTCCTCTCCTTTCCATTTTAATATACTTTTATTTTACACCTCAATGAGGTTTTTATCACATATAAATTCTATTTAAAAGTGCGTGTTGCTTTTATTGCCTTTTTCCATCCTGAGTATAGTCTATCGCGTTTTTCTTCACTTAGATGTGGCATGAACACTCTATCTAAACGATGTTTTCTTTTTAATTCTTCTTTATTGGTCCATATTTTTGAAGCAAGTCCCGCAAGATAGGTAGCACCTAAAGCGGTCGTTTCCATACATTCTGGTCGTACAATTTTTAAATTCATTATATCGGCTTGAAATTGAACTAAATAATTATTGACGCTTGCTCCACCATCGACCGCTAGACTTGAAAAAGGAATTCTAGAATCTTGAAGCATCACTTCCATTACATCTTTACTTTGGTATGCAATCGATTCCACAGTGGCATTAATAAAATGTTCTCTTTTAGTGGCTCTAGTTAAACCAAAAACCGCCCCACGAGCATCATTATCCCAATACGGAGTTCCTAAGCCTACAAATGCAGGCACAACGTAAACTCCTTCACTTCCTTCAACCATCTCGCTCGCTAGTTCACAATCGCTCGATTTTTCAAAAAGGCGCATTCCATCTCGTAACCATTGTACCGCTGAGCCACCGACAAATACCGAACCCTCTAAAGCGTATTCTATTTTATTATCCATCGACCACGCAATCGTCGATAATAATCCGTTTTTAGAATCGATAAGTTCATCTTTAGTATTCATTAACATGAAGCAGCCAGTTCCATAAGTATTTTTTATATCGCCCTTTTCAAAACAACATTGACCAAATAGCGATGCTTGTTGATCACCGATTAAACTTCCAATCGGTAAGTCTAAATCTGGAATAATCTTTTTTAAAGCCGTAGCGACACCATATATTTCAGAAGAATTTCTCACTTTTGGTAAGAGACTAGATGGAATTTGAAGTAAATCTAATAATTCTTGATCCCATTTTAAAGTATGAATATTAAATAACATTGTTCTTGAAGCATTTGAATAATCAGTGATATGTAATTTTCTTTCACTTAGTCGATAGGCAAGATAAGAATCAACTGTTCCAAAAGATAACTCACCATTTTTAGCTTTTTGAATTGCTCCTTCAACATGATCAAGAATAAACCTAATCTTTGTCGCGCTAAAATACGGATTAATGAGAAGACCTGTTTTTTCTTTGATAAATGTTTCATATCCATCATTAATGAGTTTTTCACAGATATCTTGAGATTGGCGAGATTGCCAGACCACTGCATGATAGATAGGTCTACCTGTCTTTTTATCCCAAATAATTGTTGTTTCACGTTGATTAGTAATTCCTAAAACAACTGGAGTTATATGTTTTTCTTTTAAATCATTTAAAACTATTTTTAAAGCTTCAAACACAGTTTCATATATCTCTTCAGCATCTTGTTCAACCCAACCATTATGTGGAGTAACAATTGAAACTTCTAATTGTGCTTTAGAAATGACATTACCTTCTTCATCAAAAGCGATGACACGACTACTTGTTGTACCTTGATCGATGGTGACGATACATTTTTTCATAAGACCTCCAAAATCATATCGATGATTTTATTATAAAGTCTTCTTTGGAAAAAATAAATATCACTATCATTTCTTAGCAATGGTCTTTTGTTCAATATCATCGATACAAACTATTTGATGGCTTTTAACACTTTCTATAATAAGACAATTTGCGCCGATTGTTACATCATCTTCGATTATGGTTTGTCCACCTAATATCGAGGCATTGGCATATATAATTACATTATTTCCAATAGTCGGATGACGTTTTTTACCACGAAGTTTTCTTCCTTTATTTAAAGATAATGCTCCTAATGTAACTCCTTGATATAGTCGTACATGATTACCGATTAAAGTAGTTTCACCAATTACAACACCTGTCCCGTGATCGATAAAAAAATGATTTCCGATAGTCGCCCCAGGATGAATATCGATTCCAGTTTTGCTATGTGCATACTCACTCATAATTCGTGGGAGATATGGGATTTTTAAAAGATATAATTCATGAGCAATCCGATGAATAAAAATTGCATCTAATCCCGGATAAGAAAGAGCAATCTCTTTAACATCTAATGCCGATGGATCTCCTTTAAAAGCCGCATTTAAATCAGTTAAAAATATTTTTTTAATCTCATTAAAACTTTTAAAAAAATTGTCTACTATTATCGAAGTATCACTTAATTTGTCATGTAATAAAAAAACTTTATTTATCTCTGAAAATAAAATTCCACGTGCTTTTTTCTCAATTTCAAAAATATCGAAATTGTCTATTTCAAGCACTTGACATAAAGTAAGTTGCTTTAATAATAAAAGCAGTTTAATAAGTTTATTTTTATTTGGTAAATCAACGTACTTCATTATTTTTATTCCGCATTTTCAACTAAGTTAGTTGAAAGATAACGTTCACCACCATCCGGTAAAACAACTACAATATTTAAACCTTTATTTTCTTTTCTTTTAGCGACCTCTAACGCAGCATAATAAGCAGCGCCGGAAGAAACACCGACAAATAATCCATGTGTTTTAGAAAGATGACGTGCTGTCGATAAAGCTTCTTCATCTGGAACGCCGATTACTTCATCTAAGATTTCTCGATTTAAAACTTTAGGAACAAAACCCGCGCCAATTCCTTGAATACGATGAGTTCCTGGTTTTCCACCTTGTAATACCGGCGAATTAGCCGGTTCAACACCAATCAATTTTACATTTGGATTTTTCTCTTTAAAATATTTTCCGACACCAGATATCGTACCACCTGTGCCGATGCCCGCAACTAAGATATCAACATGATTTAAATCGCGGTCAATTTCTTTTGCAGTTGTAAGATAGTGAATTGAAGGATTATCAAAGTTTTCAAATTGAGATGGAATAAAAGAATTTTCGATTTCTTTATTCAACTCTTCTGCTTTAGCGATTGCCCCTTTCATTCCAAGTTTTGAATCTGTTAAAACAATCTCCGCACCATATGCTTTCATAAAATTTCTTCTTTCAATTGTCATTGAAGAAGGCATTACCGCAATAAAACGCATTTTATAAACCGCAGCGACTAAAGCTAAGCCGATACCAGTATTGCCTGATGTCGGTTCAATCAGTATCGAATCCTTATTGATGACTCCTCTTTTTAACGCTTTATCAATCATGTGCTTTGCGATTCTTATTTTTACCGAACCACTTGGATTAAATGATTCTACTTTAACAAAAATTTGGGCATTAATTCCATCTTCTTTTGTTTCGATAAGAGGTGTATTACCAATTGTCTCTAAAATATTTTGATACATATTTTTCCTCCTATTTATTTTATTTATATGTATCTATCTAATTTTAGACCACTTTAATTTCAATTAATTTAAGAATGCCATTTGTATCGCCATTTTTACCTTTTCTATCATTGCATCATCTAAGGTTAACTTACCATTTTCCCTTCCGTTCATCCTTGCAATCCTTCTTTTAGAAACCGAACGAATTGCATCTAATTTTAAATAGGAATGCGCTAATTCATTCTTATCATTTAATCCTTCAATTATTCCTAAATCAAATGTTAATAGTGAACCTGGCGCATCACGACTGGAAAGTGGAATTACAATCACATTTCCTAGATCAATCGCCCATACTAAAGCGTAATGACCATGAGTTTTATAGTCGCTTAATTCCGTACCTACGTTAATTCCAAACTCAACCCAAACAATATCACCGCGACTTAAATTATCAGGTTGGGCACCATATCCGATTTTATTGATAGATTGATTGAGATATAATGTTTTTTTACCAATCCAATTTAAATATTCTAGGGCAATTTCGCTATCGATATTAGATAATTGTTTTTTTATCGATAACAAAAGCTCATCGACTTTTGCTTTATTTTTTCGATGTGTCTTATCTCGCATATATCGAATCACCCTAATACTTAATATATGCAATTTTAAATTTTTGCTAAAAATTATATTTTTATTCTTCGACTATCGCGTATAAATCATAACTAGTTGCAGAAACGATTTTAACAATGGCGATATCTCCTTCTTCAAATGTTTTAGAAGAAGTAAAATAAATCTTTCCGTCAATATCATCTGGAGCGTTAAAATGACTTCTTAAAAGATAGCAATTTTTCTCAGCATCATAACCGATAACAATACCGCGATGAACCTCTCCAATCCGCTTATTATTCTTTTCATTTGAAATTTGTTGTTGGATTTGCATGATTTCTTTTAAACGTTTATTAGCAATCGATTTTTTTACTTGTGGTTTCATATTATAAGAAGCCGTACCATCTTCACGTGAATATATAAATACACCTAAATGATCAAATTTAACATCTGTGACAAATTGCTTTAATATTTCAAAATCGTCATCATCTTCCGTTGGAAAACCAACAATTAATGTGGTTCTTAAAATAGCATTAGGAACTTCATTTCTAATCTTTTCAAATAATGATTTTAAGAACTCATAATTACCACGGCGATTCATAGTTTTTAAAATTTTACTTGAAGCATGTTGAATCGGGATATCAAAATATGGAGTTAAACGCGGCTCCTTTCCCATCAATTTAATAAGTTCATCGCTGATTTCATCAGGATAAAGATATAACAATCTAATATATTCAAAGTCAGTCTCTTTTAATAGTTCTTCAAGTAAGTTTTCAATACGATAATTTTCATATATGTCGCTGCCGTAACGAGTCGTATCTTGTGAGATAACGATAAGTTCTTTCACCCCACGACTTTGTAATTCTTTAGCCTCTTCGATAAGTCTTTCTTTGGGAAAAGATTTAAAGTCACCTCTTATTAACGGAATTGCACAATAACTGCAGCGATTATTACATCCTTCGGATATTTTTAAGTAGGCGCTGTAAAAAGTGGTCGCTAAAACACGGTGCAATGGATTTAATTCACCATTAATCGAACAACGATAATGCTCTCGAAGTATTTTAGCAAAGTTAGGATATTCGCGAATCGGAATGAAAAGATCAACCTCTGGAAGTTCTTTTTTCAATTCTTCGATATATCGCTCTACTAAACATCCAGTAACCACTAAAAATTTATGATATAACGCCATTTCTAAAATCGTCTCTATCGATTCTTTTTTACTTGCTTCAATAAATCCGCAAGTATTAATGATAATTATATCGGCCTCACTAGCATTTGGCGTAAGTTCAAAATCATTCTCTTTTAATAATCCAATCATCATTTCAGAATCAACGAGATTTTTAGCGCAACCAAGACTTACTATACCTACTTTCATAATAACTACCTCATATAAGATTATAATTAATTAATTTTCTTAAAGAAAGCATAAAAAAACTGAAGCATCAGCTTCAGTTATAAATTGGTTAATTCTTAGAATAAATTCCAAATACCACCGACAAGAGCTAGTGCAACACAAACCCAAAAGATAATCATCCAAGCTTTATGTCTAAGAACCTTTAGCGCATCATAAGCGGTGATAATTAAACAAACTACTACTAAAATACCCGCAATCTTTTCAAGGATTGGCCAACTAATACCAACTGCTGATAATATAGTTGCTAAACCATAGAAGAATAATGCGAAGAAACAACTAACACTAAATACTTGTCTCCAAGTTAAACTCTTTGAATTCTTTGATGTCATAAATCTACCTCCATAAAGATATTTTAAACTATAGAAAAATATTTTACTAGATAAATTTGCAATTATTAAAAATAATTGATTTGAAATTATCATTTGCTATAATGTGCATAGAGGTAAGCTTTATGCATAAAATTATTTTTTTCTCTCTTATAGTAACTATATTTCAATTTAATACTAATATCCAATATGATGAATTAAAATATGCCAGAGCACATCCGGCTGACACATTTGAACTTAAAGCCTCAAATGAACCTCTATACAATTCACAAAAAAATCTAAACTATTTAAACTTGGGAAATACTTTAGATAATTATCGTGGAGATGGAGTTAAAGTAGCAATCATCGACTCAGGTATTAATATCGACCATCAAGAATTTAAAGATATAAATGGATATAAATACACTGACATCTCATTAGATTCCGCTTATTTAAAACGTAATGCATATTCAATTACAGCGCAAACAATAAATAACTATGGTTATAATATCATTGATGACACTAATGGTCATGGTACTGAAGTCGCCGGTACTATCGCTTCAAGAGTTAATGAGCTCGGGATTACTGGTATTGCTCCTAATGTCGAGTTAATGATTTTAAAAACCGAGTATTATTTAGATCAGTTAGAATATGGTATTCGTTATGCAGTTGATCATGGTGCGGATATTATTAATCTATCGGTACAAGCTTATAAGGAAGATTATTCAAATATTGACACTTTTTTCAATGATGCCGTTAAATACGCCAAAGATAATGGTGTTATTATTGTAGCTGCTGCTGGAAATAAAGCAACCAGTGAAAAATGTTATCCTGCCTCTTGTGATGATGTCATCGGTGTTGGTGCTTTAAAAGATGGTACAAACAATCAAAAAGCCGAATATTCAAACTATGGTACCGATAACGTTTATTTAGTTGCACCTGGCACATTCTATTTACCAAGCATCGAATCATCTACTTCATATGTCACAGTACAAGGAACTTCTTTTGCTTCACCCGCTGTTAGTGGTGCAATCGCTCTTTTTAAATCAAAATTTCCTAATGCTACATATGAACAAGTTTTATCAAAGCTAGATGATTCACTCATAGATTTAAATGATAGAAATTATTTTGGTAACGGCCGTATTGACATCTCTCGCTATTTAGAGCAATATCCAATTCTTAGTGCCGAATTCAATAGCCATTATATCGAAATGACTGTCGGTGAAGTTTTAACACCTAAAGTTAATATTTTACCTGAAAACGCCACTAACAAAAACATGCTTTTCATGGCCGATAATGAAGATATAATTTCAATCGATGAAGAAACTGGCACAATGACAGCATTACAAGAAGGAAATACTACTATATATTTTCTAACCGATGATGGCAACTTTATGGATGAGTGTGAAGTCGTTGTTCGTTCCGGCTATGTAGGAGTTACTAAAGCAAGTCTTGGCTTTTCATATCAAGATATTGATACTCTGGTTTCTAAAACTATCAGTATGAGTGTAAATACTACCATAATAAATAGCAATTTTTCAAATGCTGCTAACGTCACTAATTACTTTGATATTACCGATGAAAATAATAATGTGAATGATTTAGTTAAATCTGTCTCATTAAGTAAGAATAGCTCCTCTTATGCATATATTGGTGGTAGCAATAAAGAAGTTCGTCTCTATTATAATTCTTATGGCGATGGTACATCTCTTGATTTTGTCACACTCTTAGAGGTATCCAAAATAAAAATATCATTCTTATTAAGTTCTAATTCTGGTGGCAAGTGTGGTTTAGTTATCGATAATGAAATTAAAGAAATTGAAAGCGATCAAGAATATGATGTTAATAGCAATAACTTCAAAATCAAAAATATTGCCACTTCTAATGTACAAGTGAAGATAAGAAAAATCGAATTAAAATTTAATATTGGTGAAAAAGGTATCCATTTTTCAAATGTACGCGCTAAATTTACCGCACATATTGATAAAGATATTTTTGAATCTTTAAGTGTTATAAGAGCTGGTGTTATTATATCAATTCCTTATAGTTCTGAAATTATGAATGTTATGATCTCACTAAAAAAGATATCTTTTAATGAAGATTATTATTTTACTGCTGTCATCACTAATATTCCTAAAAGCGCTTATGAAGTAATAATGACCGCAACGGGATATTTAGTACTCGAAGATGAATCTATTATTTATTTAAAATCTAGGAGTATCTCAATTAAAGAAATGGTAGAAAATTATCTTTATGAAGGTAATCCGTTTGAATTATCAAAAGAAGATATTTATTTGATGAATCAATTTCAAACTTATTGTTCTAAATAGATTTTTGCCAGTTCTATAATCGGCAATTCACGTTGTTTAACTAGAAGTGCCACTTTTCCATTCATCGATGTATTAAATAATTCAATAGCTTTATCAATACTAACCCATATATTACCTTTTAATATATCCCCTTCGCCTTCTTGAAGATGGGGTTTATGCAAAGATTTAAGATGACATAAGTAATAATAATTAATATTTTTCCGATTAATTAAATTATAATAATCCTCAATTATTAGTAATGGTCTAATGATTTCTACTTCAGCTCCTAATTCTTCATCTAACTCTCTTTTTAAAGCTTCTTCTAGAGTTTCTTTTTCTTCTACTCCACCACCCGGTGTCTCAAAGTAATCGCGATGACCAAAGATATCATTTCCATCTACTTTATTAAGACAGATATTTTTATTATCATCATAAACTATAGCTCTGACCACTTTACGAATATGGTCAAAACCATTATTTGGATATTGATCATCTTCAAAATATAAAGTTTTTTCAAAATCAAACATGTTTTTGAACTCCTCGATAATAGATTTCATCGATAATTCCACCGCCTAAAAGACGATCTTTATCATAAAAGACCGCGGCCTGACCTGGTGTAACCGCTTTATATGGTTCATCGTAAATTACTTCAATTGTATCGTCATCAATTCGATTGATAGTTACGCCTAAATCTTTTTGACGATAACGGAATTTACATCCGACATGAAGGGTTTCAAACGGGTCACTAATCCAATTAATTCCTCTTACTATCGCACGATCTGATAATAAATAAGTATTCTCTTCACCTTGAGCGACATATAAAATATTTGTTTTAACATTTTTGGCAACAACAAACCATGATGCGGTTTCGCGATCTTTAATACCACCGATTCCTAAACCTCTTCTTTGTCCTAATGTATAATACATTACTCCATCGTGATGTCCAACAACTTCTTTTGTGACAATATCAACAATATCTCCTTTTTGAGCAGGTAAATAATTATTTAAAAATAATTTAAAATTACGTTCCCCGATAAAACACACACCAGTGCTATCTTTTTTATCAGCGATTGGTAAATTAAGTTCGTGAGCGATTTTTCTTACTTCTGTTTTGTCAATCTTACCGAGTGGGAAAAGACAAAATGAAATTTGTTTTTCGTCTATTTGTGAAAGGAAATATGTTTGGTCTTTGTTTTGATCAAACGATTTATGAAGTTCAACACGACCATCTTCTTTATCGACTCTTAAAGCGTAGTGACCGGTTGCGATAAGATCAAAACCCTCTCTTAAAGCGTATTTTAAAAAAGCATCGAATTTGATGTATTTGTTACAAAAGATGTCCGGATTAGGCGTTCTACCCTTTTTGTATTCATCCAAAAAATATGAAAAAACATTATCCCAATATTCCTTTACAAAATCGATGCGATATAATTTGATGCCTAAATTATCAGCTACCGCTTTCGCGTCCATATAATCAACTTCTTGAGGACACACGGAATTATTGATGGTAGGATTTCCTAAATAGTCATTATTAGCTAGAGCATCCCAGTTGCGCATAAACCCACCTGAAACATCATAACCTTGTTTCAGTAATAAGTAAGCAGCAATAGCGGAATCAACTCCACCAGATAAACCCACTAAAACTTTTAATTTCTTTTCCATACTACAAATCCTCACTATTGATTATTAATGTAAATGGACCATCGTTAACCAATTTCACTTTCATATCAGCTTGAAAAATTCCTTGAGCGACTTTTCCACTATATTGCTCTTCAAGATATAAAATAGTTTCATGATACAGTTCACGCGCACTTTCCGCGTTTAATGCATCGATAAAGGAAGGGCGACGTCCTTTTTTAACATTCCCATAAAGTGTAAATTGTGAAACACATAAGATTTCACCTTTTACATCATCTAACGAAAGGTTAGTTTTACCATTCTCATCAGGAAAAAGGCGCAAAGAAAGAATCTTATCAATCATCTTTTTACTAGTAACAAGCGTATCTCCTTCACAAAAGCCTACAAGCAATAAAAAGCCTTTTCCGATTTCAGAAAAGACTCTGCCTTCGATTTCTACACTTGCTTTTGTTACAACTTGTAAAACAACGCGCATAATCTTTCACCCGTCTATATATTATAAACGAGCCATGCTAACAAAACTATAAGTTTTGTTTTTTATGCGCCGATTCACGGACAAAGACATTTTTAAAGCTTCGATAATCAAATGGGCATAAAGGATAAAGATAAGGTAAATTAAATACTTTGATTTGAACTAAATATAAGAATAAAGCTGTGGCTGCAATCACAAACCCAGTAGTGCCAAAAATTTCAGCAATGACCACAAACGCAATAGATACAACCTTATTAGTTAGTGATAATTCGTAACTCGGAGTCGCAAATCCACAAATCGCACTTATCGATACAAATAGTAATATTTCCGGCAAAAATAATCCCAAATCCATCGATACCTGCCCTAAAATAATAGCAGCCACTAATGATAATGCTGATACCAGTGGTGTCGGTGTATGAATAATTGCAATCCTAAATAGTTCTATCATTAAAGTTGCTCCCAACACTTGTAACAACAATGGTGTATCTGATTCATTTGAAACAGCAAAGTTAACACCGTTTGAAAAATCGCTATTAGTTACAAGGCATAACCATAATGGTACTAAAAATAATGAAATCATAATTGCGACACTTCTTAAAAAGCGAGTAAAAGATCCGACAATCGGTGTTTGACGAAATTCTTCTACATGTTTAGAATGATCCACTAAAGTAATCGGAGTGATAATCGCACTACTTGATGTATCAACTAAAATAACTGCTTTTCCGTTTACTAATTGAATTGAAGCGACATCAGGGCGTTCGGTATAACGCACCAAAGGATATGGAGATTTAGTTTGTTGAAACATATTTTCTTCTAAGGCGCGATCTGTCATTACTAACGAATTTACATCAACTTCATCTAGCTTATCTTTGATTTTTTGTAACACCTCTTTGTCAATCGCATCATCTATATAACACAATGCTACCAATGTTTTTGTAGTTCTACCAATTTCGAACTTTTCTACTTTTAACTTATCGGATTTAATTCTTCTTCTAATAAGTCCAAGATTAGTGATAATTGACTCATTAAATCCATCACGAGACCCACGAACTGTCTTTTCCGAATCCGGTTCACTTACCGCGCGAGTCGGATAAAATCTCGTATCGACTAATAAAGCATAGGCTTCATTTGGATAAAGAATAATACTAATGCCGTTATATAAAGACTTCTTGATTATTTCCATGTCTTTTTCAGTTGTTACCGAACCATTAAACATCGAATAGAAGCTTTCTCTTGGAGTTGCAGACCATTTAAAGCTTTCCATCATCGCATTGATGTAGGCTTCACTTACTAAACTTGAAAGGAAATATAATATCGCACGTTTCTTTCCTTGATTGATTTCTCTTCTTACAATATCAAAGTTATTCTCGACATCGAGTTCTTTTTTTAATTGAGAATCAATTTGATTAAAGAACGATTTTCTCATAACTGCCTCATTGACGTGGTTTAGCGACAATAGATGCAAATGTTGCTATAAAGATAGTAAATCCTAAAGTAGCACTACATTTGGTAAGTAAACCTAAAAGCATTCCTAATAATCCATTTTCTTTTAAACCTTCAAGACCACCTTCGACTAAAAGATGACCAAAATTAGTAATTGGAACACTAGCGCCACCACCCGCAAAATCTAAAAGATATTGATAAAGACCGCAGGCAGAAAGAATCGCACCTAATACTACGAATAAAGAAGTGATATGACCTGGAGTTAATTTAGTTTTATCATAAATAATTTGCGCAACTAAACAAAAGGCGCCTGCAACCAAAAATGCATATAAGTAGATCATTATTTATTCCTCCACTCGTTCTAGTTCTACTGCATGTGCAATAACGGGAATGACCTTCTTTTGGCCGACCGAAGTTTTCGAATGTAAAGCTCCTGTTCCGACAAGAAGGATTCTTTTAATATCTTTTTGTTCCATCTTTTGTAAGATATATCCGTAGGTTGTGATTGCAATACATCCGCATCCACTACCACCAGAGAATTTATCCCATTCTCCTTTTTCATAAATGAGACTTCCCGAATCAACATGATTAAAGAATACCTGTCCTTCTTTTTCAAACATTTCTTTTACTACTTTGCTTCCAATAGAAGATAAATCACCAGTCATAATTAAATCGTAGTCTTTAAAAGTTCTCTTGCTATGCTTTAAATGCTGTGCGATAGTATCATAAGCAGCAAATGCCATCGGTGATCCCATATCGTTAGCGTCAGTCCATTTGACATCGTGCACTTTACCAAAAGTACATGAAACTACTTTAACTTTAGTTTTACGATTACCAACTATCGCCGCACCAGCACCTGACACAGTAATGGTCGTAGTGTCTTTCTTTTCTATTCCATACTCGGTAGGATAGCGAAATTGACGTTCAGATGAACCATAGTTAGATGAAGAAAAACATAATGCATTAGTGGCTAACTTTGAAGATACAAAGGTCGAAGCTAGCGCTAGAGAAAGCATCGCAGTAGAACACGCTCCATATACTCCGACAAATGAATAAGGCATTTCTTTAGCTAAAAGGTTAGAAACTGCTAGTTGATCGGTAAGATCACCACCAAAAGCAATATCAATTTTACTTGAAGGTAATCCGGATTTCTTTAATGCCGTCAAGATTGCGGTTTTTGACATCTCTTTTTCGCCATCTTCGTAGCTTTTTTGATCTGCATAAATATTAGAAAAACAATAATCAAAGTACTCTTTTAATGGCCCTTGTGCTTCTTCAGGTCCAGCTACTGCAGCTGAAGCTTGAATATATACATCTTTAAACTTTAAAGTGAGGCTCATAATGCTACCCCCATAAAACTTAAGATGTATCTAATCACGCAGCAAATGACTGCCGAAAAGACTCCATATGTGATGACAGAACCAGCAAGTGCAAACATTCTAGTTCCAACTCCATAAATCGGTCCTTCAAATTTACCTTCTATAGCAGCTGAAGTCATCGAATTTGCAAATCCTGTTGTGGGAATAAATAACCCAGCACCAACCAACTGTGCCAGATTATTATACCAACCAAACATAGTAAGCACGGCCGCGAAGAAAACAACTACAATCGCTGAAAACGACATCGCTTCAGGAGTCTCTAAGTTTAGTACATTAGTCCCTAAATCAATTAGTGCCTGAGCGGCGATTCCCATAAGTCCTCCACTTATAAAAGCGAGAAAACCATTTCGCACCATATGTTTTTTTGGTGCATTCTTTTTAACAATTTCTGAATATGTTGTATAGTCCATTATTTCACCTCAAAATTTAGTGTGTGAAAAAAATTCATTTTATAACCAACTTTTTAATTGAAATAACATTATTTTATATATGTTGATTTTTATATTTACATAGAAGCATTAAAAATAAAAATTGGTAAATAGAAAAAACTATAATGAAAAGGTTATCCGAAAATAATGGCGAGTTTCGACAGATTCTAAAATAGATAAATAAAGTATAATAAAAGTAATTAAAGAAATTTATTACTGATTCAAATATTAATAACTTATTTATGTAGTTCTAGAAATTAAATAATTCGCAATCTTTTCAAAAAATATTCAATTATTAATATCAAGTAATATATTTTTTCTTTTTATAATACATTTGATTGAGGTGAAGACAATGAAAAAAATATTATTGGCTTTTCTATGTTTGACACTGGGATTAACTTTTTTTAAATCAGAAATTAAACCTGCATATGCTGATGAACCGAATTTAGATTTAAATACTCATAGTGCCATTCTTATTGAACCTATTTCTGGCGCAGTTCTTTATGAGCAAAATGCTGATGACGTTTTATTCCCTGCTTCAATGACTAAGATGATGGGGATGTATCTTATTTTAGAAGCAATTGAAAATAATAAAATTTCTTGGAACGATGAAGTTATCGTCTCATCGTACGCTTCATCTATGGGTGGAACACAAATCTTTTTAGAGCCAAACGAAAAGATGAGCGTCGAAGATCTCTTTAAAGCAGTTGCTATCAACTCTGCTAATGATGCTATCGTCGCGCTTGGAGAATATGTCGCAGGTTCTAACGATGCTTTTGTTTCGATGATGAATAACAAAGCTAGAGAATTCGGAATGACAAACACAAACTTTGCAAACGCGACAGGATTCGATGATCCTAGCCATGTAACAACTGTGCGTGATATGTCAAAAATAGGCTCAAAGTTACTTGAATATGGCGAGTCAATTTTGCGTTTTTCAAGAATGGAAGAAGCCTATGTTAGAGAAAATACCAGTTCCCCTTTCTGGCTTGTAAATACCAATAAACTTTTAAAATATTACGATGGCATGGATGGTTTAAAAACCGGATTCACAGTTAAGGCAGGTTACAATTTAACGGCGACCGCAAAAAGAAATGGTATCCGCTTATTATCAGTAGTTATGAAAGAAGAAACGATACAGAAAAGATCACAAGATACTATTCGCCTTCTTGACTATGGTTTTTCAAAACTTGAATTAAAAACTATATTTAATGAGAATGATACTTTAACTGTTTTTAATTTCAATAACACCTTGTCAAAGGAAACTAAGCTTATCACTAAAAATCGAATAGACGTTATCTTAGATAAAGGTGAAGATATAAGTGCTCTTAGCCTTAGTCTTGAATTATATCGTGATTATGCACCCGTTTTGGAGGATGAGGTAATTGGAGAACTAATTGTAGAAACTGCCGCTAAAAGACGATATACCTTTCCTATCTACGCTAGCGAAGCAGTTGAAAGTTTAAATTTTTGGGATTATCTTCTATACAATCTCGCGTTATTATTTGCTTAAAAATTGTTTGACAATTTTAAATGATTCATATTTTAATGAATCATTTTTTATTTATATATCTAATTATGTTATTTAAAGTTGTTTCATTACATTTTTCATACTAAAATCAACTTTTGTAGAAATATGTCGAACGAATTTTTGCAATCATTTGTCACTAATTGTCGAATGTGGCAAATGATTTTTTTTAATGCGCTAAAATTTAAAAACGGAGGTAAAACGAATGGAAAGCAAGATAAAGTTCACCACTTTCGATCAAGGTTTAATTATCAAAATCTCTGGTGAATTAGATTCAATGAAAACAATGCTTTATCGCGAGAAGATTCATCGGGAAATGGTTAGAATCGGGCCGCGAATGTTATTGTTTGATTTTAAGGATTTACAGTTTATCGATTCATCGGGAATTGGATTGATTTTAGGACGTTTTAACGAAGTTGATAAAATCGGTGGTTTAGTCGGCATTACAGGTTTAAATAACTACTCAAGAAAGATATTTCAAATCACAGGAATTTTACAAATAATCGGCGAATACCAAAGCGCCGCTCAATTTAAAAAGGAAGCGAGGATAAACTTATGATCAATAAAATGGAGCTTAAATTTTCTGCCTCTTTATCTAATGAGATTTTAGCTCGTCAAGCGGTTATCGCTTTTATTTCCCCTCTTGATCCTTCTTTAGAGGAAATTAATGAAATTAAAACGATAATTGCTGAAGGAGTTTCTAATGCGATAATTCACGGATATGAATTAGATGCTTCAAAAGATGTATTTTTAAAAGCAGTCATCGATAAAGATGAACTTGAATTAACAATTGTCGATTATGGTAAAGGTATTGTAAATCTAGAAGAAGCAAGAATGCCTCATTATACCACACGACCCGATTTAGAACGTGCCGGAATGGGATTAACTATTATGGAAACTTTATCAGATAGTTTTGCAATCAAAACCTTGCCAGGTATGGGATGTAAGTTAGTCATCAAAAAGAAGCTTGCTAAAGAAACTATCTCATATGGAACAACTTGCTGAAAATCTTGATTTAATTAAACGAGCACAGAATAAAGAACCAGGCGCTTTAGAAGAAGCAGTAAATAGCAATCAATTATTAATTTATTCGCTTTTAAAACGTTATCGCTACGCTAAAGAAGATCAAGAAGATCTTTTACAAGTTGCCAATATCGGTCTAATAAAAGCAATTCAAAACTTCGACTTTTCATACGAAGTTCTTTTTTCAACGTATGCAGTTCCATTAATTCTTGGTGAAATAAAGAAATATTTTCGCGAGAAACAATCACTTCATGTTTCTAGATCAACTAAAGAACTATATCAAGCTATTGTTAAAGCACAAGAAGAATTAGAAAAAAATCTGAATCGTAATGTCACTTTAAGTGATATTAGTGAACATTTAAATGTTTCGATTGAAGATATTGTTTACGCCTACGAATCACAGTATCGTCCTTGTTCTTTAGATAGTAATCTTAAGGATGAAGATGATATTACTTTATTGGATACAATAAAAGATAAAAATAGCGATTTTACTAATAATCTCGAACTCAAATTTGCGTTAGAAAAATTGGAACCGAAGGAGCGTCTGTTTGTTGAATTAAGATTTTTTCAAGGCTTAAAACAAAGTGAAATTGCTGAAAGACTCTTCGTCTCGCAAGTACAAATTTCACGTATTGAAAGAAAGATTATCGATAAGCTTCGTGAATTATTAGAATGATGACAAAAAGAAAAAGTTCAGGCAACTCGCTTGAACTTTTTTAATACTCTCTTTTTATTTGCTTTAATTCTTGGACGATTTTTACACCAGAAGATGTTCCGATACGATTAGCGCCAGCCGCAATCATTTTTAGGAAATCTTCCTTAGTTCTAATGCCACCAGATGCCTTAACACCACACTTATCTTTAACTGTTTCACGCATTAGTTTAACATCGTGTTCAGTGGCCCCACCAGTTGAAAAGCCCGTTGAAGTCTTAACAAAATCCGCTCCCGCTTCTAAAGAAAGACGGCATGCTCTTTCTTTTTCTTCATCAGTTAAAAGACAAGTTTCAATAATTACTTTTAGAATGCAATTCGGAACAGCTTTTCTCACTTCTTCGATATCATGTTTTACATATCTATCATCTTTCTCTTTTAAACGAGAAATGTTGATTACCATATCGATTTCTTTAGCTCCTTCAAAAGCCGCTTCTGCTGCTTCTGCTGCTTTTGCAACTATAGAAGTTGCACCTAAAGGAAATCCAATTACAGTACATACTTTGACATCGGTATCTTTCAATTCCCTAACTGCCAAAGCAACATAACTAGGATTAACACAAACAGAAGCAAAATCGTATTTTTTAGCCTCAGCACATAAGTTAAGAATTTGCGCATCAGTAGCATCCGCTTTTAATAATGTGTGATCAATGTATTTACTATAGTTCATAAATAGGTATATCACTTTTAGTGATATCTCCTCCTTTTCTATATTTATTATATCAAAAAAGTTATTAAAATCTACACTGAGTTTCCGAGAATGAATCAAAAAATGTCCTAGTCTATATAATAGGCTAAACCTTTAAAATTAATTTATTTAATTATTAGTCGTGCAATGATCCCTTTCGCTTAAGTTATCAATCTATTATTAAAATAATTATTTGCCAGAGTAATAATATCTTTGACACCTCGATAAAATGTAAGCTTCTTAAAACAAAAAAAGACCCTCAGGTCTTAATTTACTAATTAGTCATTTTTAACATTGACTACTTGTTTTCCATCATAGTAGCCACATTTTGGACACACGCGGTGTGAAACTATTTTCTCCCCACAATGTTTGCAAGTAACTAAACCACTCACATGAAGTTTAAAATGAGTTCTACGCATTCTTTTAGTAGTTTTAGATGTTCTTCTCGCTGGAACTGCCATCTTTACACACCTCCTAAATCTTTAAGACACGCTTGTTATTATATCTAAGACATATAATAGTGTCAACAAAATTAATTTCAAAACTTTAATTTGAAACTAGGTTTTTAATGGCTTTTTTGATATATCGTTTTTATGAACTGGCCTGTGATATCTTTAGTGCTTTTTATTCTCACTTCAAGATAGTTAGAAGTAAGACCTTTATAACACTCATTTTTTTGATCATAGCCTTCAATTAAACATTCTACTTCTTTGTTTTCAAAGAGATTTTCATATTTGTTTTCAAGTTCTTTACCCAATTCAATCAAGCGACGAACTCTTTCTTTTTTAGTTTGAGAAGAGATTTGCCCATCCATTTTTGCCGCTCTGGTACCTGGACGAATTGAATAAGGAAAAACGTGAAGAAAAGCAAAATCACACTTTTTGATAAATTCGTATGTTTCTATAAATTCCTCTTCGGTTTCTTGAGGAAAACCTACGATAACATCACAAGCAAGTGCGATATCAGGTAATCTTGATTTCAATGCTACAATTCTTTCATAAAATTGATCGACATCGTATTTACGATTCATTCTCTTTAATACCGTATTAGACCCAGATTGCAAGGGAATATGCAAATGTCTAGCGATACGTTCATTATTTGCGATAAGATCAATTAATTCATCACTAATTTGGCTCGCTTCAATTGAAGAAATTCTTATTCTTCTTAAACTTGGAACTTCTTCGAGAATCGTTTTTAGTAAGGTAACAAAATCAATGTTACCTAAATCTTTTCCATAGTTTGCCGTATCAATACCAGTTAATACGATTTCATTATAGTTATTGGACACAAGACGTTTTACTTCTAAGATGATATCTTGAGGGTTCCGCGAACGCGATTTACCACGTGTAAATGGAATGATACAATATGAGCAAAAATTATCACAACCATCTTGGATTTTCAAAAAAGCTCTCGTGTTCTCTTCAAATTTATCAATCTTTAAGCATTCATAATCGCGATGACGAGTTAAATATTCATTCGATATGATTTCATCACCGCTTTCAAATATTTTAAGTTTTTCAATAATCTTACCTTTATCGGAGGTACCCAAAACAATATCAGCCTCTTGATTTTTTAAAAGTAATCCAGCATCTAATTCAGCATAACAACCCATAATAACGCGAATTGCATTTGGATTGTCTTTACTTAGTGAATGAAGCTTTTGACGAGATTTATCAGCGCCAATTTTAGTTACAGCACAAGAATTGACAATAATAATATCAGCACTTTCTTCTTTAGCCTCTCGATATCCGTTTTGTATTAATAATTCTCGGACCGCCTCGCTTTCATAAGAATTTACCTTACAGCCCAAAGTTGCAATTTTAAAGTATTTCATCAGCTTCTTTTCCTTTACGATAAATCTTCGTCTTTTTAATCATTCTAATTGAAAGTCTGCGATAAAGCGCATGGTGCATACGACGACTAATAAATCCATTTTTACGTAGACAATCGATAAATTTATTACGATCTAAATTGTAAAAAGCCTCCACCACTTCGTTGATTCGGCGTAAGATGTGGTGATGGTTAGGATGTTTAATATATTTATCAAATAACATAATTTTAAAATCCAATCGCCCTTGATCGTTAATAATATAGATCGTTTCAAAATCAGGATGATAAAAGGCACAAGATTTAGTATCACTCTTAATTTTGATTAAAGATGTAAAACTACTATCGTATATCTCATAACCTAATTGATCTAGAAAATCATAACAAGCTGAAGAAGGGTCTTCGTTAAGACGATCGTAGGGATAAGATAATAATTTTTCAGGTTCGTTTAAATATATATAATTTAGAGAATTTGAGAAAAATGGTATAACGATATGATTCAAATTTGAAAGCATGAAAGGTTTCGATTCCATCAAGAACTTAACCTCACGTTCCATAAAGTCCTCAACGCTGATTTCATTTTGGTTTTCAGCACGATTTTTAATACCTTTAAGGTAACGTTCAATAGTTTCTTTATTATCGAGACCTTTGATGATAATATTGGCAAGAATAATACGGAAATCTTCATCGTAATCATTTAACTTATAGATTTCTGCAAGTTTGTTTAAACGTCCATAATTTGTAAGATAAAATTCAAAATCATCAGTATCTCTAAGACGACGATAATTATCGCCACCTAACCAATCAAATGTGAAGTTCATTGTCCTTCCTCCTCAAGATAAAGCATCAAAGCACTCATCATTGTTATTGCAGCAGTCTCGCTTCGTAAAATTCTTCTTCCAAGAGAAACGCTACAATATCTTGCCTTTTGTAAATATGTGACTTCATCTTCATCAAAGCCACCTTCTGCACCGACCACTAAGGAGATACTATCACCTTTAGAAATATTTTTTAGATTTGATATAAAACCGCATTGTTTTTCATTTTCATAAGCGATAAACCGATGTTTTACATCGTAAGAAGGAATTTCTTTTAAACTACAAATTTCGACAGTAGGTACAAAATTTCTTTTGCTTTGTTCAGCAGCCTCAGTAGCTATTTTTTGAAATCTAAATAGTTTTCTAGTACGATCTTCCATTTTTATTTTAACCACTGTTCTTTTAGATTCAACTAACACGATTTTACTAATTCCGAGTTCCGTAGCTTTTTGAATAACTAATTCATTTTTATCACCTTTAGCTAAGCAATAGAAAAGTATTATATCATAATCAAGTTCATGATTATCATTTAATTTTTTAATTAATAAAGTCTTAAACGGATTCAAATATTCAATTTTTGCTAAATAAGTTGCTCCATCTGAAACTACCTCAAAAGTTTCTCCTACTTTAGCGCGCATTACCTTTAATAGATGATGTTGTTGATTATCATCCAATAAAACTTTTCCATCCTCAACAGGCGCAAAATAACGTTGCATTTTTAATCCTCATAATGCTCTTTTAAAAATGCAATTTCACGAGCATAGCCATCCAAATCATTTGGTGTTTCAAGAATAAATGGCAAATTTTTTAAGTGTGGATTATTGATTACTTTTATTAAAGCTTCATTTCCGATATGACCTTCTCCAATTTTAGCATGTCGGTCTTTATGTGCTCCGCGTGGATTCATTGAATCGTTTAAGTGAATAGCTTTTAAACGATCTAATCCGATTATTTTATCGAAAGTTCCTAAAACACCATCTAAGTCATTAACAATATCATATCCGCCTTCATGAACGTGGCAAGTATCTAGTAAAACACCGATTTTATCTTTAAGTTTTACTCCGTCAATAATTCGTTTAAGCTCCTCGAAGTTACGACCGATTTCACTACCTTTTCCCGCCATTGTTTCAAGAAGAACAATTGTATTTTGATCTTCGCTTAACGAATCATTTAATGCATCGATAATAAATTGAATTCCTACATCTTCACCTTGGCCAACATGACTTCCCGGATGAAAGTTGTAGTAATTTCCTTTAATATATTCCATTCGTTTTAAATCATCCTTAAAAGTTCTAAGTGCAAAATCACGAATAGATTGATCTTTGGAGCATAGATTCAATGTGTAAGAAGCATGAGCGATAATTTTGTCGATTCCTAATTCATCTTTAAACCTTAAGAAGTTTTTAATATCGATAGGATCAATATCTTTTGCATCACCTCCACGAGGATTTCTCGTAAAGAATTGAAAGGTGTTCGCTCCGATTGTTTTAGCCTCTTCTAACATGTGAGTAAATCCATTAGATGAAGATAAATGACAGCCTATTTTTAACATCCTATCACTCCATTTCTACGCTAATATTATCATATACCTAAGAAATTTTCATTAAATATTATATAGTAATATTTAAATATTCATAGTATACTTTTTTATAATTGAGGTATTTATGAAAAGAAATAAATTTATTCTATGTATTTCAAGTATCTTGCTTTTGACTACTTCATGCTTCAATAAAGATTTCATAGATTCATCTATTGAGTCTAATAGTATAGAAGATAGTTCTTTTACATTTGATTCAGTAAATTCTGAAAAATCATCTAGTAATAACGATACACTTAGTGAAGAGTTAAGTGATGACTCAAGTGATACTTTTAGTGAAAGTTTATCTAGTATTAGTGAAGAGATAAATCATAAAACTCACTATTTTGTACCTATTGGTACTGAAAATCAAAATTTAGAAGTAACTTATTTTCAATTAGAAAACTCTAATTCTAAAATTCAATGTGGTGATGCAACTTATATTAAAATCGGAGACATCGATATTATTATTGATGCTGGAGAAAAAAGAATAGGTAGCGATATAGTAGTTCCTTTCCTGAAAGAACATGTTAAGGATAGTCGTATCGAATTAGTGATTACTACTCATACTGATTCTGATCATATCGGTGGGATGGTCGGATTATCCGGTAAAGAAAGTGTTCTATCTATTAACGATTTTACCTATGACACAATTATTGATTGCGGCTTTATACCCGGTACAATAGTAGTCGAGGATTATTATAAATTAGTAGAAACCTTAGTAGAAAAAGGTGCAAATTATTATACGTATTATGACATGATTTTAAATGATGATGTTCCCTCTAACTTCTACCTTGGGAAAGATGCAAGTTTGAATTTATTAGACACTAAATTTTATGAACAATATATGAACTTAAGTTTAGAGGAAATGAAAAAAAAGAATAGTAATTCAACTTTTAAAAATAATTGTTCAGTACCTTTCCTATTAACGCATGGTTCTAACACTTTTCTTTTTGCGGGAGATTGTGAAAGTAGCACTGAAAAAGCTCTTGTCGATTATAATAATCTTCCAGAAATTGATGTTTTCAAAGCTAATCACCATGGTTCAGAAACATCAAATACTAATTACCTATTAGATGTTATTTTACCCAAAAACGTAATTATTGAATCAACCAAAACTAATCAATATAATCTTCCATCGAAAGTAATTCTTGACCGTTTAAAAGAGTACACTTTAAATGTTTATACCCCTTTCATCAATGGTAATATTTATGTGACAAGTAATATGAAAGAATTAAACTTTACTTGCGAAGGTTTCTATGATTATGCTACCAACACAATTACACCTGGAAGTGAACAAATACAATCGATTTATGAAACTGATTATTATGTAAATAGCTAATAAACAAAAAGACTCTTGTACAATATTGTACTTGAGCCTTTTTTTATCATTTAAAAATAAATTTTCCGTTTTGATAATCAATTGTCACTTTTGACTTTTCATGTATATTTCCTTTAAGTATTTCACTAGCTAAAGGTGTCTCAATTTCTTTTTGAATATAGCGTTTTAAAGGACGCGCTCCATATATTCTATCAAATCCAGTCTCCGCTAAATGTTGTAGTGCCATTTCAGTAATTTCGAGAGAAATTGACATTTTTTCTAAACGATGTTCTAATTCATCTATAAATTTTTTTGCAATCTTTTGAATCATTTCCGATTCTAATGGTTTAAAGAAAATTATTTCATCAATTCTATTTAAAAATTCTGGTTTAAAACGTTCCTTTAACTCTTGTTGAACTTTATTGAGATTTTTATCATTATATCCATCTAATAGATATGTTGAGCCAATATTACTGGTCATAATTAAAATCGTATTTTTAAAATCAACTATTCTTCCTTTAGAATCAGTTAAACGACCATCATCTAATACTTGAAGAAGAATATTAAACACATCTGGATGAGCTTTTTCGATTTCATCAAGAAGCACGATTGAATATGGTTTTCTTCTTACAGCTTCAGTTAATTGTCCACCTTCTTCATATCCAACATATCCTGGAGGAGCACCTAAAAGGCGAGAAACCGAAAATTTTTCCATATATTCTGACATATCTATGCGAATAATTTGTGCTTCAGAATCAAATAAATTAGCTGCAAGGGCTTTTGCAACCTCAGTCTTACCAACACCTGTAGGTCCTAAGAAAAGAAAACTACCGATTGGACGATGTTCATCATTAATTCCCGCTCTTGAGCGAAGAATCGCATCACTCACTTTAATAAGCGCTTCATCTTGACCGATAACTCTTTTACTTAAAGAATCTTTTAATCCCAATATTTTATCAGTTTCACTCTTTTTTAATTTATTAAGAGGAATACCAGTCCATTTAGAGACGACTTTTGCGATATCTTCTTCTTTTACAACCTCATCAAGCATCTTTTCTTTGTTGTTACTCTCACTGGATTCAATCAATTTTTCTAATTCTGGTATTGTCTGGTATTGAATTCGAGCTGCTTTTTCATAATCGGCATTATTTAAAGCATGTTCCAAATCAAGTTTTGCTTTTTCGAGATCTTGCTTAGCGCTTTTAGAACGATACAATTCTTCTTTTTCTTTTTCCCACTTAGCTTTAACTTCAGTTTGTTTTTGCGTAAGTTCTGCAATTTCTTTATCCATCTTTTTAAGTCGATTAATTGCAATTTCACTATTTTCTTTGCTCAAGGATACTCTTTCAATTTGGAGTTGCATTAATTTTCGATTGATTTCGTCTAATTCAACTGGTAAAGAATCTATTTGCATTCTTGTAGCCGCACATGCTTCATCAATTAAATCGATAGCCTTATCTGGTAAAAAACGGTCGGAAATATATCGTTTAGAAAGGCTAGCAGCCGCTACAAGCGCAGAGTCTAAAATCTTAACACCATGGTGCGATTCGTAACGCTCTTTTAAACCACGTAAAATTGAAATAGTATCTTCTAGAGTCGATTCATCGACAAGAACCTTTTGCATTCTTCTCTCAAAAGCTGGATCTTTTTCGATGTATTTGCGATATTCATCTAAAGTAGTAGCGCCAATACAATGAAGTTCACCACGAGCAAGCATTGGTTTTAATAAATTAGCAGCATCCATAGCACCATCGGTTTTACCCGCACCAATCAATGTATGAATTTCATCGATAAAAAGAATTATATTTCCTTCCGATTTTTTAATTTCATTTAAAGTTGCTTTTAATCTTTCTTCAAATTCGCCACGATATTTAGCACCAGCAATTAACGCTCCCAAATCTAATTCATATATTGTTTTATCCTTTAGTGAAAATGGAACATCACCTTTAAAAATTCTCCATGCTAAACCTTCTACTATCGCTGTTTTACCGACGCCTGGTTCACCAATTAATACAGGATTATTTTTACTTTTTCGTGATAATATTTCAATCACTCTTCTAATTTCCTCATCTCTACCGATTACTGGATCAATTTTACCACGCGCAACATCTAGTGTTAAATCACGACCATACTTTTCAAGAACTTCATATTTTTGTTCTGGATTTTGATCTTCGACATGATTATTTCCACGAATCATTTTAATCGCTTCCTCAAATTTTCTTTGCTCAAAATTTGGTATTTTAGTAAGTTTGCTGACTAATGAATGTCGTGAATCAAATAGTGCTAATATTAAATGCTCTACACTTAAATATGAATCTTTATATTCGTTCATATATTTGCGCGCATTATATATTAGGTTATTTAAATCAGTTGAAAGATATTGTTGAGAAACACTATTTGATTTTGCTCTCCCATCGACATACTCATTAATAATTTGATTAACAGCGTTTATCTTTACTCCAACTTTAGATGCAATGTTAATTAGCATCGATTCTGGATCATCAATCATCGCTTTTAGTAAATGCGAAATATCTATTTCGCTACTTGCATTATCTTTAGCAATAATGCTTGCTTGATTAAGTAAATTAATAACTTTTTCTGTCATATTATTTTCCATTAAAATATCACCCCTTTAGCACTTATTATATCCAAGTGCTAAAATAAGTATACCACCATTTTTAGCAGTGTCAATATTTGAGTGCTAAATTTTTTAACTTGTAAAATTTAATCATCTTTCTCACTTTTAAATCAATCTATTTTCGCTTATTTTCATAAATATCCCTATGTCTAAATAACAAATATAGTTAAGACATAGTTTTTTTTCGGAAGGATTTATTTTATCATTATTATTAGTTTATTTAATAAATAGAAATAGAAAAAAGATTACTCTAAGTAAGAGTAATCCATAGCCAATATTAATATATTAATTTGAGCAAGTAATGAGTAAAGTGCAAGGTACAACTTTCCTTTTTACTCTTCTTGTTTTTTATAATAAATTAATTAATATTATTTTTACTGAATATCAACAAAATACTTTATTTTTCTAAGGATCTTTTTTAATTTGCAAATACTGGATAAACAACATGAGTCAAAATTAAATATGTAACGTAACCGATATATAAGACAACTAATACTCCTCCTTCAATCTTTCCAAGCTTGCTTGATGTCAATGAGAAAATATATACTAAAATACAAATTGCTAATAAAATAATAATATCAACAATAACACTTAATGAAACTTCTAATCCTGTTCCCATTGCTCCTGTGATTGTCGCAGATGCACCTAAAATTAATAGTATATTGAAAATATTAGAACCGATTGCATTACCTAAAGCAATATCATTTTCGCCTTTTCGAGCCGCGACTATTGAAGTAACAAGTTCTGGTAATGAAGTTCCAACCGAAACAATAGTAAGAGCCACTAAAGCTTCATCCATTCCAAATGCCAAAGCAATTTCTGAAGCGGTAGTTGTGACACATTCACCACCAAACCAAATTGCTACAATACCAAAGAGAATGAATATAACAGATTTTAAAATACTCATTTCTTTTTTATTGTTACCTTCATTTTCAATATCTTCTTCCAGTTCTGTATGCTCTTTTTTTGCCATCTTAATTTGCATTAAAACATAGCAGATAAGAATAACTAAAAGAATTATTCCGGTTATTAATCCAATTTTTTGTGGTGTGATAAATAGCGAAACAATCAAGACTATAGAGGTAATAACTAATAGTAATGGAAACTCAAATTTAAGCATTGATTTTTTTACTGCGATTGGCATCATTACAGCTGACATACCAAGAACCATTAAAGTATTAAAGATATTTGATCCGATAACATTACCAACTGACATATCAGCTTTTCCAGCCACTGCGGAAACTATACTAACAGATAGTTCTGGTAATGAAGTTCCAATTGAGACGATAGTTAAACCAATTATTAGCGAAGAGATTTTTAATCTGCGCGCTACCGAAGAAGAACCATCAACAAATTTATCAGCTCCAACAATAAGAAGAACCATTCCGATAATCAAAAATAAAAAGTTTAAAAATAAACGCATACTACTACCTCATTTCTGCGACTTAATCATTATACATTTATAGTTGGTTTTAGCAAAGGACTTAGTATTTAATTCTCATTTTTATTTTCTTTTACGATGAAATTAAATATTAACATTCAGTTTTGGTTTTAAATTTCTTATAACTTATTCATCATTTTGTTCACTTTTGAATAATATAAGAAGAGGTGATTTTATGTTCTTTCATTTTGTAAAAAAAGGCGATTCATTATATAAGTTATCTAAATATTATGGAGTTAGTATTAAACAACTCGTAGATGATAACGATTTAAGTTCGCCAAAAGATTTAGCGGTTGGCCAATGTCTTATCATTCGTTTAAAAAATCATTCATATCGTCCTAAAAGAGGTGAGACAATACAAGATATCGCAAATAAAAATTTTATTTCAATTAATAAGTTGTTAAATGATAATCCATCATTAAGTAACGTTAAAACATTTAATGGAGACGAAAAAGTTCTAATAGATTATGATTTAGATGAAAAATTTAATTTAAGAGTTAATGGATACTGCTACACTGATATTAAAGAAAAACCTTTGACTGATGCGTTAGATTCGTTAACATATCTTTCGATCTTTTCATATCGAGTCAATAGCGATGGTAGTTTAAACTCAATTACTGATGAAAAATTGATTGACCAAGCTTTAAAATACAATGTAGCCCCACTCATGGTAATTACAAATACAAAAGCAAATGGTGGGTTCGATAGTGATTTAGTTTCAAAACTTTTATCATCTAATGACTCTCAAGAAAAACTTTTATCATCAATTGAAAAAACTTTAAAAGATAAAAACTATTATGGACTTAATATTGACTTTGAATATGTAAATCCTAAAGACAAAGATAACTTTAGAATTTTTGTGAATCGTGTTAAGAATAGAATAAAGCCTAATAATTACGATTTATCTATTGCTTTAGCACCAAAAATTAAAAGCGATCAAAAAGGAGTTTTATATGAGGCTCATGATTATGAAGCTCTAGGTCGCCTTGTTGATCGTGTCATTATTATGACTTATGAATGGGGTTATACTTATGGTCCTGCGATGGCAGTTGCACCTTTAGATAAAGTACGTCAAGTTATTGAGTACGCAAAAACAGTGATTGAATCAAGAAAAATTTATATGGGTATTCCTAATTACGGATACGATTTCACATTACCTTACGATAAGACAAAAGCGGCAAAATCAATCGGTAATAAAGAGGCTGTGGAACTGGCAATCAAAGAAGGAGCAGAAATCAAATTCGATGATGTCAGCGAAACACCATATTTCAATTACAAAAAAGATAATGTCATGCATAATGTCCACTTTGAAGATCCTTGTTCTTTAAGTAGAAAATTAAATTACGCAATTGATAGTGGTATCGGTGGTGTCAGCATTTGGACCATAAATCGATACTATAAACCTCTTTATCTTTTACTAGATTATTACTTTGAAGATGAAAAAGTTATCGATAATGACTAACTCTATCGATATTAATTTCATATATTAAAAGTTAAATAAAAGTTAAAAAATATTTAATTTAATTTTAAATAATTGTAATTAAATAGGCTCAATAATATAATGATTAATGCTTGCCAGCTTAGTTCATTGGTAGAATAAATCACTCGTAATGATTAGAGACAAGTTCGATTCTTGTAGCTGGCACCATTATCATATGCCCATTTGAGAGGGCTTTTTTATTTTAATAAACTATTTTTTTAGTATATCTTCAATTCCTTTAAATCCCTCTTCGCTCATATTTTCTTTAGCAAAGTTTAATAGTAAATCAAAAGTATTATTAACTCTGATATCAAAGTCGTAAAGTTTTTTTATTTCAATTGCAATAACACCATATTTATCGATATCTTCTTGAAGATAATACTCTAGCATATCTTTAGGATTAGCTTCTTCGTTCTCTAAATAACCAAGGGCTATTTTATTATAGTTTTTATACAATTCTTCAAAAGAAGAAAACACTTTTAAATCGATAATTTTAACTTTCAATTCATTTTGATTTTTAATATTTTTAAAGATAATTACATCATTGATATTTAACAATCTTCTCTTTTCATCATAAAGACGCATCTCGACTGTTTTTTGTTCATTATCTATTAATGTATAAGCATTTGAAGAGAGATTCATAAAATGTTTCATTATTGTCACCTCAAATTTATTTTAACATAAATAACTATCAAAAATATATCATCATAATAGATCTAAGATGGCTATTTACAATCTTTAAGAAAATAACAAAGAAAATCTCCAAATATTATATATTTTCTTTTTTTTAATATATACACAACATATAATTACAAGTATCAGAGTAGTTAAGAAGCGTTAAGTGCTATGCGATGGGAAGTGGCGCATAGACGAACACATATGTGGCGGTTTCTTAACGCGTCCGCTGGTACAAGAGCGGACCTCTAGTATAAGGAGGTCTTTTTTATGAAGAAAAAAATCGATGTTAGAACTCTCACAACATCATCGGTTTTAACTGCTCTTTCTGTTGTCTTATATTTTTTGAGCGTTAGAACTGATGACATTGCCATTACTATTTATGGCTTTCCTCTACTTTTAGCAGGAATTATCTTCGGTCCTATTGTCGGTGGTTTAAGCGGCCTTGCTACAGGAATCATCACCCAATTACTACAGTATGGATTAAGTCCATCGATGCCTGTGTGGTTACTTGCGCCATTATGTTGGGGTCTTGTAAGTGGTTTAATAAGCTATATGCTTAAATATCGCATTTCAATTAAAACATTAATTCTAAATTGTTTGATAACTAGTATCATATGTTTTTTATTTAATACTTTGGCGATTAAATTAGATGGAATCATTATTGGTTATCCGGTTTATTTTGTTTATGCGAAAATTATTTTGCGTTTAATAAATGCTATACTTTTATCTTTTATTTATAGTTTCATCTTAAGTGATATAGCCCCTCGTGTAGCGATTATACGACAAAAGCAATCTCTAAAAAAATAGTTGTGAATTAAATGAAAGAAATTTAAACCAATTTAGTTGTTTGAAATATTTATATTCATTTTCCTATAATATCAAAGAAACAATCGTGGATATATTCACCTATAGTCACAGTACAAATTTGTTTATACTTTACCTATTTTATGTGCTATAATTTTTTTGAGGTGATATTTTCAATATGCCGCAAAAACCGATATTAGCAATTTTATACGACTTTGATAAAACATTATGTAGTGATGATATGCAGAATTTTTCTTTCATTCCTTCATTAGGAATGACACCCGCAGAATTTTGGGGTAGAACTGGAGAATTCTCAAAAAAAACTAACATGGAACGTATATTATCGTATATGTACATGATGATTGAAACCGCCAAAGAAAAGAATGTTAAACTTACTCGTGAATACTTAAACTCCCTTGGTAAAGATTTAAAATATTTTGAAGGAGTTACCACCTGGTTTAAAAGAATTAACGAATATGCCGAAGAGCGCGGTATTATTGTCGAACACTATATCGTTTCTTCGGGTACTAAGGAAATTATCGATGGTTCAATTATCGCTAAAGACTTTACTCGCATCTATGGTTGCGAATTCTTATATGATGAAAATGGCGTGGCTTGTTGGCCTCGCATAGCGATTAACTACACTGCGAAGACACAATACTTATTTAGAATCTCTAAAGGTGTTTTAGATGAATCTGACGATGATAAAGTTAATCAACGTGTCGATAAAAGAATCCCTATCAGCAATATTGTATATATAGGTGATGGTCTTACCGATGTTCCGTGCATGACTCTGGTGAAAGAAAAAGGTGGTCGTTCAATCGCTCTTTACGGTAAAGGAAAAAAAGAAAAAGTTCTTCCTCTAGTTCAAGAAGAACGTGTCAATTATATTTGTAAAGCCGATTATCGAAAAGATAGCCGTCTTGAACAAATTATGAAATTAATTATCGAGTCAATTTCTATTTCTAGTAAGCTCCTCGCTGAGGAAGATACAATTTAGATACAAAATAAAAAATATCGATCTTTGAATAAATTCTACGTTTTTCAGCTTTTTCATTTCAATATGCTACAAGGAGAAATACTTTAAATTTCAAAGTTTCTCTCATAAATATATGGTTTTTATATGTTAAAAAGTTCATTTAGTCAAACTTTCGATAAAGTCTAGCACCTTATTTTTATATTGCACTTCATCGACTAATGCGCTTTGAGCATGAGTTGCATTAGCCACAATCAACAAATTCTTACTAGAATTACAACAAGCGTAATTTTCTGTCGTAAAGATAGTTGGAACAAAATAGTCTTTATCGCCATGAATAAATAATATCGGTTTAATAGCGCGCTCAAGATGTTTTTTAGTATCTTCTTCATGTAGTTCATATCCGCAGAATCGCTTACTAAGAATATTTGTAATTTTTAACATTAAACTACTAGGTAATCTAATCATAGTCTTTATGATGTGTTTAAACTGCTCATAAACCGATGTATAACCACAATCAGCAATAATTCCTTTTACTTCTTCACATTGATAATCACTTAAAAGTAAAGCAGTATTAGCCCCCATTGAAACACCATGAATAATAATCTTTTTATCAGGAAAATTTTCTTTTAAGTATTCTAACCATTTCTTTACATCTCGGTAATCTAAAGTGCCAAAGCCGATATGAGTTCCCTCACTTTTTCCGTGACTACGATGATCAACTGCAAATAAATCAAAATTGGTATCTTTATAAATATTATAAAAAAGTGAAAGGTCGCTTAATCCCGAACTCCGATATCCATGTAGTAATAATATTAAAATATCACTATTACCTTTAATATGATAACCACATAAATCTAATTTATCATCATAGCTTCTGATATGATGTTCGCTTAAAGTCGGATTAGAAAGTAACGCTTGTTTAGCCTCTTTCAGTTTATCTAGAAAACACGACCAATCATCAGGAAGCAAATTATTACTATGTTTACGCTTAAAGGTACTCTTATAAAGAACAAATATAATCGTAGCAAAAAATATTAGCGATAATATTAATAAAACTACGACGATAATTAATAACCAATTGTACCATTCCATATTACTTGGTACCAAAGATACGATCACCAGCATCTCCTAAGCCTGGTAATATGTAACCATTTTCATCAAGTTTTTCATCTAAAGTCGCTAAATAGATAGGAACTTCCGGAAAAGCTTCTTCAACTGCTTTTACTCCGCTTGGAGCACCTACTAAACACATTAATCTTACATCATTGTATCCACGGCTTTTAACCGCTTGAATTGCAGCAATTGCACTTCCTCCGGTTGCGAGCATTGGATCGACAACCACAACTAAAGGATTTTCTACTTTTGGTAATTTAAAATAATATTCAATCGGTTTTAAAGTCTTTTCATCACGATACATCCCTATATGACCGATTCTCGCAGTTGGAATCATATTTTTAATTCCATCACACATTCCAATACCGGCACGTAAAATCGGAGCTAAGATAATTTTATAATCTAATCTTATACGTGGTAATGTGACACCTGTAGGAGTTTTAATATTATCTTTTTCATTATGAGTTTTTAAATCTTTAAATACTTCAAAGCACATTAAGGAAGCTATCTCATCAAGATTTTCTCTAAACTCTTTACTCTTAGTCGTTTGATCGCGCATGATATTAAGCTTTACCTCTATTAAAGGGTGTTTTACAATTGTTAGCATCGTTAACTCCTTCTTTATTAATGTTGTCTTTAATAAATATTTTTTCGAATATATTCTAACAAATTTAAAAAATTAAATAAATAGGTGTTTAAGTTATATTAACTATATCTTAAAAATCTTTTTCATTTTTTGTCCTTCGACTTTATTGTTTAAACATTCAAAATAGTATTTTATTTTTCTAATTTTAAAAGGGATCAAATTCTGACCCCTTTATATCTTTAAGTTACTTTAGTTTTGATAAATTGATCGGTCTACGACAGCAATATCCTTTTCCATATCTTGTTTCAATGATATTTGGATCTGGTAATTTACGTCGTAATGATTTTATGTGCATATCAACGGTTCTTGTTTCATAAGCAGAACCTACTCCCCAGATACCATTTAAGATATCTTTACGAGTTGCATAATCTTTAGCAGAAGCAATAATTTTAAGTATTTGAAATTCTTTATTAGTAAGCTTGATAGTTTGATTATTATAAATCACTTCATTTTCTCTTACCAGAAAAGTAAATGGTCCATGTTTTTCACTCCAACAATCACGAGTAATTTCAGTAATAGACACTAAAAATTTACTATAATTTATCGGTTTAGTAATGCATGGTATATTATCGCGTTGTTCTCTACCTAGCAATAAAAGGAATTCTTTTGAGACTATAGTACATGCTTCTTTGATTACTTCATCAAGATGGTCTTTAGTAAAATCACTATCGATAACTATTACATCAGCTTTGCTATGTACAAGTCGTTCGGTAAAATCAATCATCCTACTAATAGTGATAACTTCATAACCATTAAGTTTTAGAATTTTTTTCGCCGCATTATTAATTCGGCGGTCATCTTCAATCAAACATATTGTGAGTTTCATGGGACGACTCCTAATTCTAGAATGCCAATGACATATTGCCAAACACTCTATATATTATTTTATCTCATTATCTTATAAATACAATAAAATTGAATAAGAAAATCTTTTGGTTAAACTATCTATTGCAATTGAAATTCAAATAATAGCAATATAAAAATTCTTACAAAATATGTTAACGTATTAATTCAAAAAATATAATATTGAATGCAAGCCTAAATAAATAATGTTACATCTTCCTAAATGTTTTTAGATTTTCTTTTGCTTTAATATTTGTTTATCAGCAAGTCTCAATTTATCTTTTTAACAATATATCAAAGCACTTTAAAAATACACTTGATAAAATTTACAAGATTGAAGAAAACTATATTGGTTTATATCAATCGTTATACTTTTACAAGAGCGCTAAATATTCAACACTTTTATCGCAAATTTGCAAATATGTATCTTTTAAATTTTTACTCTAATACTAGAATAAATATCGTAAATATCGTTTTCATTTAATGCAACAGGGAAATTTTTTAGTCTAGTCATATTCACTGATTCACATAATATTTTCATCTGATTATCATCAATTTTTATGAGCGAATTATCGAAAACATCATTAATTATTTTACTTAAATATCTCATAGCATTACTTATCGAATCTACATTAAATAATATACTTAATTTTTCAAATATAATTTCGATATGTTTAACTTTTTTTGAATCAAGAATAACGCTTTTCTTTTCTATCAATTTTTGCATAACACTAGGCAAAAGCAAAGCAACCGCCTTACCATGCGGAATATTATAAAGAGATGTTAATTTATAACTTAATGCATGAGCCGCGGTAGTTTGCGAAATATTAATAGCTTTACCAGCCAAATTTGCAGCATCAAAAATAACTTGTAAATCTTCTAATTCACCATCTAAGTATCGCTGGATATTAGGTAAAATTAACTTTATTGCCTTTTCAGCATACTCAATACTTTGAGTATTAGAATTAATTGACCACATCGATTCTATACTATGGCAAAGTGCATCAAAAATTGTGGCTTTTTTCTGTTCTAAAGATAATGTCTCTAAAAATTTTTTTTCTAAAATCGCTACTTCTGGTATCAACATATCATCAGTTAGAGATTGCTTATTTCCTTCGAAGTAAATTACAGAATATCTAGTAGATTCGCTTCCCGTACCTGCAGTGGTAGGAATACAAATATGCTTTAAATTAATATATTTATGATTTTGCTTCAAAAAATTATCATTACTATCTAATGGTAAAAAAAGTTTAATTGATTTAGCGGTATCAATTGCACTTCCTCCACCAATCGAAATTATAGAATCACAATTATTCTTTTTAAATAATTCTAATCCTTTTACACAATCTTCATATATTGGATTAGCTTTAAAATCACTAAAATAAATCGGCTCTAAGAATTCTTCTAATTTCTGTGTAACCCAACCATTTTTCAAAAAAGGTGCTATAACAACAAAAGGTTTTTTTATATTATATTTTCCGATAATATTTCTTATGTTTTCAAAACCATACAAAATTTCTTGTTCCTTATAATCCATAGCTTCTATTTCTTTAGAAACCTTTTCGTAATCATCTAAATTATCAATCTCATTAATATAAAAGCCATCATATGACATAACGTTAATATTCATATTAGACGAAACTTCATTAAAAGCATTTTCAGCATAAACATCAAATATATTTTTGTTCTCTATAAAGTCAACTACCGAATTAATCCATACCTTAAAATCTTTTTGAGACAACTTATAAAGCGGTTGAAAAGTAAAGCAATTTTCATCAAATATATTGATGCCAACTTCTACAATCCGATTATTTATTACACGTGCTTTAAAATCTTTTTCTGGTAGCGGTAAATTCTTGTTAATTAATCCTATAGATGGAAATTTATTTTCAAGAATAGTTTCAACTAGTTTCTTATTAAATACGAGATCACCATGAAGAGTCAAGAAATCATCATTCAAAAAATCTTTTGCAAGATAAAATGAATAGATGTAATTGGTTTTATCATACAAATCATTATGGACAAAATGAAAAATTAAATCCTTATAAGCTTCCTTTTTAGTAATTTCAATTAACTGATGTTCAAATGGCCCGGTTGTAATAACAAATTCTTTGATTCCACATTCTTGTAAAATTCTAATTTGTCTTTCAAATAACGTTTCACCATTTAGTAATTTAATCATTGATTTATGGGTATGTGATGTTAACTCACCCATTCTTTTACCTATACCGGAATTAAAAATCAACGCTTTCATTTATCTTACACCTAATTTTTTCATTAATGCAATTTTATTTTCTATAGGGGTGGTAGTTGGTCTTCCAAGATTCTCCCTAGAACCTTGTTTTGTATGTAAAACTAATGCTACTGCATTCTCTTTTTTCAATACAGAAATACCTTTTTTTATTTCATCTTGAGTTGAGGCAATTATTACATTTTTAAACCCACAAGCCTTAAGAATTGCTGGAATATCTAGTGATTTTGAACAAGTTGGTTGTCCACCGACTGATTCGTGCGCATTATTGTCATTTAGAATATATTTAAAATTATTAGGCATATTAGCAGCAATGACGCCTAAACTTCCCATATGCATAATAAAAGAACCATCACCATCAATGCAATAAACATTCTTATCTGTTCCAATACTTACCCCATAAGCAATAGAAGCTGTATGTCCCATAGATCCTACAGTAAGAAAATCATTTGCATGACCTTGTTTATTTGCCTCTCTAATTTCAAAAATCTCACGAGAAGTCTTGCCTGTAGTAGAGACAATTATATCTTCATCAGACAATGAATCTATAATTGCTTTTAAAGCATCTTCTCTAGTCATTGTGTAGGAAGAGGTTTCTAACTTAATCTTATAATCGGAAAATAATCCTTTTTTAATTACTAAAGCATATGGTTTGTTGTTTTTATTCATGTAATCGATAGCTCTTGTCAAAGCATCTTGATAATTATCACTCAAAACCTCATAGTCAATTCCCATCGATTGCAATAATGGTATAGTTACTTTTCCTTGTTTTACGTGTTGTGGTTCATCATGTTTACCTGGTTCACCACGCCATCCAATTATTAAGAGCATTGGAATCGAGTAAACATCTTCATCCGCTAAAGATAATAATGGATTTATAGCATTTCCTTCACCTGAGTTTTGCATATAAACACATCCTATCTTTCCAGTTGAAAGATGATAGCCTGCACACATAGCGACAGCATTACCTTCATTAGCGGTAATGATATTTTTCTCTTTTGAAGAATTCATTTTAATACATGCACATAAATTCGCCAATAATGAATCAGGCACACCAGCAAAAAAATCAATATTGTTATCACATAAATAATCGTAAAACTCTTTTGTGTCAATCATAATAACTACTAGCTCCTTATTGCTTTGTACCTGGAATAAGTTCTAAAACTTCTTTTATTGAGATACAGTACTTTTGAGATGCTTCTAATGAACGATGATGTTTTAAAACTTCTTCAGCACAGTTTTTCATTGCAGGATATGCACTTCTTAACATATGGTTTGCATGAATTATAATGTTGGCACCCCATTCATGCAATTCTTCTTCAGTGAATTGATTATATGAAGTAGGAACTAAAATGACAGGAATATCTTTAGAGTATTCTCTAAATCTTCTCAAAAATTCTTTAATCTCTTGACCATCTTTTTCTTTAGAATGAATCATGATACCATCAGCACAACCTTCTTCGATATAAATCTTTGCTCTCATGAGGGCTTCCTCAATACCGTAACCGGCAATTAAAGCTTCTATTCTAGCAAAAATCAAGAAATCTTTTGTAACTTGAGCGATTTTACCAGCTTTAATCTTTTTGGCAAATTCATGTGGATCATCTAATACTTGTTTTGCTTCTGTACCAAACAAAGAATTTTGTTTTAAACCTGTTTTATCTTCAATAATAATTGCAGATACTCCTAATCTTTCCAGAGTTCTAACATTATAGGTAAAATGTTCAGTTTTTCCACCAGTATCTCCATCTAAAATAATCGGTTTAGTTGTCACTTCCATTATCTCTTCGATAGTTCTAAGTCTTGAAGTTAAATCGACTAATTCAATATCTGGTTTACCTTTAAAAGAAGAATCACATAAAGAAGATACCCACATGGCATCAAATTCTTTTTGTGTTTCATTATCTTCTTCAACTACTTTAGTATTCTCCACAATTAAACCCGTTAATCCATTGCTAGCTTCCATAACATTAACAAATGGTTTAAGCGTTAAAAGTTTTCTTAATTTAGCGCGACGATAATCGGGAGTATTTATTAATTCACGATAATTTTGTTCTAGCATAGTACTAGAAATATCTTTTGTATAAGGAATTTCGATTAATTTGCCGCCCCAAGTAGCTAATGTATCAATAACTTTTTGGCGAATATTTCTTTGAATACCGGTTCTCCAATCATCGCCATGAAGAACATAATCAGGTTTTAATGCTATTAAATTATCTGTGTAATCTAATGTAGTTTGCGGAACAACTTTAGTTACACCCTTTATATTTTCAAAGATAATTTTTCTTTCTTCGTATGATAAAAGAGGCAATCTTTTGTAAGAAGCAATTGCTTCATCGGTTAACAAACCGACAATAACATTTCCCAATTTTATTCCTTCTTTAATGATATTGATGTGACCATTATGAATAACATCAGCACTCATAACTATATAAACATTTTTCATAATAAACTTTATACCTTTCTTACTGGACTATTTACCATTTTATTTTGTTCTAATATTTTTTTAGCAAGTTAGTACAATATAAACCTCCATCTACTTTTAAATTATAAATAATCGCAAAAATTTTTACTATAGTTATATGCATAATTTTTATAATACAAAAAAAATTTTAGATATATTATCACCTGTAATTTCATCACATCATTTAACATCTATAAAATCAGCAAATGCTTTAAAATTATCATAATTTTTATCTATAATTATTTTTTATAACTTCCTAATTTACTTTTTAATCTAATTCTATTATCACTTTCACTCTTTAAACGACAGCTTATGGTTAAACTATTTATCGCAATAGAGATTCAAATAATAGCAATTAAATATTTAAATAAGTTATATCTAATTAATATTTCTAAAGTTCATCAATTTTCTATTATCTCTTAAACATTAAAAATCTCCTATCCGTGTTATATTATTTTAGGAGATTATTTTATCTATTTTTAAATTTGTTCTTATAGATTCTCTTTACGCAAGTATTTAAGTAAGAAAACTATCGATGCACTTGTGAATGGCATCATTTTATAGTTTTTTTCATTAATTATCATTTTATCTGGTTGAATTGTACAATGTTCTAAATCATCGATGGTAAGAAGTAAAAATTTCGAACCATCCATATTTTTAAAATGTTTGTCTTTTTTTAAATTCTCTACCTCTTGTTCAAAGTTGTAACGAAATTCCTCTTCTGAAAGATTTGTTTTCCAATAAAATATAAATTGTGGTTTGCCTCCCTCTAAAAGATCACGGCAAAACCCAAAGATTCCTTTAGTTATTTCAATATTATTATCAATATCGATATTGAGTTCTTTTTTTATTTCTTCGATTATTGCTTTATTAAGTCCGTTTACACTCAGTGTTCTATCATCTTCAAGTGCGTATGCCGATTTTAACGAAGCACTTACGCTACACCCTAAAGTTCTTTTACCAATCGAAAGATCGTTATCACGCTCAACAAAAATAATTTTGCCATTTTGAAGTTCGATAAAACCATTAAATCCTAAATGATTTGATAACTTTGAATCTTTTAATGAATTGAGGAAAGGACCCGGTTCATAAATATCTCTTATTGTTTTACCATTATTCAACTTATAATCCATCACTCTATTTGTTATTAGTGAATCATAGTAATATGTTCGAGAATATAATAATTCTACTTTGTTTCCATTTGTTCTCAAATCATCCAAACGAATACTCATAGAATTGTAAACCACTGAAAATTTATGAGCCTGCATTAAACAATCTGAATTTGTCGCAACTTGCGTGGGAAGTTGATAGTTTTTACTTGAATGTGAATGGTCTATAACTATATCAAATGGTGGTTGATCATAATAGCGGAAAACTAATTGTTCTACAGGAAATTTTTTGCCTTGATAGTCAATCATTTGCATACGGGAATATTTTTTGATAAGCGTATTATAGTCTGTAGTAAGTTTTGTTGCATCTTCACAAACTCTTCCTATAACGTTTTCTATAGAATAAGCAATGATCTCACAAATAAAGGCAATAATAATAGCTACAAAAGTTTGAACATCAAATATATTTTCAAAACTTAAGGAGTTATCGATTGCTTTAAAAACTATTAAAAGCACAACCGGCACAAGGAAAATAATAACTTTAATCACAGTTGGATTAATAATATTTTTTAATACTCGATAAAATTTTTCTTTTGTCATAAAAGATCTCCTACCAATATAATTCATTAAGTAAAATGTAACATATAAATCGCATTAAATCAAATTTATTATTGTTACTAAAGCGTGGCGATAATAGTATCAATTATAAAAAAAATATGGTTACGATATTAAAAATTTATGTAATCGAAAATGAAAAATACAAAAGAAAAACCACCTCCATAGATGGCTTCAACCGATTCGCAGAAATTGTATTGTTAATAGAAACTCTCCTTTTCTAATCTTTTATATGAAGTTTCTTATCTACGTCTCGGTAGAGTATCTGGTGGTTCCCCTTTGCTAGCGACACTTATCTTGCATACACAAGATTTGGAGATGGTTTTGTCTATATGCCAATGCATCAAGACGAAAGAATTATTATCTATAAATTCATTTTTGTAAATAGTAGCACTATAAGAATTTTTATCAATTTGTCAACCGATATAATAATCATCTTTTTATAAATTTATTTTCAAAAAATTACAAAAAATGGAAACAAATACTTCGGTGTCTATCATCTTGATACACAAAATACAATTCAAAAAGATAATACCATTTCAAGTTATAATTAAAAATTTTGTGACAGGTATGATCCCAAGAAGTCGCGAAATTTACAAATTTTTACAAGTAATTTATTAAAAATATCAAATTTTTTTGTCAAAAAGTAATCTAAAAAGATTACATTTATTAAATTATTTTATAAATATTGGAATATTTAAATGTGAATTGTTATTACTAATTTTTCTTGCCGGAACTCCTCCCCACGTTGTTCCCTCTTCAGTTATGCTTTTTGTAACTACTGCATTTGCTCCAATCGCTACATCAGAAGCTATTTTTATATTTCCGATTACTTTACTGCCACTTCCTAATAATATGTTATCTCCAAGAATTGGAACATGATTAGATGGGCCCGAAGCACCTATTATACATTGAGCATGGATGCGAAGATTTTTACCAACTTTTGCTTTTCCATTTATAAAAATGCATCCTAAATGAGCTATTGATAATCCTGGTTCACATACATTCAAAGGTATATATGTTATATACTTATTGCTCAATCTATTTAATATAAACTTGTAGATTCGAAATCTTATTCTTTTATTGCAATTATAAAAATACTCGCAATAACGCAATAATTTAACATATTTAAACTCCTTCGAATTTAAACTTTGATTATTCTCAGAATCTTTCTTAATATATTCTTTTAAATCATTTTTTGTTTTTATCATAAGCAAATGATAAAAAATATTTTAGTGTAAGACAATGTGTTTGTTATAAAATAAAAGATGTATATCTTTTTTACAATTATAATCAAAATTAAAAAATAAAGTTTTCAAAATGGAATATCTTAATATTTTCTTTGTTTTTTTCGCAGTAATTTTAATAAGTTTTTATTTATTAATAGATTAGTCGACAATACAACGACAGAAGAAATAATTGTAAAAATCAAGCCATAAATTATAAAAGTAAAATAATCATTTATATCTGGTTTATAAAAATAATTGACTATAACAGCTAGAAAAAAAAGTAAGAAATTAAGAATTGCTGTCAAAGTTGTCTTATAACCTTTTCTTTTTAAAATAATTTTATCAGAAATTATGTTTACATAGATAACCTTTATTGGAAGAGCTATTACAGTAGCCAATAAAACTCCAATTATACCAATAAATTTTACTAAAATGATAGATAATGACAGATTTATAAAAGCCTCAAGCAATGAAATATAACTCAATTTTTTAGCATATCCACCCAAGCCACATAGATTTTGACCAACATATCTACTCCAAGAAAACATTTGAACAAGACAAAATAAAATAGGTAAACCCGGTATTAAATAATCTATATCATTAACTCCATTTGTATATAATTTAACAAAAGGTATGATTAAAAAATACGAAACTATCATTAGAATTGAAATCGAGCCACAAATGATAGAATTGAAATTATCATGAATTATCGTATATTTTTCTTTGCTTTCACTGAATGATTGACCAAGTATATGTTGCACGCTTCCAACACATGCATTTAACAACATATTTAAACTTGCAAAAACTAAATTGTAAACAGAATAAATACTTGCTGTTTCAGTAGAAATAAAAATCGATAAAATAACCATATCTGTCGATGAAAAAATAGTCCACGCAATTTCTGTAATAATATATGAATTTCTATCTTTTAATTTTTCATTATTATCATCGGATTTAAAATTAACCCAAGCATAATGTTTTTTTGCATACAAGTTATAGATTAGTACTTTAATTAATGAAACAATAAAAAAACCAACTTGAATTAATGCAATATTAAATGAGAATATAGCTAATAAAATTTTAACAACATAACAAAGTGTTTTAACTAATAAATCCACATTAGCCTTTACATAGTTTCTTCCATCGGCAATAAAAATACAATTCCATTTCTCAACGAAATAAAATGATACAACACTTGTAAGTCCTTCAAACAATACATAAATTGCAATTGTCCAATAAGAAACTTTAGTTTTAAGAATAAAAGGTAATACAAATGATAAAATAATTATCGTTAAAAGATAAAATATTGTTATTTTCTTAAAATATTTTTTCGAAATACTAAGTACTCTAGAAATATTTTCTTTATCATCATTTTTTATATATGGATATAAGGAATTTCTTGTTGCTTGTCCGATACCAGCCTCCAATAATGCCACATAAGAAAAGATTTGAGTTATAGTACTTGTAAAGCCATTTGTGTCAGATCCATAGTTTAACAAAATAATACGTGGGATTATTAGTCCTAATATAAGAATAATTGATTGACTTATTAAACCAAAAGCAATATTTTTAAATGCATTTTTCTTCATAATCACTCCAATTAAATCTTTGACACCATTGTTCAAGAGAAAAATATTCAACCACATCTTTTGAATAATCGATAAAAGGTTTATTCAAAAATGTAATAATTTCCTTATAGTTAAATCCATCCAAAACTAAAATATTATTCGGATTAAAGAATTTTTCATTTAATACATTCTTATTAGTAGTAATTAATTTCTTATTGAAATATATTGCTTCTTGAATTCTTAACGAATAACCAGCCTGATTAGTTTCAACATCTAATATAGCCTTACTTGAAACAATTTTTTTTAAGTATTCCTCATAAGGAATATAATTTTCTTGAGATATAGATAAATTTTTGGAAATAGCATTATCACATATAATTGTAAAATCCATTTTCAATAACAAATTATTCATAATATTATATAAATCAAATTCATCAATTACTCTTCTTTTATACTTTCCCACAAAACAAATATCAAATTTTATATCAGTTTTTGGAAAATCCTTTTTAAAATATGGCAAGGGATTATAAAGCAACTTGTATTTTTGACAATCAATAATGTCAAATGAGGAAATAAGAAAATTTGTTTTCTTCTTCAATTGCTCTATTTTTTTTTCGGCTGACTTAGCAGAAGTAGAATTCATAAAGTAAAAAACCATTTTTTTTCTTAAACTTAGTTTTGATAGATATTTTAATATTTGCTTATTTTGTAAACAACTATCTAAAATAATTATTTGATCATACTTTTTTATAATTTTTAAATTGATATTGTAACAAAAACTAGGAATCGGAAGTTTGAATTTACAACAAAATCTTTTTATAAAATAAAAAATTTTAGATTCATTAAAAATTTCAATTACTTTAAAATTTTTCAAATTAACAAAATTGAAAAAGTAATCATCATGATTTAATTTAACAATTAATGTAGTCATATTTTTTTCTCCTTTTCGAAAAATTCATATTTAAATATGTAATACCAATTAGTCCAGGATAGAATAAATCGGTTTGTGCTAAAGTAGTATTTAAGAACAAAAATATAAATAATAGTAAAAGAGAATATTTTCTATTTAAGAAATAAGGATATAGTAACCAAATAATAACTAAAATTAGTGCAACAACACCATAAACCACACCAAAGCTTAAGATACTGGCAGCAACGTAACCAGTCCCTTTTATTAAAGCAGTAAAATTGTTATAACCAATTCCAAATGGATTTTTTATCATAGAATCTACGCACAATTCTATCATTCCAATACGATAATATCCTGTATCTATAGTTAAGTCTAATTGACCATTAGAAAATACTTTACCTATAAAATTTTCATATATTAAACTATTTTCACCTCTTATAGCAAAATCAAATACTGCAATTAATAAAATTAAAAGTAATATAAACACAAAAATATTTTTTTGCATTGACTTATACTTCCTATTAAAAATATAAAAGATGGCTAAAATTAAGAAACTAATGAATCCAGTCGTAGACTGACATGACAAAAGACATAATAACGCTACAATTAACGTTTGGTTTCTTAAACTCTTATCTCCTATGTAATCGCTTTTAAATAACACAATATACAAAATAAAGTTTATCATTATCTGATAAACACCGGGTTCAGTATAAATTCCACAATTTCTATAAGGATGAAGATTGGCATTATACGTATATAATATAAAACCTCTACTATATTCGTATTTTTCATAACCTGCAACACCCCATTTAGCAGTTAAATATTCATGAAAAATTGACATTTGAAAAAAACTTGGAAAAATAAGTTGAATAATGAAAAAAAGTAAACTTATCCCAAAAAAGAATTTAGCACATTTTGCTAACCTCGTACAAAACATTTTTTTATTTATGTTTATTGCAGCATTACATATTAATATTCCATTCAAAAAATCAATTGTCCCTTTTACTCCGATACCACCTACCATCAATCGACCGAAAAATGTTATTATTGTCAATATAAATAAAATTGCTAATGTATAATTATTCCTAATCCCTTTATTCAATAAAGTAACTGCCAATAAAAAAATAAAAATCACAATTTTAACTATTGACGGAATAACCTTTGCATACAAAGAACTTCCTGGTATATATAAAAACATTATGATGAGTAAATATTGCAAAAGCTCGGATACTTTAATTGAAGATAACTTTTCTTTTAACATCAATTTTTCCATAGTTAGATTTATTCTTTCCTCCGATGCAATACTTTCTATTGTGAATATTCTTTTCTCTTTAAATAGAGATTATTTTTCAAATATAGATTAATCAGCTCTTTATTTATTATAAACAACTAGCATTCAATTAAAAAGGATAAAATAATTTTTATAATAATATGAAAGAAATTATATCATAATACTTTTTTCCATATTAACTTAAAATCAACTATAAAAAACCACTTTTTTTACTTTGTAACGCTGCTCGAAACAAATTATAAAGCAACAATTGACATTTTCTTTGCTATAGTTCCTCTTAAAATATTACGCATCTTTCTTTTCTTTAGGTTTGTAATTTCTTTCTAACCAATTCATATATTCTCCAGATTCGACATTTTGAATCCAATCTTGATGTTCAAGGTTCCATTTAATAGTAGCTTGAATTCCAGTATCAAAATTATGCTTCGGTTTCCAACCTAATTCGGATTCTATTTTTGTAGGATCCATCGCATATCGTAAATCATGACCCGGACGATCTTTTACGTAACTTATTAACGATTCAGGTTTACCTAGTGTTTTTAAAATCGTTTTTACAACCTCTAAATTGGTCTTTTCATTATGTCCACCAATATTATATATCTCTCCATTGCGACCATTTCTAACAATCAAATCAATTGCAGTACAATGATCTTCAACATATAGCCAGTCTCTAACATTGCTACCATTACCATATACTGGTAAAGGTTCATTTTTTAGGGCCTTTTGAATCATTAATGGAATTAATTTTTCAGGAAAATGATATGGTCCATAGTTATTTGAACACCTTGAAATAGTTACTGGTAAATTATAAGTTCTATGATATGCTAAAACTAACAAGTCTGCGCTTGCTTTAGATGCGCTATATGGACTTGAAGTATGTAGAGGAGTATCTTCATGGAAAAACAAATCAGGTCTATCTAGTGGTAAATCTCCATATACTTCATCTGTAGAAACTTGATGATATCTTTTTATACCATATTTTCTACATGCATCCATTAAAACTTGAGTTCCTAAAATATTTGTCTTCAAGAAAATTTCAGGATTTTCAATTGAACGATCCACATGAGACTCAGCCGCAAAGTTAATGACATAATCAAAATTTTCCTCTTTAAATATTTTATATATGGCTTCACGATTACAAATATTTTCATGTATAAATTTAAAATTTGGTTTATTTAAAATAGGACCTAAAGTCTCCATATTACCAGCATATGTTAAGGCATCAATGCATACAAAAAAATCATTCGGATATTTGTCAACCATAATGTGAAGGTAATTTCCACCTATAAAACCAGCTCCACCACTTACTAAAAATTTTGCCATATAAATCTCCTTTATATTTAAGCTATTAAAGCCATTTCGAATAATTGTATCATGTTATTTATGCATTGTCAAATTTTACAGATTAAGGTAATACCATTGCGTCAATATTTAGTCAAAGTTAAAAGTTGTATTAATGTAGTTATATTTTCAAATTCTTTTTTAACCAAGTAGCTGTTTTTAAAATTGATTCTTTAAAATCACTTTTTGGAGTAAAACCGGTGTCCTCTCGAAGTGCCTTTAAATTAATTAACGAATAATTTATAGCGTTCGTATCAGCATAAACGCCAAAATTCAATACTCCATTAGGATTTACAAAATCTCGAATACTTCTAAAAATTGTTCCAAACGTAGAAATGGTATCGTGACCAATATAGTATGTTTTCTGATTTATACCTTTCTCGCCAATCGCATAGAATGCTCTTGCAACATCTTCAACGTAAATTAAATCGTATGGAGTATCATCGGGAATTAAATTTGACGGATTATTTTTTAATAGATTTTCTAATACAATATTAGGTATCATTTTAGATTTATTATTTTCGCCATAAACCATTGCAATTAATCCACAATTAAACTCTATGTTATTTTGATATGCCAATGTTTTACAAATCATTTCTGCTGAAAGTTTACAAGTAGCATAAACATTAGTATAGCGCGGTTCAAAAGAATCTAATGACATATAGTGACGCGTTTCTAACACATTAACAGAAGAAGCTAAGATAAACTTTTTACAACTCAAATTTTTTGCAATCATTAATGCATCACATGCATATTTACAATTTAAAAGTTGCAATTCATAATTTTTAAATGCTTCTCCGAATACTCCATTCCAAGCTAGATGGTAAAAACAATCTAAGTTTCTCGGTAATTTATCTTTTAAAATATAGTACTCTTCAAAATAAGCTTTAATAAAGTGTAATTTATCACATTTTAAACTATTTAAACGATCTTCATCAGTACCAACCGCATACACTTCGACACCTTGTTTTAAAAGATATTCAACTAAGCGAGACCCAATAAATCCAGTTGCACCAGTTACACAAACCGCTTTCATTTAATTATTTTCCTTCATGGTAAAATTGACATCGCTATCTTTTAAATAAGGAGCGGTAATATCCTTTTGTGAAACAATCGGATTATCACAACCCCAAGGAATATTAATCTCAGGATCATCCCATTTTATAGAACGATCAAGTTTAGGTTCATAGAGTCCATCAACTTTGTAAAGAACTTCACACTCATCAACCAAAGTTATAAAAGCATGACCAAAACCCGATGGAATAAGGATTTGTTTTCTATTTTCTTTACTTAATTCGACACAAACCCACTTTTTAAAAGTAGGTGAATCTTTTCTTAAATCAACAGCATAATCCATTACTTTTCCATTGGTGCAACGTACTAACTTTGCTTGAGGAACAGGATTGTTTTGAAAATGAATACCGCGAATAGTACCCTTTTTTATTGAATATGAATGATTATCTTGGACAAAATCCAAATTTATCCCCAGATTTAATAACGTTCTTTTCGAATAAACTTCACTATAATATCCGCGATAATCTTCAAAATAATCCGGTTCGATAACTTTTACACCTAATCCAATTTCTGTAATTTTAGCACCCATTTTAAATGTCCTCCTTAAATTCATCTACTAACTTAGATTGAATAACTAAATTTTTATAATTTTCATCTCTAATTTTATCATCATAAATACATTTTATAAAGTGTTCTATTGATTTTCTAAAAGAATCGTCGGCAGGAAGTTTTACTTTATTTGTTTCATTTCCTAATGTTATTGTGACTAAAGGCTCAAAATTATCAGGAGCAGTTAATATTCTATTTGTGTAAATAGTTCCTTTTGATCCCCAAATTTCTAGTTCACATTTGTAAGAATTGTCCATTCCGAAAGATACTTGACAAATAGTTCCTTCATCATTTACTAGTGTACCACTACCATATATATCGACATCAAAATTATCTACATAATTTAATTGATGCGTTACCAATCTAGCTGATGAACCTAATAGTCGTGTTGCTAATTTTAAGGTATAGCCACCACAATCTAATAATGCACCACCACCTAGATTTTTATTGTATCGAAAATCATTTTTTCCTCTAAATGGAAAGCCAAAAGCAATTCTAATTAACCTTGTACTTCCGAACGATTCTTTCCTTATTTCATTTTCAATAAATTCTATTTGACTATGGAAATTAAACATATAATTTTCGTGGAGAGCTAACTTATTTTCTTTTGCAATATCGACTAATTCTGTAGTATCTGTTAATTGTGTAGTCGATGGTTTTTCAACAAAAACATGCTTACCATTTTCTAGAGCCAATTTCGCCCATTTAAAGTGAAGCGCAGGTGGTAATGGAATATATACTGCATCTATTTTATCACTCTTTAATAATGATTCGTAACTATCAAATATTTCTCCACCATATGATTCTTTAAATTTTAATGCTTTATCATACTCTATTTTTAAGATATTTAAATCATTGTTGGGAGAGGTTTTTCCAAACCATTCTTCTTCGTTTGCAGCAGCAATACCGATATATTCTATATCTTCTACTTTTTTTAGAGCGGGCATAAATCTTCTGAATGCAATTTCAGAAGGGCATAGAATTGCTAATCTTATTTTTGTCATATTATACCTCCAATAAAGATAACAGATTTCTCAATTGAATATTTAAAGTATTATTAACTTGTTGCAATAGATTTAGTGTGCGATAATCTACCCAAAAATATCCTTCGGGCATGGAAGTAATTTCTTCTTTTGCAACTTCAATAATGATATTTCTATTTTGTTCATGATAGAATCTTCCGCCCTCTTCTGACAGCAATACATCATGAATAACATGTTTATCATCTATCAATTTACAAAACATTTCTTCAATATTGTTTTTAACAATTTCATTTGCTTCTAATTGAACGCTAGGACCCAGTTCAATTAAATCTAAATTTCCGACCTCATGCTTAGCGTGAACTAGAAATTCTCTCTTGCCATTGTTCTTTCTAGTTATTAATCCAAACATCGCAATTCCATTAGCTTCGAACAATGGCTGCTGCCAATGTTTAACTTCTCTTCCTTCTATTGAAATATCACAAAATACAACTTTAAAATGGTAGTTGCTTAAACATGAAAATTCATTATCTGACATTTTCCAATTGGATAATGAAAATAAAGGTACTAATTCCGTAGAAAAATTACTAAACATTTTAAAATCATTAACATAATGATAAATTGTAGAAACAATATTTTCATCATCTTCATTAAATATTGAACGACATAACTCTTTATCGCTAAATAACTGTTCTACTTCAGCATATTTTATACCGTAAAGACTATAAGGAATGCAAGACAATACAGTTCTAGTATCCATATTAACTAAATTATCAATTTTCATTAGTTTTTTTATCTGTCCCAATGTCATCCATTTATGTGAAGGCAAAACTTCTATATCTTCATCAACATAAATTATAATATTTCTATTTCTCTTTTTTAGAAATCTTGCTCCTTGTTCAGATTGAATTTGATCAACAATTATTTTATAGTTTGCGGCATTAATAAAGTAATCTAAGTATGCAGGACGATTACCTCCATGCTTTTGAGTAAAATTAGATTTAGTTGCTTGAATAGTTGGTGAAATTTGTATTTTATTTAAATTACCTGGTTCAATCTTTGCTTGCATCAAAAAATGAATAGTTCCATTAATTTCTTTACATATGATGCCTAAAAAACCAATCTCATCTTGTATGATAATTGGTTGTGAGACAACTATTTTATCATCATTTTTAATTTTTAAACCTGTAATTGAAAAGAAACTGCTATTTTTATTAACAATTTTTCCGGTTTTATCATCATAAAACCATTGATTGCATGCATCAAAAGAAATTTTATCTATTAGTACTTGCGTATTCTTATTCTTTTCATCAACCCAGTCTAGGATATTATCGATAGAATTAATACCTTTTATATTGGACCAAGAATAAACTATTTTTCTTATTATATCTCGCATATTGAAACCTTTTAATAAATAATTTTTCCTTTTGCAACGTTAAGTAAATGCTCTCCATATTGGTTTTTCGCCATTGACTTTCCAATTTCTATTAATTGATCTTTGGTAATCCATCCGTTTTTGTATGCAATTTCTTCAGGACAGCACACTTTTATTCCTTGATGATCCTCTAAAATTTTAATATAGTTAGATGCATCAACCAAAGATTCATGCGTTCCAGTATCTAACCAAGAATATCCTCTTCCAAGAGTAGTAACATGTAATTTATTTTGTTCAAGATACATATTATTCAAAGATGTAATTTCATACTCCCCTCTTTCAGAAAGCGGAACCGACTTAGCTAATTTGGTGACTCCTTTTGGATAAAAGTATAATCCTGTAACACAATAATTCGATTTAGGATTTTTTGGTTTTTCTTCAATAGAGATTGCATTATTATTCTCATCCAATTCAACAATCCCATATCTTTCTGGGTCTTTAACAAAGTATCCATAAATAGTAGCACAATCCTCATTCGCTCTTGATACAGAATTTTTTAAATGTTTAATTAATCCTGCACCATAGAAGATATTATCTCCTAATATCAGTGCACAAGAATCATCTCCAATAAACTCTTCTCCAATAATAAAAGCTTGTGCTAATCCATCAGGAGAAGGTTGTATTGCATACGATAAATTTATTCCAAACTTAGAACCGTCTCCTAATAATGCTTGAAAGCGAGGAGTATCCGTTGGAGTAGAAATAATTAAAATATCTTTAATGCCAGCCATCATCAAAGTACTTAATGGATAATAAATCATAGGTTTGTCGTAAACCGGTAATAATTGTTTCGAAGTAACCAGTGTTAATGGGTAAAGTCTAGTTCCAGATCCACCAGCTAATATAATTCCTTTCATATTCATTTCCTCCATTTTGTACACATAATCAATATTAATGTATCATAATTAGACTAATCTTTGTATAAAAAATAAAATAATCAACAATTCAAAGCAAATATATAGAAATATTTTATTTTAGTTTATCTTCTAAATATTTTTTTATAATTTCAAACTTTTGAAAAGTACTTTCTATAACCAAATCCATATTATAATATTTATATTCAGCTAAACGTCCACATAAAAAGATATTATGATATTTTTTTGACTCATTGTAATATTTTTCATAAATATCCATATTAGTTTTATTTATTACAGGGTAACATGGGATATTTCTTTTGGGATTAGATATATCATAGTCATGAGGATATTCTGTTACCACTACTGTATCCGATTTATTGGAGCAATTAAAACTAAAATATTTATATTCAGTACTTCGTGTATAGCCTTTTGCCTGCGGATAAGAAATAATCTCACACGGCAAATATTTATCACATTTATAATACTGATGCTTAAATTCTAATGTTCGATAAGGTAGCTTACCAAATTTAAAATTAAATAACTCATCTATACCACCAGTATAAATTAGCAAATCCACTTCTTCTTCATCAAAAAGCACTTTTTCATCTAAGAATCTAATATGTTCAATTGCATCAACACTAGTATGCAGGTGAATCTTTTCGTGATTTAACATATTTAAAAACAAAGCACTAAATCCGTTTTTTGGCAAAAATTGAAAATCTTTATTTAAATATCGCGAATCAAACCCAATACAAAATTGAACTCTATTAATAACACTCCTATCAATTTGATCAATTGGGATTCCCCATTGTTTGGAACTATATGTCTTAAATGCTTTCTCATATAATAAATTTGCAAAATGTACAATGTTCTCATTTCCACACTCTAATAGTTCATACATTGTAACTCTATCTCTTCCTTTAAAAAGAGTTCTCATATCCTTAATAATCGATTCAGATTCTTTGTAACCAACAAGCTGTTGTATCGATGTAAAATTATATGGCAATCTTACATATTTATCATCGATGTAACTAAGCAAACTGCAATTGTATGGAATCATTTCAGAATATTTCGATAAATAATCAATTATCCAATAATTATTAGTATTCAAAAAATGTGGTCCATATTTTTGCACCATTATTCCATACTCATCTTCATAATCATACATGTTGCCACCAACTACATCTCTTTTTTCAATCAGTTCCACATCATAATTTAATTCTTCAGCAATCCTTCTTGCCATTATGCTTCCAGAAAAACCAGTCCCAACAATAATAATTTTCATATATCTATACTCCTAGAACATTTTTTAAGATGATTTACTATCAACATTAATTATTTGACCCAGTTGTTGTGCCATATTTTCTATAGTGAAATGACTTTTAAAATAATTATATGCTTTATTTTCCAAACGAGATAAATCAATCATTCCAGTTTCAATTTTACCAATTAAATCTTGAAAACTTTGCGAATCCTTTTTTACAATAATGCAATTTTCTCCGTCAACTGCATAATCTTTAATACATTCATTTTCGACTACAATAATCGCTTTTTCCATTTTTAAAGCATTAATAAAAGAAAGTTGACCAGAAGATACATTTTCATTTCCTAATGTCAATATCAATGCTTTACATTCTTTTAACATTTTTAAATACGATTCTCCAAATACATTTCTAAGAATATTAACATTCTCCTTTGTTGTTTTTTTGCTATAAACATCACATAAAATATATAATTGTGGTCCATTTTCAGGCCATGCATTAATTAAAAAATCATAGTCTCTGTTAGTTCTACCTGCCGAAAGATAGTAATTCTTTTTTTCTACCGACATTATATTTTTTTGGTCGTTCGAAACACCATCAGGTATAAAAACAAACTTATCTTTTGAGATAGAAAAAATATTTGAATATCTTTCTATTTCCTGAGTTGTGTAAACACAAATTTTAAATACATATTTAGATGAAATCGTTTTTCGAAGAAATCTAAAATATATTTTTCCAAGAATTCCATTTTTAGGTATATAAATAAATGACATAACATAGATTCTTGGAAAAACTTTTACATGGAATAAACGACAATAAAACGCTAAAATAGTCCCATAAAATTGTTGCCAAGCTACAACTATATTGATATGTTTTCTTTTCATAAAAATCTTGAATGGGAAAAAGAAATATTTAAAATATCTTATAAATTTTTTGAGAAATCCTTTTTGCGTGCCATTTGATACACAAGAAACTTCTTCAAAATCAAGTTGTGTTTCTAAATTCAAATACTCGGTAAAATTTCTATCGGATTTACTTTTATAATCAACTAGAACAACGTTTTTCATCTTTTATCCTCCGCTATAAATAATTACATTTTTTTTACACTTAAATACATATTATCCTCAAAAACAAATCTATAATTCAAACAATTTATAATAATCTTTTATCATTTCAGAATTATCAAATTTGTTATTTTTAAGATAATTTTTCTTTTCACTATAATCTTTAGAATTTTGAATATTCATAATACATTCAGCAATTTTTTTAGGGTCAAAGTCAACTATGTATCCAAAATCATTAGAAATTTGATCTTTTACAGTCAAATAATTAGTGGATACTATTGGTGTAGCAAGAATTTTCGCCTCATCAAGTGCAACAGACTTACCCTCATATAATGATGTTTGAACAAAAATATCAGCATTTTTGATATATGGATACGGATTATCTTTTTGACCAACTAAAAAAACTTTATCTTTCAACTTATATGCTTTTATTCTTCTCTTAAAATATTTGAATTTAGATCCAATACCTATTATAACCCACCTAAATTCAAAATTATTTTTATTTAATTCTATAGCTGTATCAATTGCTAAATCGAAATTTTTTTGTTCTTCCAATCTACCAATTGATATAAGTTTCATGAAATCAACATTAAACTCATCCGGATAATATAAATCAGAACGTTTTTTTATTAATTCGGCAGAATTCAAATTAGGAATCATGATAATTTTTTTCTCATGTTCGGGGAAATTTTTTATTAAAGCTTCCTTGCATTTATTTGAAATAGTAATAATTTTATCAAAATACTGAATATAATATTTATCCGACTCTAGACAATATCTTTCGGTACTATATTCATTATGATTCCAACTCAACTTTTTTGCAGCGTTCGGGATTTTATCCGCTACAAAGTAAGTTACATCAGCACCAATATATCCACATACAAGATCATAATTTTCTTTATGTGAAGGAATAATTTTTTTATAAAATTTATTCCATCTAACATGTCTATATTCTTTTGGATCTTTGATAATTAATTTAGTAAATAATGAGAAAATAAGTTTAAGTAAATAAGCTGGGTAATACCATACTTTAAGAAAAGAAATCTTATTATAAAACCCTTTAAGGAAATAAGGAGATTTTTTAATTTTAACTTGTTGTGGAACTTGATTTAAATAAATACCTTTCTTCTCAAACATTAATAAAGAAATATTATACTTTGAGTAATCAATTTCATTTAGTAAATTTACAAGACTTCTTTCAGCGCCACCGGAAGTTAGATTATATATAACGAACAAAATATTTTTCATTGTTATTCCTCCACATAAAGAACATACACCCTTTAGATATTTAATGATATGATGATTTTTAAATAAGGTTTTTAATTATCATTTATACTTTTGTTAACAAATTCTTCTCCACTTGTTGTTTTTAGTAACTCTTTAGAGGCATCGGAAAGTCCATCATTGATTACAGCACACATATCACATGTTGAAAGTTTATCTAAATCTTCTTTAGACACTTTTCCATCTCTATAATCTCTAACAATCTTATTTTCAAACATTGAATATTTCTTCTTTTTGAAAAATCTTAAAAATTTATGCTTGATAACCCAAAAAGCCGGTTTCCAAATATATTTTTTCATTGCAGGAGAAACAGAACCAATCATCCAGCAATTACGATCACAGCATCTGACTTTCTTTCTTACCTCATCAGCTTGAGAAGAATTCCATAATTCATCCCAGGTTTGATTATTTAAATTACCCATAACCTCTTTATCTTTAGTTCCATTACATGGCATTACATCACCATATGGATCAATAAAGAAAGTATCAAAAGACATATCACATTGTAAAAGTCTCTTTTGACCGAATATGTAATTAATTAAACCATGGTTAAAATACGCTCTAAACCATTTCTTTGGGGAATTTGATTTAAGTAATTCATTAATTAAATCTTCAAAATTTTGAGCAACCATCATTCTATCATGTATGATATTTTTAGCTTCTACAAAATAGAATGAGTTATGTAATGAAGCAGTTGCAAATTCCATATTAAGCTCTTCGCTCTTTTTATATAAGGCCACTAAATCTTTAGCATTACAATCTTGCACAGTCATACCAAATCCAACATCTGGATGTTTCATTTCAACTAATTTCTTCAAGGTATTATATCCACGATTAAACCCATCTGGAAGACCTCTAATAGAGTTATTAGTCTCTTCTAAACCTTCAATTGAAATACGGATACCAACATTAGGAAATTCATTACATAAATCAATAATTCTATCAGTAAAAAAACCATTTGTAGAAATAACAATACGATCTGATTTTTTATATAATTCTCTAACGATCTCTTTTAAATCTTGACGTATAAAAGGTTCGCCGCCTGTAATATTTGTAAAATACATTGGAGGTAATTTTTTTATAGTTTCAATTGATAATTCTTCTTCCGGTAAAGATGGTGCTTTATAACGATTACACATCGTGCACCTAGCATTACATCTATAAGTTACAATAACTGTTCCATTTAATTTTTTCATTGTTTACTCCTTTTTATTTTTTAAAGTATTTAGAGTCATCATAGTCAAATAAAACTCTTACAACTGTATGTTGAACTCCTCTTTGTTCTTCAGGTGGTAATTGCATATAATCTTTATAAATCTGACTTAAATATTCATCCGCTTTTTCAGGAACAAAAAATTCAACATCTTCGAATTTATGCAATGTTCCATTTCCTAGAATGTCTACACTTCTAAATTGCTTTGTCCATTTATAATTTGATAATGAATTAATACAATACTTCGAAGGCTTCGTATTTCTAGTTAATTTCTTTGTCCATTTATAACATAATTTATGCGGTAAAAGATGCGCTATAAACTTATATACAATATTAGCATTTTTATATCTTTGAAAAAAATACATTTTTTTCAATATAAAAACTATTTTCATTTTTATTCTAAACCAAAGAGAATTCTCCTTTACATAATCTATCGGAAAGACATCAATAAAAATTCCTCTTGGATAATTTCTATCTTTATTAAACTCTTCCTCATATAAAGTATTCTTCTCTCTAACTTTCACAAACATGTTATGAGAATACTTTTGGTTATCTGGAGTTTGAACATATAAGTTATCTGGAAGTATATCATTGGAAAGACGGATAAATCTTTCGTAATCTTCCCTAAACATCATAATATCCAAATCATCATCCCATGGAATAAAGCCATCATGTCTTATTGCTCCAAGAACCGAACCCTCTGCAAGATAATACTTTATACCATTTTCCACACATGCCTTATGAACAGCTTTCATTATTTCAAGTGCATGCTGTTGAATTTTTTTCGTGATTTCTACATTATAAGACATCGTTGTACCAACTTTCTAAATCATCTATATACTTTTCGCCATCAAAAAAGCTCTTAGCTATAATCATAGATGATTCACACATTTTTTTATACTCAGCATTATCAATTTTTATAATTTTAGCTAATAGTTTAGGTAATTCATCGATTTTGGAATATATATATCCATTTTTTCCATTATCCACCAATTCAGGTAATCCACCTATATTAGATACAATTAAAGGTTTCCCTAAAGCCATAGCTTCCATTGCAGAATATGGTCCATTTTCATACCATTCGCTAGGTAAAACAACACATCTTGAGCCCTTAATATAATTAGTAAGAGCTTCTCCAGTTTGAAATCCTTTGAATTCAACATTGCCTATTTTATTAACTTCAACAAATCTTTTTAATTCTTCTTCAATGGGGCCTGTTCCAACTATAAAAAGTTTATAATTAATACTTTTCATCGCATTAATAAGCGATTTAACACCTTTTTCATAAGATAGTCTACCAAAATAAAGAATATAACCCTCATCATAATCATTTATTTCATATTTAGAATCTAATGGTAAGGGATTCCGCATACAAACAATTTTCGATGACGTAAAATTAGCCTTTTCCAACATATTTTTATAAAATTCAGAAGGACAAATAAATAAATCTATTTTATTATACCAGTTTTTTTGTTTGATTTTATTTGCTTCATATGCGGAGAGATAACTCATTAATTTTGATCCATGAATACACTTTTTATCAAAACAGTGTTTAAAATTACCATCTAAACATTCTTCACAAATATTTCCATTTCCATCTAACATCGTATAAGAAGGGCATACACAAATCAAATCATGCATTGTCCAAAAAATAGGTAAATTTTTATTATATTCTTTAATAGCATCAATAATAGAACATGTTATTTGTTTATGAACTAAGTTTAATATGACTAAATCAGGATTTTCTTTTATCAATAGTTCTTTCATCTTGGAGTAAGCCTCTTTTGAATAAACAAGGTGAGTAATCATTTTTAACTTAGATTTTATTCCACCATCTTTAGAAGAGTTTTCTACAAAATATTTTTCTTGATCACACGGAAAATTTTTTTCATCTTTCATGGCAAAAAAAATGACTTCATGTCCTTTTTGTTTAAATGCATCAGCTAAAGTAAAATAATACTTTTCAGAGCCACCTTTCATATAATGAAATTTATTTACAAGTAACACTTTCATATTATTTACTCCTTATATATTTCTATCGTTTGCTCTACGACATCATCCCAAGAATATGGAACAACCATATTTTCATGAGTAGTAAGATTTAAATTTATAATTTTTTTAATTTGATGTCTCAATCGATCAACATCACCATGTTTAAAAACAAAACAATCCTCATTGATTACTTCTGTATTTTCAGGAATATCCGAAACTAAGCAAACGTTTCCATAACTTATAGCTTCTAAAAGACTCATCGGCATTCCCTCAATATCCGAAGGAAGAACATATAAGTAGGCATTAGAAAAGAGTTCTGCAAGTTCTTGCCCTTCTACATGACCTGTAGTAATAATCGAATCATCATCTTTAATCTTATCCATCAAATTAGAAAAATACTCACTTGAATGTGATTGATCTCCAGCTATCACTAATTTTTTATCAGTATTATTAATTTGTTCTTTTACTAACTTCCATGCATCAATTAAGTAGTGTAGTCCTTTTTCCGGAACAATACGCGCTAAAAATAGTATATATGAATTTTTAGTAAGCTGATATTTATCGTTTATTATTTGTGCAGGAACTAAAGTTGGTTTATCGACACCATTAGGTATAAACTTAACATTGCGATTATACATATCTCTAAAATATGTTTTATTATTTTTCGATAATACGATTATTTCATCAGCGTATTTAGCAATTCTTTTCTCTGCTTTTTTTAATATTTTAGTGGCAAATCCACCCCATTTACCACGCTGCCAGTCTAAACCATGAATTGTAACCACAATTTTATAATTTCTATTTTTTTTTCTTGAAAGTAAGTTTAGGAAAAAACATGGTCCTTCAGCGTGAAAATGAAGCACATCAAATTTACCTTTTTTAGCCATTTTACGAGCTTTTAAAGTAGCAAAAAAAGCATAGACTATCGCATCTAAAGATTTTTTATTAACTGTGAAAATATTTTCTATTTTACAACCTTTGTATTCACTGATTTTTTTATACTCTTTTCTCCTACGATTAAATAAAGTTACCTCATGACCTTTTTCTACCATATGAGTAGCTAAATTTTCGACTACAACTTCTATGCCACCCTCACGTGATGGAACGTATTTGTGACCTATCATCGCAATCCTCATGATTATTTAGCTCCTTCTTCTTTTATAACAGCGCCAAATGTCATGAAAATCAATTTAATATCATACCAGAAAGATCTTTTGTTTTGAATATAGTCTAAATCAAGATCAATCATTTCTTCAAAAGTAGTATTGCTTCTTCCTTTTACTTGCCATTCTCCCGTTAATCCTTGAGGAACAAGAAGTCTTTGTTTTTCATATTCGCCATAAAGTTTATATTCACGCACAGTACAAGGACGTGGTCCTACAAAAGACATATCGCCTTTTAAAATATTTACTAATTGCGGTAATTCATCTAAGGATGTCTTTCTGATAAATTTACCAAATCCAGTAACACGCGGATCATCTTTCATTTTAAATGTAATTCCTTTCGTTTCGTTTTGATCCAAAAGGGTTTCTAATTCAGCTTCAGCACCTTGTTTCATCGAGCGAAATTTATAGAACTTAAATATTTTTCCATTTTTTCCAACACGATCTGAAGTATAAATGATTTTACCACGTGATGTACACTTTACTAAAATGCCTACTATTAACAAAATGGGTGAAAGAATAATAAGCGCAAGTAATGAACAAAATATATCAAAAACACGCTTAAAAAAGGCATAGACTTTTCCATCACGCACATTTATAACTTTCATATCTTGTTTTTCTATTTCAAGGCTATCGGATGTAACAATTTCTTTAACAGCAATGCCACCACCGATCTCCAGATTTTGTTCAAATTCAGTTTTCATTACAAACCAACACCTTTATCTTCGTAACCTTTACTACAATCATTTATACTAAAAAAGTGTCATTTTGTCAACCTTTAATGCCGCATTAAAGGATTTTATCATTAACATTATTTTTATCTTTGTTTAATTTCTTCCAATATTTGTTTCGCATTAGTTTCAAATATTGTTTTTGCAGTGTCTTCACCGTATTTTTTTGTGATGTATTCAACTGTTCTTTTTAAATTCGGTCTTCTCGTTCCAACCGAATGACAATCACTTGAAATAAGATCAACTAATCCACGTTTTAATAATTTATGTGCAAGCTTTTTAGGCTTCCTTCCAAAATCACCAAGAATACTTGATGAATCAATTTGAATAATTGCTCCCAAATCCCTATATTCTCGCATTTTTTCAACATTAACATAAGCGTAACGCTCTGGGTGAGCAAGGATTGGTTTAAATCCATTTGCAACTACATCGGCAATAACATTTCTAATATTATTTATTTCATAAAACAAATTAAATTCTATCAAAATATACTTAGATTTATTAATAGTCATAATTTCATTTTTTAATAGGGCATCTATTACGCCTTCTACATAATATATTTCTCCACCAAGAAAGAATTCCACACCTTTTGTTTTAAATTTGTAATAAAAATCTTCGAATATATCTTCCAACTTTTGACATGATAAAAACTCATCACTTTTATATCTAATATGTGGTGTAAGAATTATTGAGTGCACTTCATCTTGCAATTCTTCATCAATCATTTCACGTGCGATTGCATCATTATATGCACCATCATCAATATTAGGAATAATATGTGTGTGAAAATCTATCATGCACCCTCCAAATTAGTTATTAAAAAATTAAAATTATTCTATATTTATATAATACAATAAAAATAAAACTTTAAAAGATTTAAAAGATAACTTTTTTTAAATTGTGTAAAAAAAAAAAAGAACAAAATCGATTTAACAATCGATAAGAACTTGGACTAGCATCCAAGTTTTTAATTTAATAAGATATAAA
>CANQEO010000005.1 GCA_947595215.1 uncultured Bacilli bacterium
TAATATTTTTTATTTTTTCAACTCATCTTTGAGTTCTTTTTTGTCTTTTTCATTAAAATACAATTTCCTAGTTAATACAAAAAGGTTGTCAATATAACAACCTTTTTTAATTTCAAAACTAATGTCTTACTATTTCTTTATTGAAAACTTACTAAATCGCCACCGTATAGAATAATGATGTTGCTACTAATAAAGCAAAAATTCCAAAACGGAAATAAGGTACAAATTTTTTTGTTTTTTCACTTTCTGCTAGTTTAGAATCAGACAGCCCGACAAATCCTGCTAAAGCAAGAACGATAGGAACAATGTATCGGAAATCCATAGTGCAACCATATGGCATCTTGATATTGAAGTAAATATAAGAAAGCGCCTGTCCTAAAAATAACGTTCCTAAGAATATTTTCTTATCTAAATCTTGTTTTCTGCTCTTACAGAAATAATAGATTACCGAAACAGTAAGCATCATCACTGCAATGTAAGCAAGAATGATTGAAACAACTGCAAATTGTTCCGATTGCCAATAACTGAATTCGCCAAACATCGATGATCTTATCGCATAGTTAAACAAATTGTAGTTATCAAATGGGCGACAGAAAATAGAACCAAACATATCACTTGGTGGAACAAAAAGGAAGAAACGTTCAAGAAAGTTATAATCACCAACATATAAGTTTTTATTTAAATTTGAGAATACAAACCCTAATTCTTGTCCGAAACGATTATGTGCGTAAACTTGAAACCATAACCCCAATGGAGCACAAATTAGAAGAAATATAATATATTGCGAACAAATTATAGAAAAATTTTTCGAATTTTTGCTCTTTATCGATTTAATAAATTCAATAATGAATATTACTGCAGTAGTTACGCAAATGGTAGCGCCACTAAGTTTCGACATCATCGCTAATCCAATAGAAATCGCAAGACATATAATTGTAAAAAAAGATTTATTCTTCCACCATTTCAAAGTAAAGTATAATGCAAAAAATGATAGTAGAACTGTCAACATATCATTATTTAATTGACCTGAAAGTTGAATAAATCGTGGAAATAATGCGATAAATGCACACGCTAGTACTCTAGAGAATCCTTTGATATCAAGTAACTTAATTGTTTTACAAGCAACAATCATAGTCATAAACGAATATAAAGTTGCTAAGATTTGATTACTTCCATAAAGAGCACGACAATACGGATCAGCTTCAGTCAAAATTTCTATATGTAAAATACCTGCAATCCATTCGTAAAAATGCATAAATAACGCTTGAATAAAAGGATTTAGTGGCGGATGATAAAACTGATATACATTTGAATCAGGTAGTTTCCACTCTGAATAGATTAAGTAAGCATAATAGTGATGACCATCATTGTTATTAGTGAAAGTATCGTGTTGTCTTGCTTCATATGGTGTATATAGCATATAACCCAACCGCAATACAAAACCTAAAGCGATGAAAAGAATAATTAAATTTCGATGTGTCAATTTACCCTTTTGCTTTAAATAGAAACCGACACTAAAAATAACGACTGTCGAAACCGCAATTATCGCTTGTGCCAATATACCTCTTCTTCCGAGTAGATTAAATTGTGGCTTACAAATTGTATAAGATACAAGAATAATAATAAAAATCGCTAGATAGAGTAATGTCTCAAGTAATACAGGTCTAACTTTTTGATAAAGTATTTTTTTGTCCATTAAAATTAATTGCCTTTTTTTGATTCTTCTTTGGTTTCGTGATAACTCTTTTCAGTGTTAACGCTCCAAAGGGCCTCTTTATTATTATTGCCAGTAATAATCAATTCACTAGCAACCATAGCCGTTACCATTGAATGATCCATATTGTTATAACGATGTTGTCCGTTTCTACCTACACAGTAAAGATTTTCAATTGTATTCAAGTATGTTTTAACCTTATCAAATTCTTTGTAAGTGCCAAAATATGCAGGATACGCTTTCTTTACTTTGATACGAGTTGCATCTAATACATCTTTTTTATCTTCAATAATATCTATCTTAACAAGTTCATCAATAGCAAAATCTATGAAATCTTTATCGGAGGAATTCCACATATCGTCGCCTTCCGAACAAAAATATTCTAAGCCTATCCATACTTTATTTTCAAAATCCTCAACCATGTAAGGAGACCAGTTATTAAATACCTGAATTCTACCTAATTTAACATCACGTTCTTGGACATAAATCCAACAATCAGGAACGATGTTATTGAAGGTTTTCATCTTTGTAGTATTTTTAATCTTGAGTTTATCAAGTAATAAACCTACTGTAATAAAATCACGATATGGAAGTTCGGTTGCAATTTTATAGACATCTTTGGAAACTACTTCTTGTCCTAAAGATTCTATTAAATCTTTTATAGGCATTGAAGAAATAAAGGAATCTCCTTCGAATCTTTTACGTTCACCATTAACCATCGCTTCAACATAAACGATTTTATCACTATCTAAAACAATCTTATCAACTTTGGCGCCCATTATAATTTCGCCACCGAGTTTTCTAATATCTTCCGCCATAATCTCATAAAGTTGACCGGGTCCCTTTTTAGGATAATAGAATTGTTCAATTAAAGATGTTTCTTGATTCTTTGAATAGCGAGTAAATGGCTTTTTTAAAACGTTAAGAATCGCTTTTGATAGCGACAATCCTTTAACGCGTTGTGCGCCCCAATCAGCTGAGATATTACGAGGATGAACACCCCATAATTTTTCAGTATAATCCTCAAAAAACATTTGATATAAAGGCTTACCAAAGCGATTAATATAGAAATTTTCCAATGAATCTTCTTTACGTTTATGTAAGATTGAACCCATATAACCAAATCCGGCTTTCATCGTTCTAGAAAATCCCATATTAGCAAAAGTACGATATTTTAATGAAATTGGATAATCGAAGAATTTACGAAGATAGAAAATTCTTGAAACTCTTGTTCTTAAAAGCATGACACGCTCATCTTTTTCCGGATCAGGTCCTTCTTGAGCAAGTTTTTTTTGATTACCTAAAGCGATATCATCCTTTGATGGTGCTCCTTGTAAAGGCATCAGTTCATTCCATAATTTCATCACGCGATCATCTTTTGAAAAGAATCTATGACCACCGATATCCATGCGGTTTCCATTATATGTTGCTGTTCTGGAGATACCACCTATAAATTCACTTTCTTCTAAGATAATTGGGTGAATATCTTTTTGTTTTAAAAGTTCATAAGCCGCAGTCAAACCTGCAGGACCAGCTCCAATGATTATCACTGTTTTTTTCATGCTAAATCCTTCTTTCATCATTAAAATTATTTTAGCACACTATTAGTATTATTAAAACCACTAAATTTTTTAATATCGTTTAAATTTAGATAATTTTATACTGTTGAAAATCTTGATTAAAATATAAATTAAATATCTTTTACAGTGTGATAATTTTCCTTGGGATTTTTTGATGCCCAAGGTAATTGCACGTTTTTTGTTACTGCGGTTTATTCACCGCACCTACGAGCTTATAGACAATTTTCACTTTCTGTCTCATAACAATGAATTTTGCCGAGTGGCTCTCATTTTCTTCCGTTTCCGAGAGAGCCGTTTTCAGCGTTTCCAGTATCTTTTTCAAATCTGCCTGTTCCGCTTCGTAGTTCTCGGCAAGCAGTTCAAATCTTTCTTTAGACATTTTTTCCGTAGCACAGACCTTTTCCTCATAGAGTTTTACTATGATCCTCTCGATTTCAACAAGTCTACTTTTTGCTTTTCTCGGTGTCGTCGTTATCCTACAATACAGTTTTTGAAAACCCACTATATCCGAAAACTCGTAATTGTTGAGAAGTTCAATCTATTTGCGAAGATTGTAAATGAACTCCTCTTCGGAGTGAATACTGAGAGATATTCGTATCCCATATCTTCCAAAAGATGCAAAAACTCTCGCTTCAAGTCTTCCCCTCTAGTAGCTTTCGGTGCGACAATCCGAGAGCTCATATTCAGCCGCCACGGTGGACTTGGTAGATTGTGTTACAAGATTAAAATTGTTCATTTTACGTTTTCTTCATTCGCCCATGTGGCGAGTGCAGCTTTCAAGTCGTCTATTTCATCAAACCAAATACATTCGACCCCTATTTTCATAAAATGCTTGTGTATGATGAATTGGTCTTTTTTGTTAGCTTGTTTGTAAGCATCAAAGAAAAATGCGTTTTTGCCTTGACCTTCGTGTTTTCCAAAATTCGCCTTAAATTCGGATCCGTCAAACTACATCCAACAAATAAATATATATTATATCGGTAGAGGTATTGTTGCACAACCATTGACCATGACAGCGGATTGTTATAAAGTTTGTGATACTCCGATTCGCCGAACACAATCGACTTTTATACTGCGTAAAATCGCCCTTCCCTACGCTTGCCGGTAGAAAACCATGCGGATGATGCACACATGCGTGTCATCAGGTAAGTCTTCTTCTTTAATATAATGTCTTGAAAGATACGCCTTCTGCCGTCAACAACTGCTCGAGAAAGTCGTCATAAATATAGGTAATAATATTGAATCTTGGGTTTTTACGCAGTTGGGAAGCTAACTTTGTGATATAATGCAAAGAAGTATCAGGATTCGAAGACATTCTTTTGCTGACTCCGTAGAGTCCCTTATAGAGACTATCCATAAAATTTTGCAAATTGTCCTGCGCAAATTGTCCGTTGATGATGCTTGTTCCGCCAATCATCTTTTGAACGGCATTGACGTTGTCAATCTCTCCTTTCTTGGAAATTTCCGAATAAAAGTCTTCAATCAATTTGTCCCAGTTTTTTGCACCGTGTTCCATTGAGACGCCTGCGCCGAGAGAGAACAAAATGTTTCCCTCTCTTATTCTCCTGCGTAATAATTCTTTATTGTTCTCGTTTTTTTGTTTGAAGTCGAGCAAATCGCCTTTTTCCATCAATGCTTTGGGAGTCTGTAGGTGGTAAGCATAGAAATCAATGGGATATTGCTTTTCCCATTGGGAAATCGTTTCCCGCCTCCAAACAATGACACGTTCGCCACTTATTTTCCACCTTGCGCCATTTTCGTCGGATGAAATAACGTACAAACTGATACATTTCGAATCTTCGATCAATGGTGTATAGTTCATATTTCTTGGATTATACTTGACTTCGATGATGATGGGCAGACCTTCGGATAAATCGTTGTTACATAGTTTATCAAACACCTAAGATACTTTTTGCCCGTATCAATTCATCTATTTTAATTGTTTTTACAATTTATTTATTCAAACTATCTTTATCAAGCAAGAAGTCGTACAGTCCCATATAGACTATGCCATTTTCGTCATAACTTGCCTTTCTTCGGGAATAGGTTATGATAATCTTCTTGAAAAAGTCCTTCATCGCAAGCAATGGATGGCGTTCCGCATTGAGCTTTTCTTCATCCTCCAGTCAATACGCAGATTGGATATAATACCGTTTTTGTGCCCCATATTGACAACAAAATCAATCTCACATTGCTTTTTCTTTCCATATTCGCTCACCTCAACGACGCCGACATCCACCGCATACCCGCGGGCAATCAGCTCATTGAAAATAATATTTTCCATTACGTGAGTCTCCTCGTCTTGGCGGAAGTTCAACCGAGCATTTCGCAGCCCCATATCGGTGCAATAGTACTTGGAAGGATAGGAAAAATATCGCTTTCCCTTAACGTCGTAACGGCTGGCATGGCTGAACAAAAATGCCTCTTCAAGATACTTGGAAATAGTCTCGGAAGTGACTTTGGTCTTGCGCACCGATTGGAGTGTATTTGCAATTTTGTTTGAATTGACAAGCGAGCCGACGGATGAACAGAGGTCATCGGTGAGCATCTTTATCACCTAGGGAAGTTCGATGATATATCGCTCCTCAATGTCCTTAAAATAGGTCTCTTTAAACAAATCGGCGAGGTACTTCATCTTCCCTCTCGCATCGTGTAGAGATAACGTAAACGGCAATCCGCCGTATAGCGAATACTCCTCAAAGGCATCAGTCTTATCGCCACCGACAAAGTCGTAATATTCTTTGAAAGTGAGCGGAAATACCCGCACTTCATCGCCACGCCCACGGAAATCAGTCATCACATCTTTGGAGAGCAGTTTGGAATTGCTGCAAGTTACATAGACTCCACATTGCCTAAGTGCAAAAAAACATTGAGAACACCATATAGCGGCAATGGTTCTTCACTTTTCAATTCTTCTTTCTTAATCGCATACTGAATTTCGTCGATAAAGACATAGTACATCTGCGACTTATTGGAGACTTTGGAAGTGATGTATTCAGACAGTTTCATCGAATCTCTGAACGAAGCATTTTGAACCGTATCAAGGGCGAGCATGATAATGTTCTCTTCTTTGACGCCGACGGACAACAAATAATTGCGATAAAGTTCAAAAAGCAGATAGCTTTTTCCGCATCGTCTAATGCCCGTGATGACCTTGATCATTCCGTTCTTTTTTTTGGTAATAGTGAATTTTCTTGCTTCCGATCGAATAATCAAACCATTTATAAAACACATAAATATCGAAATTTACCACGGATGCGGGGCAACTTTCAACAAGTAAAAGAATTTGAAGGGAAAATTGACGAGGTATCGCAACTTTTTCAAGAAAGCTTTGATGTTGATAAGCGCTCCAAGAAATTGCTAAACATTTGCTACAATTTAATCCCCCATAGAATATTAATTTACATTGCTTGAAATAAAAATTAATTTTTTTATATATTTTCTTATCTTTTATTATAAAATTGAAAACAATTATTTAATTTTTTACAATTAAAAAAGGTGATATAAATGCTTTTAAAATTCAAACTTTCATTAAATCAATTTATAATCTTCTCTATCGGTATTGTGTTTTTAATACTTCAACTATGTCTGACCAATAAAGTATTTTTCAGATTATCCTATGAACTGCAAAACCCGATGACTTATGATGCGGTATTATATTGGGTTGTTGGAAAAGGTTATTCATATGGAAATTCATTATATTCTGGATATTATGAGAATAAACCACCTATGGTCTTCTTCTTAATGTCACTTTCTTATTCCCTGTTTGGCAATTATCATCTAAGCAATGTAGTTTGTTATCTATGTTTATTAATAATCGGTTTTTCACCATCCTTATTTGTAATTATAAAAACTTTAAAAACGGAAAATCGTTCAATCACATCATTAATACTTAGTTTAATAATCGCTTATCCTTGTGGCATTCTCTTAATGCTTTACACCCAAATTAGAAGTGGTGAAGCACAAGTTGAAAACTTTGGTGCGGCTTTTATTATCATTTATTTGTTAATTATCTATCTTTTAGATAGCAAAAATAAGAAATGGTATTCACCTTCTCTTATTGTTTCTGGACTATTTTTAATGATCGGAGTGATGTTCAAAGAACCATTTGCCCTAGTCGGTTTAGTAACCGCTATCTTATTTTGTCGTTCTTTACGAGATGTGCTTTATAAAATTATAATACCGTTTTCTTATGGTGGGTTAATGGGTTTACTTTTATTGATTTGCACTAACTCATTAGTTCCTTATCTAACGATATATATCGCAAACATGTTTCAAAACCATATTGGAACATATGGAAGTCCTTTCGATAGAGGAAAGAACTTTCTACGTCTCTTTGATGATTTGAGTAAGTTTTCTCAAATATTACCTTTTATAATTGTTTGTCTAGCATTAGGCAGCTTTGCAATAGTCATATATCAAATTACAAAGCAGCAAAAAAAAGCAATTTTTAAATCAATCTCGATAGTTGTGATTGCGTTAGTATTTTGGCTAAGTTTTTATTGTGTCAGTTTTTCTGTCGGTCTAGGTGGTCAATATTATAATCATCATTTTGTATTTGCGATACCACTTTACTTCGGATACCTTCTAATAGTATCTGAAGCGATTTTATCTTTAAGAATAGAGAAAAAACTAAATAGTCAAAACGTTGCGCTACCGCTTATCGCCCTTTTAACAACAATTATAGGCGGTTCTAGCGCTTCGCATGGTATTTATGAATTACCAGAATACACTTACAATGAACATGTTTTAAGCCGTGAAGAAGTGATGATTGAAAATGCTCAATATATCGATACTATTCTTAAAATCTATAATTGCGATACCTATCAATACTTAGGGTTCAATGGTTTCTTATTTTTAGGTCACACTACTCATCTTCCTAAAGGACCGATATTTGTTCAAGACCCAAATAATTTTCATGATCCCGAATCATTCTTTTCCACTAGTTTAAAACAACAGATTACCGAAGTTGATATTATTGTCAAGAATATAATAAACGCTGGTGTTTTAAATGAATGGATAAATAATTATGTGAATGAAAACTTCATTGCTTTTAACTATAAAAACTATAATCTCAATCAACCAAAAGAATTAAATGCGACAGTTTTGATTCGTAAATCAATTCAAAAACAATAAGTTTCATAAATTTTCAGCGATTTTATTATATTCAATTTTTAAAAGAATAATGATATATACTTTAGGTCTCAAGAAGATTAGGAATAATCATAAAAATCTATAAAAATAAAAAAAAGCCCTAATTTTAGAGCTGATTGCTTGTTTGGTGACCCGTACGGGATTCGAACCCATGAATGCATGCGTGAAAGGCATGTGAGTTAAGCCACTTCTCCAACGGGCCAAATGGCGCTTAGTGTAGGGCTCGAACCTACGACCGATCGGTTAACAGCCGATTGCTCTGCCAACTGAGCTAACTAAGCATTTATCTACTCGCCATTTTTCAAGGCAAGTAGAATGATATCATAATGATTTTTTGAATGCAATAAGTTTTTATTAGTTTTTATTATTTTTGAATTTTTGATTCAATTGCACTAAAAACATCAGAAACTTTCTTAAGGGCAAGCATCTCATCATTTTCGAATTCGATACCAAATTCTTCTTCGATATCCATTATTAATTCAACAGTATCAAGGGAATCTAAGCCTAATTCTTTAAGTTCCATGTCAGGATTTATTTCCTTGCCTTTAATAGTTTTATCGAAAAGTTTTTTTAATCTTTCTTCAATATTCATATATATTCCTTTCTACATATACGTTGTTTTAATTTATCTACCCGCTTCTTCTGTTAAACAAGCAAGATGACGAGCAAATGATGAATCCAATTTCTTCTTATCAAATCTGAATTGCCAGTTGCCAACTGCAACACCTGGAGTGTTCATGCGTGAATATTTATCAAGTTTCAAGACATCTTGAAGTTGGAAGATAACCACATCAGCATTACTTCTCATCAAAGAGCCGATCATGGTATCGATTACATCTTTCGGATTATTTATTTTCAAGTAATCCATCATCGCCGGAATTTGATCTTGGTGTTCCTCAATAAAGTTAGTAATAACATCATTATCATGGGTTCCAATATATGCTATACAATTCTTTTCGTAATTATGCGGTAAGAAAGCATTCGTTAATTTTGCCTCTTTTAAACGCTTGGCATCTTGATAGTATTCTTCTGGAATAGGAACCTCTTCGCCCCATTCATTATGAGTGGTGTTTCCATTTAAGCAACGATAGTAATCATCAAATGCAAATTGGAAAATTTTTAATCCCGGGAATCCAGTTTCCTTTTTGAGCATTCTTACTTCTTTCGTGATAACACCTAAGTCTTCAGCGATAATTTGTAAAGATCCACAATCCTTTTTAATAGCATTAAACAAATCCATACCTGGACCTTTTACCCATTGACCATTGATTGCAGTTTCTTCACCATATGGGATTGCCCAGTATGATTCAAAGCCACGGAAGTGATCGATTCTGAGTAAATCATATAATTTTGACATAGATTTTACTCTTCTACGCCACCATAAATAGTTGGTCTTTTTACACTTTTCATAATCGTAAATTGGATTACCCCATAATTGACCTGTCGCCGAGAAGAAATCCGGTGGTACACCCGCAACCTTAGTAGGTCTTCTAGAAGCATTTAATTGGAATAATTTTGCATTACCCCAAACATCTGCGGAATCAAGAGAAACGTATATTGGCATATCACCAATAATTTTAATACCTTTTTTCTTAGCATATTTTTTCAATTTCTTATATTGAGTAAACGCTAAATATTGAACAAAAATCCAGAATCTATATTCATCGAAATTTTCTTCTTTGGCTTTAGCTACCGCTTTTCTCTTATGAAGGCGATAATCACGTTTCCATTCTAACCAACAAACATCATTATGTAATTTCTTAATTGTCATGAACATCGCATAATCTTCAAGCCATTTTTTGTTTCTACGATAGAATTTCTCAATCTTTTCGGCATTTGATTCATAACCGCGACTATACGCTAATCTTAAAACGTCGAAACGTTCTTGATAGACAACACCATAGTCAACAAACAATTTATTTGTTCCGCCTTTAATCTTTTTAACCTCATCTTTCATTAACATTCCTTGCTTAACTAGAATGTCCAGATCGATAAAATAAGGATTGATAGCGAAAGCCGAGAATGATTGATATGGTGAATCTCCATATCCAGTAGGATTAAGAGGCAATAGTTGCCAATATTTTTGCTTTGCAGCTTTTAAAAAGCGTACAAAAGCATAAGCCTCTTTTCCGAATGTACCAATACCATGCTTACTTGGAAGCGATGATATATGTACTAGAAGTCCAGAACCTTTTTCCATGTATTTAACTCCTTTTTTATACATCTTTAATTATATTTATAAATAAAGCATTTAACAAGATTTTAACGTAACACAGCAGCAATTATTTGTTTATTTTCATCACTAATTCGATATGAATCTTTAATTTTTTGTAATGTCTTCTTCTTTAATGGCATACTTAACTTAGCGTTTTTTAAATACTCATAAGTGATTGAAGGACATTTTGTATATGCCGTAGCTAATAACCAAGCTTCCGCCATCATAATATAATAATCCTCTTTGTCACTAATTAGTTTAAAAATAGTATTTAGATTTGGCTCGTCTAAGTAGTAATTTAGTAACACGACAATGGCAAAGCGATGGACGAAAGTATCTTTTGATTTTATAAAGCGGAGCAATTTAGGTTTTATTTCTTTGAATGGTACTTTTTTAAGTTTCATTGTCATCGCAACCGAATCAACAATAGCCCACGAATCACAATCTTTATAGAAATCAAAAAAGAAATCAAGTTTTTCATCGAGTGTCTTTGTTGAATAAGCCATCGCTAAAGCGATTATTAATGCTGTTTCGTATGTTTCATAATTAGGCCATGATAAAAATTCATCCCTTTTTGATATTTCTCGAGCAAGCTTTCTCATATCCGGAGTTCTTACTCCATAAATTTTAAGTTTTGTACAAACTATCTTTTTTTGAAATTGCTCAAGATTTGGATCACCCAACTCATTAAGTTTCTCTTTAAGCGATATATAATCCATATTTTTTTATCTCCTTTTTTATCTTACAAGGAGTTTTTAGAAAATGTAAATATATATTTTATAGAAAAATATTAGTATAATATCAATGAGGACTAAACTATGAAAAAAATGAATATTAAAGATTTTAGCATTAACCCCTTTACTTCTATCGGTAAAGAATGGGCTTTGATTGTCGTTGAAGATGAAAAAGAAGTTAATGCCATGACAATTGCGTGGGGCTCTTTGGGTGTTATTTGGCGTAACAATGTAGCCACTGTTTATGTAAGAAATACCCGTTATAGCAAACATATGCTTGATAGCGCAAAACGTTTTTCAATTTGCTTCTTTGATGAAAGTTATCGCTCTTTACTAAATTATTTCGGAACAGTTTCAAAGCGGGATGAAGATAAAATTAAAACTTCAAAATTAACACTTGACCATTTAGACGATGTTCCTTATTTAAAAGAAGCAAAATTAGTAATTACTTGTGATACTTTTTATCAAACACCATTACCATTAGAAAATGCTAATCAAGAAATTAAAAATTGTTATCATTCTAGTGATGAATATCATGAAATGTATATTGGAAAAATTAAAGGGATTTACCAAAATTAAAATCATTAGTTACTATGGCATTATATTTTTCATAGAAAATGGTATAAAAAGTCTAATATCTATAAGAACCACCTGTTTCCCTAATATAAGAATATTATTTATAATAATCGACATTCAAGCATATAAAAAGCTGATGATATAAATATCAACTACATTCATCAGCCATTTTATTAACGCATATAATTTTCAATATCTGCTACTTCTTTAATAATATCTTTTGAAAGAACTTCATGCCCCTTTTCAGTAACTAACACGTCATCTTCAATTCTTACACCGATACCATATTTTGAGAAATATAACCCTGGTTCAACGGTAATAATCATTCCTTTTTCTAAAGGTAATTCACGAGAAATTGGATCGTGGGTATCAAGCCCTAAGTGGTGACTAACACTGTGGAAATAAATATCTTTAATTTCCAAAGGATCATCAATTAATTTTGCATCTAGACAAGCTTCAGTTAAAAATTCAATAGTTTTCTTTTGAAGATCGAGAATGCTTAGACCCGGTTTTATAGAATCAATAATATATTTATTACAAGCAAGAACAATTTCATATATAGTTTTATTTAATCCATGATATCTTCCATCGATTGGATAGGTACGAGAAATATCAGCGTTATAAAGATTTACTTCAGCTCCTAAATCTAAAAGAATCATACTTTCTTTTTCTAACAAAGCAGTATTTTGGTGATAATGCAAAATCGTCGCATTTTCACCGCCGGCAGCAATAGTTGAAAACGCCGTATTCGCATTTGCATCGGTTTTAATCTCACTTTCAAAAAGTGCTTGAACAGCATTTTCGCTTGGTAAAGAAGAAAGATTTTTCATCACTTTTTCAAGAGCCCTTTTGGTAACACCAATTGAATACTTTATGGCTTCTATTTCACTTTCAGATTTTATCGCTCTTAAAGAAATGATTAGAGGATAAGCATCCACGATATTTTTACCACTATTTTTAAACTTCTTTTTAAACTCTAAAGAAAAATCTACTTGTCCACGGAATTGTTGTTTTTCTTGATCGATATAAATAGTTTTAATATCGTTTCTATTTTTTAATAAGCGAAGTTCTTTAGCAAATTCCTTTTCTGAAACAATTTCCTTAATACCAGATAAATTTCTAGCTTCTTCATGGGTTAAATACCATCCAATCCAGCGAGCAAGTTTTTCATCATTATCTAAAACAAATAATTTAGTGTCAATTTTATCATCATTTTTAGTAATAATTAAATAGCTTTCTTCCTGTTTAATTCCGGTCAAATAGAAAAAATTCATATTGACTAAAAATGGGTATGATTCATCATATGAAGACAATTTCAAAGCGCCGGAAAACAATATCAAGGCACTATGATTTTCCATCTTATCTATAAAACGTTGTCGATTTAAAATATATTGCTCTTTCATATTATAATTTCTCAATTCTATTAATAACTTCTTCAACCACTAAAGTGTCGATTGTTTCAATTTTACCTTCATCCATTAAACGTGTAGATTCCGGATCTAATGGTAATTTAGCAATGATATCAACACCATATGGTTTTAATGCTTTTTCAAGTTTGTCTTTACCATATAAATAAATCTTTTCATCACAGTGAGGACACTTAATATACGACATATTTTCGATAACACCGATGATTGGTATATTCATTTCACGGGCCATTCTAACCGCTTTATTAACAATAGTACTCACCAATTCTTGAGGAGTAGCAACAAGCACAATTCCTTGTAAAGGAATACTTTGAAAAACAGTCAAAGCAACATCCCCGGTTCCTGGTGGCATATCAATGAATAGATAATCCTTTTCTCCCCATAATGTCGAAGCATAAAATTGTGATACTAAAGAACTAATTAAACTACCACGCCATAAAATTGGATCATCTTCATTTTCTAATAACATATTCGCAGAAATAACATCTATTCCTAAATGATGGCTTTTAAGTGGATAGAGTATCTCTTCAGTTCCATAAGCTTTATCGGTGATACCGAAACTTTTCGGAAGTGAAGGACCTGTAATATCTGCATCCATCAAACCAACCTTGTATCCTTTTTTGGCCATAGCAACTGCAAGAAGCGAACTTATAAAACTTTTTCCTACACCGCCTTTACCAGAAACGATACCGATGACTTTATCTATTTTTGATTTCTTGTTTAATTCTAACTTTGTAATCCGAGAAGCACAGGCTTCACTACAAGAACTACAATCATGTGTACATTCTGCCATAATTTATTACCTCGAAAGAATTATATCATATTTCTTTTTTGAAATATTACATTAATCTCGTTTAGTATCAAAAAACAGGAATGTTCTATAGTTCCAGTTTCAGCACTATCAAAAATTTACTCCTATCAATTCAGCAAATCATTAAATACTGACAGTTTATCAAAATACTATAAATAAATACTTTTATAGCCTCTTGGTATTACTTCAATTCGTCCATTACCTATCTTAATAATCTCGTCAATTACTCCATCATTTAATGCCACATCAAGAACAATCTTTTCTTGATAAACAATCGACTCTTGAATAGCGTCATTTCTATGTAATATGTTTTGTATAACACCGAGTAATGTATAATCGAAAGTTAACCGATAGCATTTAAAATCTCTTCTTTTTAATAAAGTTACTTTTTGAAAAGCATTTACAGCCGAATTAACATATGTTCTTAAAAGATTAGAAGCACCTAATTTTACTCCTCCAAAATACCTAACTACCACTAGTAAAACCCGTTCTAAATCATTTCTTAGTAGGAATTCTAGTAATGGACGACCCGCAGTTCCACTCGGTTCGCCATCATCAGAACTTTTCATATATTCATCAAATATGTAGGCATAACAATAATGCCTTGCTTTTGGATATTTATTTTTTAAATTATCTATAAATTTTTTAGTTTCTTCGATATTTTCTAACGGAAAAAAGGTCGCAATAAATCGCGATTTATCCATAACAATCTCATCTTCAACAACTTCTTTTATACGATACATAAAACATACTCCTAGCTTAAGTTTAATAAAAGAAGGAGACAAAACTCCTTCTTTTAGTTTTAAACCACTAAGCTAATAACGTGTAAGGATTAGCTCCTTTAGTTAATATATCAATATTACTGCTCCAATGTTCGCCTCTTTCTTCATAAGAATCAGCTTGGTAGTCAAGATCAATAACTTCTTTTAAATCTATAGTTGAACTATAAATATTAACACTCGGTATATCATCTTTGAAACTATTAAATAATCTTGTCGCCGCGATTGAATCGACCGAATCTTTTCCTTCGTAAGCATTACCATTATATCCCATCATCCTCGTGGATTCTCTGACCTCATTTTCCAAAATAGTACAATAATCATTATATTCGTCGATAGCGATTTGATTACCTTGAGAGTTAAGTGGTGGATATTCTTTAATAACATTTTCAACATTAGTTTTATATTTATTGAAGGCATTAACGAATCTGATTAAGCCACTTAAACCATCTGCTTCGACATCGTTAAACATTTCGTAAGAGTAATTTACACTTTCTGCATACGGAACATCATGACGCCAATCAATTACAATTTGACCATTGTACAACTCTGTAGTCAACTTTTCATTTAAGAAGCCCGAAACTAGTTCACTAGCAAGATATCCACGTGATATCTCTTTGTCTATTGTAGTTTCGTATGTAGCTTTAACGATATTTCCAATATTGACCGTATCATTATTTGCAAAATCTTTAATGTTTTCGATACCCTTTAAATCAGCTATTGTTTTAACTAAGTTATCCAAACAAGAAGATTCAAAATCCCAAAGTGAATTTATCTTCTCTTCTTCAAGATATTTTAAGATATCTCTTTTTTGTTTAGCCTCTTGGAATGGATCATTAAGATATTCTTTACTAGAATTACTGATATAATTACTAAGTTCTGCCTTATCAAACATTGTATAGATAAAGTCCGCTCTCATCGGAGTTAGAATTTTAGAATTTCCAAGTGGTACTAATAGATCTTCAAAAGCGATTTCAGTGTAATTGAAATTATCAGCACCTTTTCCATCTTCAAATCTATTAATTAAACCCATAATAGCGTTGATTTCATCTCCCATCACATTTTTCTTAGTATCAAATTGTGACCAACTTGAAAATTTATATTTTTGTTCATCTCCACAATATAGATTTTCATAGTAGAAATAATCTAGCTCAGTTTCCGTTTCCTTAGAATCAATCCTAAATTCGTCAATTCCAATCTTTTCAAAGACCTTTTTTAAACTTACGGTAACTACTTCATTAGTGAGGAAGCCATTATTCAATGCATCAAGCATATATTCTATATTATCATTACTTAACGAAGTAATTGAATCAAGGTTATTTGGTGCAATATCCATGATTTCTCTAATCGTAAATAATAAATCATCAGCAACACCTGGGTCCTGCTCATTTTCCGCAAACCAGTAAAATGAGTTTTCTTTCAATTCTTCATCTGAAATATATTTGATCTTCTTACTCATACGATTTGTAGCGCTCATCCTGTCTAAATCATCATATGTTGGGTTTGCAGTATCATACGCCATATCAGTCAAACCTGATTCATCAAGTAAAATACGTATCACTTGTTCAAAGAATGTTAAATCCCCAACGCTATCATTACTATCTTCACGAACAAATCCACTAAAGTCTTTAGCCGTATTAAAAATACGGGAGTTATGTAACGCTCTTAAAATAATTTCATACGCATCAAGTGCCGTAATGTTATTTTCTTCATCAATAGGTTTACTAAATGAATCTAAAGTCATTAACTTGCCATCTATAGTTTCTTCTTCGATAAAGGTAGCAAATTTTTGCATTTGATCGTAAGCGTTAACATTTTTATTACCTCTCCAGTCTTCGCTTCCTTCTTTGTAATCTGGATTAGTGAATAAATCATCAATTTCAGTTTGTCTAAGGGCAATTTCTTCACTACGAGCGAAACGTTCGCCTTCAAATTGCTCTGAAAGCATATTGAATTCATAATTAAATACATCAATATAAATTTTATTTTGATCTAATCCATTCAGTCTTCCACCCAACTTAGTATTTTCATGTAATTCATAATACATCATGTTGGCAAATGTCGTTCTTAAAACATAACAATTATTCATATCGCTCATTAAAGCATACAATGCATTACCATCAACTAAATTAATATTAATTGTTCCGTTTTCATCAACTAAACCTTTTTCTTTAGCAGTATCAATAACGGTAATCATACGCTGAATTTGTCCCTCGATAATTTGTCCCTCGATAGCACTTACAGTAATCCAATTAACATTTATAGTAGCCTCTTTTTCACGACCAGTTATTTCTGGAACTCTAAAGTAGAAGTCATTATTTATTTCTGCATAATCTCTTTCAAAGTATTTTTCAAGCACATCAGAAAATACATTAAGCATTATATCAGCAAAGTTATCATGAAGTTTTAAATCAGAACCTTCATAAACATCTAACACCTCAGTTTGAGCAAGATTTACTAAAAGTTCTTCTAAATCAGTTGTATTAACATCGAGCCAATTGATATTTCCAATATCAGCATAAGTACCATCACCATTATCAAGAATTTTCTGCATTGAATCAATGATGTTACCTAAGTAATTACCTTCCCTTGTCCAATCTTTTACTTGATAGAAATCCGCTTCAGTTGCACCTAAATCAATAAGTTGTTGTTTTATGTTATCATTAACTTTAGGAGCTAAAGATGGTCTTAATAAGTTAGAGTTATCCATAGCTTTGAATATTTCTCTAACTTCAGTACTATCAAGATCCGTTAAAGCGACATCTTTGTCCGTTATAATTAAATCCTTTGTATTTTCAGCATCAAAGAGAACATATCTAATCGCATCGATAAAGTATGTGATTTCACCTTTATTGGCAAAATCTTTCTCACTTTCAATAAAGTTATCATCGACATAAGAAGGAACAATATTTCGATATTCATCTGGCGTGAATTTAGTTAGTGTCGCAGAGTCAAGAATGAAATCAAAGATACTTTCAAAGAATGATAATTGGTCAATTTCTTCAATTTGGTGATAATTAAAGATACGCGAATTATAAATACCCTTTAAAATTATTTCGAAACATTCAGTGTGATGCTCTGTAATATCATCTGTATTTATCGTTGTACGACCGAACAAATCTCTAGCATCAATAAATGCCTTTAATGGTGAGAATTCTACGTAATCTTCTGGAACTTTTTTTCCCTCATTTTCGATAATACGAACGTTGGGATCGATTGCGAGGTAATCAATTTCAACTTTACGTTTTGCAATTTCCTCTTCACGAGTAGATACTTCCCGTTCCTTTCCCTCGTAACAATAGTTATATTTTTTATTGATTACTTCATCAGTCATAATTAATGAAGTATCAATTAACCCAATATCTAATTGATTTATTTGGAAATTGATAATTTCTGGGAAGAACGATCTTAAGGTATACATGCTATTGACATCGTACAGCATATTCTTAAGATTATTTTCATCGATTTTTTCAAAATCTAAATTTCCATCAATATATGCTTTATTGATACTCTTCATTTCGTCAAATAACTTGCAAATCTTATTGATTTCTGCATTTTCATCATTAGCATTTTCTTCGTTTCTCCAGTATGCATCTGGATTAGTTTCTAACCGGAACATGAAATCCTTCTTGATCTGTTTTCTTAAATCAGAATTTTCATCTTGCATGTCGTTAGAACCATAATCTTTAATAGCGTTAATTAACATCTCATGAACAATATCGGCAAAGTTATCATGACCATCGTAAACACCTAATACTTCAGTGTCATATAAACGATTAATCAAGAATCTTAAATCATCGGTTTCAACATTAAACCAATCGACTTCATTAAATTCTTTATAGATAACCTTATTATTTTCATCTAATTCATCGGTAGCTAAAATATTTTGTAATTTTTTAATGATATCTCCGATTTTTTCTCCTTCTAAAGTCCAATTTTTAACTTTATTGAAGTTCGCGTTTTCAGCTCCTAATTTTGCGAGTTCCGGTTTTAAGTTCTCATTCATCTTAGGTGCTAATGATGGTCTTAATATTAGCGATTCATCAAAATATTGAAATACCGAAGCCACTTCATCACCATCAACTGATGTTAAAGCAATCTCTTCATTATTAATTATCTTATCGCCAATATCGCTATTGATAACAAATTTTAAAGCTTCGATGAAATGAGTAATCTCACCTTTAGTCGCAAATTCATGTGAATCAGCGATATAGTCAGAATCTAGATATTGATCAATCGCAGCATAATCTTCAGCACTTATACGAGTTAATGTCGCCTTATCAAGTAAAGTATCAAGAAGATTTTCAAAGAATGAAAATTCAATTTTATCATCTTGGTATTGATAGTTAAAGATTTTTGAACTATATAGACCTTCTAGAACCTTTTTGAGATTATCAAGTTCATCGCTTGTGACATCATTAATATTCAAATCCTCTTTCTCAAATAATGGTTTCAAATCGACGAGCGCTTTTAATGGAGATAATGCTTCATAATCACTTGGAAGATCATTTACATTATCGACCAATCTATAAATAGCATCGACGCAAAGATAATCGATTTCTTCTTGACGTTTTTCAATTTCTTCGGCACGATTAGAGACTATTTTATTTTCATGTTTATAGTTGTACATTTGTAACATAACTTCTTCAACTTTAATGCTTGAAACATCAATCAAGTCGATTTGAAGTTGATCAAGTTGATGTTGGAACATATTTGGAAAGAAAGTTCTAAGTGGATAAATTTTATTAATATCAGTTAAGATATTACGCAAATCATTATCACTGACTGCTTCAATATTGAAATCATTACCTTCTCCTAAAACATCTTTAATATTCTTAAGGTCATCGACAAGAGTTCTAATTTTTCCAATTTCTTCTATCCAATCAGCTTCAGCTTCTTTATTGTCACGGACCGCCTCTAAACGGAAGTTAAAATCTTCTCTAATCGCTGCACGATCCAAATCTTCAGGAGCATATTCTGCAAGACCATCTACCAACATGGTATAAATAATATCAGCAAAGTTATCATGCAAGTTTCCATCATATCCTTCATAAACACCTAAAGTTTGAGTGTCATAAAGTGCTAATAAGAGATTTTCAAGTTTATCACTATCAGTGTTAATCCAATCAATCTTATCAAGTGAAATGTATTCATCGCCATTAATTCTTGCTATTTCTCGAATTGATTCGATAATTAACGCAAGGCTTTCACCCTCTTGGCTCCAATCTTCAACGCTGGTAAAATCGACATTTTCACCACCTAAAGTAACAAAAGATTCTTTCAAGTTTTTATTTAAAATTGATCCGATTGAAGGTTTTATGATTTGGCTTTGATCGAATGCATCAAAGACATTTCTAACATCATTTGGTTCCACTGAAGTAATTTCAACATTAGTTTGGTCTGAGTTAAATAACTCAATTAAACTATCCGCATTTTGAACAGATTTAAACGCATAGCAAAGACTCTTGATTTCATCTCTCCATCCGTGGATAGTTGAAGTATCTAAGTTTGTCAAAACTTTTTCATCTAAAATGAAACCGACATCTTTTAATGTATCTTGTTCAAAAACGTATCTGATAACGGTTTTAAAGTTAGCGTTTGTTCCATTTTTGGTTGGATTAAGAATCGCTGAATCAAAGATACCTAATAAAACATTTTGTAAATCATCGAAATTTAAATCTTTTAGCAAGTCGGCACCTGGTTCGTTCAAGACATCAAGCAATGGCTCAGCATTATCATAAATATCAATCAAGCTCACTAATTCGCTACCGATTTTTTGAACTCTAAAGTCTAAATCACCATATTTAATACCCAAAGCAACTTCTTTTTCAGCATCTAAAACCGATTCTAAAACATTTGGAATAATCTTTGTAAAAGTAATGCTATCATCAATATGCATCGCTAATTTTCTAATTTCATTTCTTTGAACCGCATTTTCAAAATCAATTTGACCATCAGTAAGTGGTAAATTTGGATTATTAATCAATATACATGCACAATCAAGAATAGCTGCAATCTCATTCTTATAAGCTAAACGTGAATCAAGTTTACTATTTAATTCATCTTGAATTTCATCAAAGATAGTTTCATCTAAGTTAGCTTGCTCTAACATTGATTTTAAATCGGGAATTTTTTTCAAAGAATCAAAGACCACGGAAATATTATTGAAAATTAAATCCATATCTAGTAGGCCTTTATTATAGATAACATTATAATCAATCGAAGTTTCTGCAGCTAAAGCTACAGTTTCATGTCCGATTAAAATATCTTTAGTTCCACGAAGATAGTATGATGTTCCTTCTTCAACGTAAGTAATACCATTTGCAACTTCTTCATCAAGTAAGAGATTCATCATATCTTCTTGAAGATTAGAATCGCCAAAATTCCAATTGAAATGATGATTATATCTATAATTATAAAGATCATCGATATCCACTAACTTGTTGAAGATAATCGCTAATTCTTGACCCCATTTAATGTCGGTGTAATCTTCAATATCGGAAGAAAGTTCAATACCGGTATCTTTCATCATTTGCGATTTGGCAAGCGCACTCATAAGTGATGGCATAATCACTTTAAAGAATTCAGAATTATCGATAGCGACAAGAGCTTTAGTGGTCGACTCACGATGTTCACTTGTTATTTCAAAATCAATGTTGTTATTTATAGCACCTTGAACAATCTTCATATCATATAAGACATCATAAACATCATTTAGCATATGAAGTTCATCTTCCCAATCAACATTGCTAAAATCTAATGAATTCGGATCGATTTCAATGTTTTCTTTAACAGCATCCATATTGAGTGCTAAACTGATAGCGATTGGAAGGAGACGATGAAGTAAACTTAATCCACCGAGTTTATCAACGAGCATTGAAATGATTTCTTTTTCAAGCAACATAGAGAAATCCATTCCCTCTCCGATAGTGTTACCGGATTGATAGATACCATTTACAGCATCCAATAATGATCCTAATGTTTCACTCAAGACAAAATTAGTATTATCCGCAAATTGTGTTGTAGTTAAGAAATCAAAGAATTCGAGATCTAAAGTACGCCCATCATCGGTTCTTACCGAAGTTAAGGTTTGACCTAATACTGAATTATTGTAACCTTCAAGGAAATTCATGAGTGCATTGTATAAATCATCATCAAGATCCACTCTTTCACCATCTTTAAAAGTGTCGTTAACAGTATTAACTAAAGATGTTAATGGCGAAAAACCAATACATAAAATCGCAGTCCATTGAACCATATTGACAAGAGCACCAAGCGGTCTCAGTTTCTTTTTCTTACGAATTCTTTTTGGAATTAAGAATTTGAAGGCACAGTGATAAAGAAGGAAACTTAAAATAGTACCAACTATTAACACTAAGATAAAGTCAACAATGAAAGAAAGTAAAGATAGAATCGATAACGCTAAAGTATTAACAACATCAACAACATCAGGATTATCAATAATACTAAGAGAACTGTCTAAAGACAAAATATAATCAAAAAGGAGATCTCCAACTGTTGTAGCATCAGAACTAGTAAGTTGCAGCATCGACTTTAAGTCAATAGAAAAGTTTTCTAAGAAACCTAAATCCAAGTTCCAATAAGCCATTGCTATTTGCCTATTAAGCACGATAATTAAAATAAATAATATTGTCATTACGACAAATTTAAAGGTTGTTTTCCATACACCTTTAATTAATCCAACAACACCCGCTAATACGACAATAACTATCAGTCCTATAAAGATGTAGTTAAAAATATTAGTCCAATTCTCGACATTATAATTGGCAATGCTACTCAATATCATATGTTTCTCCTTTAATTATAAATTTCGGTCCAAAAACATGGAGTATAATATAATTGATTATATTACTACATACTATATGTTAAAATTTTAGAGGAAAAAATGCAAATAAAAGTTTGTTTTTATAACATTATTTTATATACTTAAATTGGTGATACACATACATTATGAATAATTTTAAAGAACTCATACGAAAATTTAATGACAAGAGAAGTGAACTAATTTATGCCACTAAAGAATCTCTTAGTATCACGTTTTTTGTTGGTATCATTGGATTAGACCTTATTTCGCTTGTTATTAGCGTGATTTTTACATCTTTGAATTTAGTTTATGCTGATATGCCACAAGAAGAATTAATGCAATATAATGCATATTCTTCCTTTATCTCATATCTAATCGCCTTTGTAATTATATTAGCTACAATTGGACCACGTGTGATAAAAGTTGTTACTAAGCAATTCGCAAAAAAAGAAGCTTTAACTGATGGTTTTATCTATGCGGTTATTCTATTGCTTGCAAATATCTTTTGTAGCTTATTTGCTTCTATAATTTACCCAAATGCTCCGACAAACGATAATCAAGGGTTAATCGAAGCGTTAGTGAATTCCCAACCATTTTTAATGTTTGTTATTGTTGTTATTATTGGTCCAATGTTTGAAGAAATAGTATATCGATTCGGTTTATTTGGACTTTGTTATCGTAAAAATCGTTTATTTGCTTACACTTTGGCAGGAATGGTATTTGCATTAATTCATTTTAACTTTAAAACAATAGGTACAAATGATATATATAGCGAATTAATCGCACTTCCATCATATATAGCCGGTGGATTAGTTCTTTGTAGAGCATATGAAAAGAATGGTTCTATAGCCACATCTTACATTGCGCATATGGCAAATAATTTGCTCTCCGTTTTGATGGTTCTCTTTTATAGATAAAGATTATTGAATAGCAGTATATGAAATCATTTATTAATAGGTTTACTTTAAAACTCATCGCAATGATTACAATGTTAATTGATCATATTGGTGTAATATTTCTCAAAAACGGAGATTCACTCTATGTTATTTTCAGAACAATCGGTAGAATCTCTTTTCCACTTTTTGCTTTTTTCATTGTTGAAGGAATGGTTCATACCCGCAATCAAAAGCGATATTTACTGCAATTGTTTATATGCGCATTCACAATTGATATCGTAACATTCATGTTTGGTTTCTATAATAATTTGGGTGGTAACTCAGTAACTACACTAGCTTTTTCAGCCCTAACAATTTATTTCCTTCAAAAAAAATGTTGGTATAAATTGCTTGCTATTATTCCGAGCAGTATTTTATTTTTAATCGCTTTTAAAATAATTCCCTTTTATGCCGATTATAATATCTATGGTTTATTTATTATTGTCGGATTTTATTGTTGCTATTTATTGTCAAAACTAGTTGTTAAAATTACTGCAATAAATCAAGAATTAGATGAAGATAGCTTGTTAAATTCTACATACTTTAGAAATTTGAAAAACGTCTCATGTGTCATTTATTTTATTACGCTTACTTTAGTGTTATATTTTATCCCTCTATTTGCAATAAACAATGAGTTGATTATTAACATGGATTTCCAAGCATTTGCAATTTTAGCGATGCCCTTTATCCTTTTATACAATGGTAAAAAAGGTTACGATTCAAAATATTTCAAATGGGGATCATATGTTTTTTATCCTCTTCACCTTTTAATTTTATATAGCATTTCTCTTTTAATATGAAATGTTATTTTGTGAAATAATATTTAATAATATATATTATTTATATAGTTGGAGGTTTTTAAATGGTTGAACATATTCAAGAAAAGGAAAAATTTGATGAAAGTATTAAGAATGGTATCACTTTAGTGGATTTTTTTGCTAACTGGTGCAGTCCTTGTAGAATGTTATCCTTAGTTATCGAAGAATATATTGATAATCATCCAGAAATTAGTGTTATTAAAGTTGATGTCGATCAAGCACATGAATTAGCTTTTGAATATAATGTTACTTCGATACCACTTATAATTCTTTTTAAAAATGGTGTGGAACTTGATCGAAGATTGGGGTATATGCCATTGGATGAATTCGAAGAATTTATTGAAAATGCAACTAAATAATCTTTAATAAAAATAAATACTGATACATTTATTGTTTTTGTCGCATTTAAATGTATCGGTAATTTTATTTCTATTTACAACAATTCGTCTCGTTTCTATTTTTGTTTGTTGCACTTGCTTTTATAATCAACAAAAATTCACATTTTTTATTTTTTCTATTGCCTTTATAAAACAATACTCATATAATAAACATTGCTTCTACATTGCGAGCGTAGTTCAGTGGTAGAACACAACCTTGCCAAGGTTGCTATGCGGGTTCGATTCCCGTCGCTCGCTCCATGTTGAAAGAACTAGATTGATACAATGAAGTTTATTATTTCTAGTATCAATTTTTTTATTTATAAGGTTCGATACCCAGCATATAGGTATTTTTAAAGAAAAGAATGGCTTAGGAGATGCAGAAATTGCATTTTTTTAGAAACTTTTTTGATGCATTAAATCAGGGTGGCGACGATTGATGAATCTGATTTAAAAGAAATAGACTATGCTAAAAAGCTTAATAAAAAAATTTATATCACAAAAAAATCACTCTGAATAAAAAAAGCGTTGCATTCAAATAATACTTTTTGTCTATTGCAATCACACAAGTTGATTTCATAGTCAACTTGTTTTTACATTAAAATGGCAGTTAAATAGACAAAGATAAAAAAGGTGAAAAATTTGCCTATTTAAATCAACTTTTATTGATGATGAAGAGATTGCATTGATTATCAGGGTTGCTTTATATTCAACTTCAAGAATACTATCAAGCTTTAAGCGAAAGTTCAAATGGGTGGCACGAAGAAAACAACGATGATACTGCTTTCGTCAAGTATTTACTTGGTACTATCTTAGCCGCTTATCGTGATTTTGAGGATAGAGTAAATGTCATTTCCAAAAAACTTTCTGCACTTGAAATGGTAAAAAATGCTGTTAGTCAGAAGATTGGTAAATTCACCAAAAGCGACATCCTGGAATCCCGAGATAGGATCTAGTTCAGTCGAATCATCCTTAAAACAACTATGTAATGAAGGATTAATTGTGAAATGTGGTGGCGGGCGTTCAACTTACTATGTGAAAATCAAATAAACTCCCATTTACGCACGTTTGGGAGAATGAATTACCTTTTGGGAGAATAATTTAGGCACGCAAGTTGAGTTATTATATGTTTATACACTTGCAAGCATTGTATCATATTCATAGTAATATTAGTGACAAATGTTGGAATAATTGAAGAATTAACTAGTTCATTTAAAATATGATTATTTTATAAAAAAATTTAGAATTAGGTAAATATTCTTTCAATTTCATTCCAAGAGCCAATTTCGTTTGACATAAAAAGATTGACCATCAATATCTTTCAAATAAATTTCATCTTTTATTCTTGCAATAAAAAGAATTACCAAAACCTGCAGTTTGTATTATTCAATATACTAGTTATTCAGATGTTGACAATGATCCACCAACATATAGTTGTGTAGGAACAAATGATGGAATAGCAAGTTATATTAGCATGGAGCGACGAATTCAAAGACTTCAAGAATTAAATATTCCCGCAAAAATTGAAGTGTTTGAAGGTTTGTCACATGGATTTGGTTTAGGAGAAAACACAATTGCTGAAGGTTGGATTAATCGAGCGGTTGAATTTTGGGAACAAAATAGATAATTTTCATTTGATAAATTTTTTAACCACTGGTTTCACATGACTTCGGTGTTTTTGTTTGTTTATAGACTGCGTACATTCGCTTGCAGTTACGTTAGCTCGCTTATTACTCTTATGAAGGTTTTTCTATTTAAATATATTCAATTCAAATTAATGATTCAATTTCTACTCAACAGAATCAATAACAACTTCAGAGTTTTCTTGCTTATTAATATTATTTGAAGCATTATTATCTAATAATGGTAAGTTTTTATTATCCTCTTTATCTTCCTTATCTTTTGGCATTACAAGAGATAAAATCATTGAAATAACAAATACTCCTGCCACCGGATTTTTCGCAAAAATATCGCTTATTAATTCTGGCATATATTGAAAGAAACCACCGACTTGAGTAACACCGATGCCTAAGCACAATGAAACGGCAACAATTATGGTATTGCGCTGTGTCATTTTGCATTGTCTAAACATATTGATACCAGAAACAATAATAGCACCAAACATAACTATAGAACATCCTCCAAGCACACATTGTGGCATCGTTGAGAAAAATGCTCCTATAGGTGGAAATAAACCAGCAATGATTAAAATTAGAGCACCAAACATAATCGTAAAGCGATTTACAACTTTTGTCATAGTAACCAAACCGACATTTTGACTAAACGAAGTAATTGGAGGGCATCCAAATACTCCACCAGATATAGCAGATACAAATCCATTGCAACCTAACGTACCGGTTATCTCTTTTTCAGTGATATCACGCCCTAAAGCTCCAGTACAAATAGCAGTAGTATCGCCAATAGTTTCAGCTGCAGAAACAAAGAAAACTAAAGTTACAGAAACAATAGCGCCGATATCAAATTTAGGAGTATATGCAAATAATTGAGGAAATGAAATGACACCTAATTGGTCGATTGTTTCTTTAATACTATTAAAATCAACCATACCGAAAAATATCGAGACAATATATCCAACTACAAGACCAAATAAAATATATAAATTCTTCCAAAATCCCTTTGCAAAAACATTAAATACCAAACATGAAAGCAATGTAATTGCAGCAACAATTAGATTTTGCCAAGAACCAATATCATATGTTGCACTTGAAGCAAAATAAGTAGCACCGGTATTTAGTAAACTAAAACCTGTAGTCATTACAACACACGCACAAACGATCGAAGATATGAATCTTCGCCAATATTTTGCAGTCAGTCCTAAAACTCCTTCGATACAGCCACCGACAATAACTGCTCCGACTAGTATTCCATAGTCACGTGCCGCTAAGGTTTGCATAATTGCAAGAAAAGTAAAACTTAAACCCATGACGACTGGCAATCTAGCTCCTACTCTCCAAATTGGAAATAATTGAATAAGTGTTCCAATGCCTGCGACAACCATTGCTGCTTGAATTAGTCTAGCTGCATCTACTCCAGTAAAACTCACACCATTATATATCGCTATTCCTGCGATTAGCATAATTGGAGTAATGTTTGCAATAAACATTGATAGTACATGTTGTAATCCTAAAGGAAGCGCTCTTGAAATAGGTACACGACCATCAAGCTTATACATATTATCAACACTTGATGAAGAATTTGACTTCCGAAATTTCACGACTTAAATCTCCTTCTATTAATTATCAAACGCACAAAAAACTTTAATGCTACACTAATTATTATATATAAAACTATCCTTGATTTCTATCTCTAAAAATGAGCATCAAGGTCTATTTAAAAATACTTTTTAGTTTTGGAATTTAATATTTTGCTTTTTTAACAATTCATATGATATTAATTTATCATCATCAAGATTTTCTTTATGCATGTCAACTGCACTAATTTGTCTATTATCATAAGTTGTATAGTAATAAATACCTTTATCAACATTACAGCAAGAACTATAAATAGTGATTTCGTATTTTCCTTCGCCCATATGTACACAACCTCTTTGTTGTTCTACTGAACCTAAAATATGAAAAAATTGACTTACACTTTCATTTTCGAGATCAGATGATAACGAATTCATTTTAGTAAATGTTGCTTTTACAAAACGAGATGCAGAAGAAAGGTCTCCTGGCATACCTATTGCTCCCATACCACGACTATAGGCATCAAGATTTAAATTTTTTGAAAAAGTGTTTTTTATTGGTTCTGTACTTAAATGCATATAATTATTCAAATTGAATAGCTGAATATCAAATGGTGGATTATTAGTAAGAATTCCAACTGGATTTTCATATATCTTTAATCCTTCTTTAACAGATTCAAGCGTAAGTGATTCTTCACGATCAGCAATTATCCAATGAAGAGGAGATGCAAGTAATTGCTCGCTGAAATTTAAATTAGCTAAATTTAATTTTTCTAAAAGTTTTCGAGCCTCTTTTACGCTTTCACATTGTCCTAGAATCCAAGGAATCAATTCATAAGAAGCAACATTATCTTTACCCTCTATCACATCAAAATAATGAGCATTATTTGGAAAATTTAGTCCAGCCATGCTAAGACCTTTTTCATTAGTGGCATCGTAATAAAGTGGATAATTATTATTGACAAAAGCCATTCCAATAATAGCAAAGTGTTTTTTTAACGAAGGTAGCTTTTGAAATTTAAACTCATAATTTCTTGGGGTTATAGTAACTGTTTCATAATAAGAAAATTCTAAATCAAGATTGCGACCAAAATAATGATCTTTAGTTTTATAAGTGGCTGCAGTGCACATTTTAATATCCTTCCTTTCGACATTCTCTAAATCTATTTTAACTAATTCAAATAAATATATCCTCTTAAATTTTGATTATATTTAAATTTGTCTAGTTATAAAAATATCGAGCAAATGACTAGTCAATTTTTTTAAGTTATATTATACTTAAAACTATGGAGAAAAAATTTATGAAGTATTTATTTTATCGTTGCCCTTCTTGTGGAAATTTCATGGTTGTTGGTGAAAATGATAATGCCCCAATGTGCTGTGGTCAAGAAATGACTCTTTTAACTGCAAATGTAGGAGAAGGAGTTGGAGAAAAACACATTCCTGTAGTTTCAGTAGAAGGTAATAAAGTCGTTGTCAAAGTCGGCGAAGTTGCTCATCCAATGTTAAATGAACATTATATCGAATGTATTATCCTTGTCACTGATAAAAATGTTTACACGGAACGTTTAATGCCAAATACCGCTCCAGAAGCTACATTTGTAATTTCAGCTAACGAAAAGGTTATCAATGCATACGAATACTGCAATTTGCATGGTTTCTATCACAACTAACTAAAAATTAAAACTTAGTTTTCATCCTATAAATTCATGAAATAGCAAACAAAAACTAAGTTTTTTATTTTATTTTTAAAAATACATTGAAAAAAATTTGCATAATGACTAAAATCTATTCACTATACTTTAGTATTACTACTTAAAAGGAGGAAAAAATGAAAAAGAAAAAATTAACTTTATTGGTAGTTTTATTGTCAGTAGCTGCTTTAACTAGTTGTGGCGGAGATAATGTAAGTGATTCAAGTTCCGATGTAAGTGAATCAAGTTCCCAAGATAGTATTCCATTTAATGAAGCCGAACTAAATCAAGGTCTTGCAAGTATTAATAAAAGTTTAAGCCTTGAAGAATACATCTTCATCAATTTACCAAACTCAGAGTCGCAAGATATGATTTATACAACAGTAAAAAAATATAGTGAAACAGCTTATAGTGAAGCTTCAACCTATACTATCCCTTATGATGAGAGAGTTTTACCGCAAAGCGAAATCGTCTATGGAGAGAATTCGGTTGGTAGATTAACTCAATACTATCTCGGTTTAGATAATGTGGTTCATTCAACATCTTCTTCAGAACTTGATTTCCAGGATAGTATCTTCTCAAACATTTTCAATAGTTTAGATTCTTCTTACTTCACAATCTCTGCCGCTGGATATGATTTGGCCTCTTGGTCAACCGCTCAATATTTTTTAGGTTATTTAAGTGGTTTCACGGTTGTTAGAGATTATGAATTAGAAGATGGCACTCTTTACACTCGTACTTTTGATATAGATAGTTTTACTTTTACCATTAAAAATGGTTCTGTCACTGCAATTAGTGCTTCAGCTTTGATGAATATCTCACAAAAGTTAGGAACTCAAGTTTCAACAACACAATACACATTTGATGCCTTATATTCAGTTTATGATCAAAATAATACCATTGTTGATATCCCTACTGCAATCGTTGATGACGGCAAAGATCGTAGCGCTCTTGAAACAGCTTTTACTAAACTTGGAAATAACTACACTGCCAATATCGAAGTTAACTACGCAACAGTTAATAATAACGTTGCCACAGAAACCTACATTGAAAAATATACTGATGATGGTATTTATTTCGATGTAAATGGCGAAACAGTCTCAAGCGATAACCAAAATTTCGATGCTTTTAAACAATTCTCAAACCTCTCCACAATTATCTTTGATAAATCAACTTATGAAGAATTTTCTTCATTATATGGTGTCGAAGACAATGACGATAATCCTTACCTCGAAGCAGAGTTCTACACAATTAATGAAAACTTCCCAAATACCAGTGAATTATTAAGAGAAATGTTCTATCCTTTCTATTCTGAACTAGATGGATATGATTACTTTGAATTCCTTTACGATTTCTACTTAGTAGTTTTCCCAGATGGTGAATTGGAAGTTCTATTCTCCGCTATTCAAGCTCAAGAATATAGTGAACTATACTATTATAGTTATCCAGTCGTCAGTATTACATATAGCGATATCGGATCAACTCAACTCTAAAATATTATAAAAAGGATGCGAAAATTTTCTTCTCATCCTTTTTGTTTGCGATTAACTATAAAATAAATTTAAAAGGACCAGCAGTAGTCCTTTTGTTATCTTACTAATTTGATTTTAATTTAGCTAAACGTTTCTTATTTGGACTTTCTATATCCGTTCCTTTAGCACACAATAATGGTGAAGAAACATAATCTATTCTTAACTTTATTAGAGCCTCAATGAGCGCGATAGAAGAAACATTATTAACTATCATTTCAATTTTATTTTTCTTCAATTTATCAATCAAATCATTGAAGAAAGCTTTTACTTGAGTATCGTGTGCGATATCTTTTACTAACATTTCATCAACAATCACATAATCGAAACTAGGTAAATATTTATCAAAAGATTCAATACCAAGACGCGATAATCTAATCGCTAATTCTATTTCATTCTTTTCAACATAGTTGGCAAGAGAATCAAATTTTTTGCCATCTTTAAGCCAATTTTCCAAATCATAATCGTTAATTGCTAGAACAGGAATTAATTGCTTCTTTGCATTAAGTATTAGCTTATCCAATCTTTTAAATTGGTCGAAATACGTTAATGGAAGATCAATTACCATAAATGGACGTTTGGTGCTAAGTGCGGATTTACCTCCGATATTTTGATATCTATCAAATGATTCTTTTACTAAAAGCAAATACAGTTCAGAAGCCTTATTAGCGATATAAGCAAACTCAAATATTTCACGCATTGATTTTAATTTCGAATTAACTGAACTATATTCTTCAAACATTCCAACCATTCTACCTGATTTTGATTCAAAAACCGGCGAGATATAATAATTAAATTCATTGTCCTTAATTAATCTTTTTGCTTCTTCAATCATTACTGCATGGTAATTCTTAGCTAAATCTATTGTTTCATCAAAAATCATAACGTGTCCATTATAGTCTGATTTTTCTGAATATTTAGAAGTCTCACGAGCAATTTTTATCATGTCTTCAAGATTGGAAAAAGAACCTTTTTGGCATGCAATACCAATTTGGAAATCCAATTCTTTTCCTAGAGAATTAATTTTAATGAATCTTATTATTTCACTTTCAATCGAATATCCTAAATTGTAAACATCGTTTCTTCGCTTAGCTTTGAAGTCTACAACTAATATTTCATCTGATTTCAACCTTACTACAAACCTATTCTGATTAACATATTTAAACAAACGATTAATAAGTTGCGAAGTGAATAATGAATCTATTTCAAAATTCTCATTCTTCAACATCATCGAAGTATCTATCAATCTAATAAGAAATACATTAATCGGTTCCGCAGATGATAAGTTGGCAACTCTATTTTGCACCTCTTCTAAATTGACTAATTTCTTCTTATGATGACCTCTAAATTTAGTTTTACTTAATTCAAATAATAAATGTGATTCCAAATGGATTAATTTCTTCCGATAGTTAATGCTTGTTGCCTCTAAGATAGAATTGACATTCATCTTAATGTTTTTCAAATAAACCTGGCATTCAAGAAGATGTGGGACAGTAGAACCCTTCTTCGTCAATTCTGTAAGCCATATTTTAATGCTATTACGATCATTTTCGGCAAATTTCATAACAAATTCATCAATAGTTATTATTTTGTATCCTCTTATATTCCACCGATCAAAATATCTTACCTGTTTCTTTTCATAATTTAATGTAAAACGGCGAATATTTTTTTCTGTTTTTACTCTTTCGAATTTCTTAAATGATTTTTTTGAAGGTCTAAAAAATAGAGTGCTTATAACTAATATTACAAAGAAAAGTATTAGAACTCCAAATATTGCATATGTAATTGGGGATGCACTCTTAATAATTTCTATAATTTCATTAACATCAAAATAAATACAAACACACATATTTTTCACCATTACTATTATAAAAGTTTATTAATAATTATTAAAGAGAATAACAAAAAACGTCAAAGGTTAAATCTAATTTATTAAGATTATTATTTTCGCTTTCTTTTATTTTCAAATTTGTTATAATACTATCGCAATGGAAGAATACCCAAGAGGCCGAAGGGACTAGTTTCGAAAACTAGCAGGAGTTTCACGACTCGCGAGGGTTCGACTCCCTCTTCTTCCGCCAGTTTTAAAAAGTAAAAAAATCTGCTGAAATTGCAGATTTTTTTACTTCCATACTGATTAATTTTCCCTCTATCAATATTTTTTCATATCTTCAGATTTTAAAGAAACTTTATAACCTAATTCAGAATAATACGGATTCTTTAAGTATTCATTTTTTCATCAACATAACAAATTGCTTTTGAATTAAATTTTTAAACAATACTAATTTATTATATTTCAACCTTTGCCTTTTCTAAGTTTTCTTTCGCAATTGAAAGCATTAATTTTATTCTATTTTCTTGATTTACTTTCGGTGCTCCAGCATCGTAATCAACAGCAACAATATTTGCCTTAGGGTTAATTTCAACAATTTTACGTATCATACCTTTTCCTGCAATATGGTTTGGTAAACATCCAAATGGTTGTGTACAAACGATATTTTCATAACCACTTTCCGCTAATTCAAGCATCTCCGCGGTAAGTAACCATCCTTCGCCCATTTTTGTTCCGTATCCTATAACATCTTTAACCAAAGATTTTGTATGTTCGTAACGACTAGGAGCCACAAACTCATCGTATCTTGAAATTGAAGAAATTAATACTTCTTCTACCTTTAGACAGTAATTCATAAGTTTTTGACAGACAAATCTTTTAAGTTTACTTCCGCCATAAAGTTTAATATCTTCTAATCTATTATCAATTTTGAAAAGAACAAATCCTAGAATACCCGGTAAATTGACTTCACAGTTTTCATCTTGTAAGAACTTTTCTAAGTTATTGTTTCCTAAGGCAGCATACTTAACATATATCTCTCCGACAATACCAACCTTGACTTTTCTTTCGCTTCGATCTAATTCCAAGTTATGAAAATCATCAGCTATTCTCATCAGTAATTCACTCATGTCCTTCAACTTGTAACCTTTACCATTTGTCATTTTATCGATAATATATTTTTGCCACTTTGAAACTAAACGATCTGTTTCGCCATCATTTACTTCATATGGACGACATTGATTTCTTAAACACATTAAACTATCACCGTAAATTACGGCTGCGATTGCTTTTCGGATCATTCCAATGGTTAACTTAAAACCCGGATTTTTTTCCATACCAGAAAGATTTAAACTGACAACAGGAACTTGGCTTAATCCGGCCTTCTTTAATCCTTTACGAAGTAAATGAATATAATTTGAAGCGCGACATCCACCACCAGTTTGAGTGATTATCAAGGCGACTTTATTAATATCATACCCACCAGTTTGAACAGCATTTATCAATTGTCCTATAGTCAAAATAGCCGGATAACATGTGTCATTATGAACATATTTTAATCCGGTTTGAGCTATATCCGGTCCGTTAGTTTCTAAAAGTTGACAATTATAACCTAGTTTTCTAAAAACTTCACCTAATATTTCAAAATGAATCGGAGCCATCATCGGAAAAAGCAACGTATATTCTTTTCGCATTTGTTTTGTGAAAAGAAGTCTTCCGGTTTTCTTATCGTACTTCAATTTTGCCATTTGCATTCTCCTTTCGCTCTAAGGCTGATAAAAGCGAGCGAATTCTAATTTTTACTGCGCCTAAGTTAGTAATTTCATCGATTTTAATTTGCGTATAAATTTTGTTGTAGCGTTCCAAAATATCTCTCACTTCATCAGTAGTAATCGCATCAACGCCACATCCAAACGAAACTAATTGAATAAGATTCATATCTTTTTGATCTTTTATATAAAATGCCGCACTATAAAGACGCGAATGATATGTCCATTGATTTAAGACATGAACAGTAATCTTCTTCTTAACTTTATGAGCTAGAACATCTTCAGAAATAATAGCGACATTAAATGATGAAATCATTTTATCGATACCATGATTAATCTCCGGATCTAAATGATATGGTCTACCAGCTAAAACAAAGATTTGCTTTCCTTCTTCACGAGCTTTAAGAATTATTTCATCGCTTTTAATTTGAATTTTTCTAAAATAATTTTCGTATGCTTGATAGGCTCTTTTCGCCGCAATTTTTACATCTTTTAAAGTTAATGATGGAAAATAATTCTTTATCGATTCGTAAAATTTTTGTGGGAAATCTTTACGGCGATGGATTCCAACATAAAATTTTATAAACTCAATATTTTCTGTCTTTAAATCTTTGATGTTATTATTAATAACTTCTGGATAATAAGCGACAACCGGACAATTGTAGTGATTATCACCTTTTTTCTCATCGATGTTATATGACATACATGGATAAAAAATCTTCTTTATACCTTTACTGATCAAATCACGTACGTGTCCATGCATTAGTTTAGCTGGGAAGCAAACTGTATCTGAAGGAATAGTGGCTTGACCATATAAATACAATTTTCTCGACGATAAAGAAGAATAAGTTACTTTAATATCTAAATTATTAAATAATACGGTCCAAAATGGTAATAGTTCATACATATTTAATCCCATCGGAATACCAATTTCACCTAATTTTCCTTTACTAGAATCATTATAACTTTGTAACAATCTTAATTTATATTCATAAATGTTAAGCTCATTACTACCGGTCTTCTTTGTAATTGGTCGTTCACAACGATTACCACCGATAAAACGTCTTCCGTCATTAAATTTATTGATTGTAAGACGACAGTGGTTTTCACAAATAGCACATTTGGTAACTTGAATCTCATGAGTAAATTCTTTAAGTTCTTTCTCGCTAATTATCGAAGATGATTCTTTGTTTAATTCGCACATTGCTTGAGCGTAAAGCGCCGCACCATACGCTCCCATTAATCCCGAGATATTAGGTCGAACGACATTGACACCCATTTCGATTTCAAACGCTCTTAAGACAGCATCATTTAAGAATGTTCCACCTTGAACAACAATATTTTTTCCTAGCTCATCCGGAGAAGAAGCTCTTATAACTTTATATAAAGCGTTTTTTACTACAGATAAAGATAATCCTGCTGAAATATCCTCGATTGAAGCGCCATCCTTTTGAGCTTGCTTAACAGCCGAATTCATAAAAACAGTGCAACGAGAACCAAGATTTACCGGACGTTTAGCAAATAATCCTAATTTCGAAAATGTTTCAATATCATATCCTAATGCTGATGCAAAAGTTTGTAAAAAACTTCCGCAGCCTGAAGAGCAAGCTTCATTTAAGAAAATATTATCAATGGTTCCGTTATGGATTTTAAAACATTTGATATCTTGACCACCAATATCAATTACAAATTCGACATTAGGCATAAATTTTTGTGCTGCTAAAAAATGAGCAATAGTTTCAACAATACCAAAATCTACCTTAAAAGCGTTTTTGATAATATCTTCACCATAACCAGTAACCGCTGAAGATTTAAATTTAATATTTGGCTTTAAACTATAAATTTCTTCAAGTATATTTTTAACTAGCGGAACAGGATTTCCAGAGTTTGACATATATCTTGAAAAACGAATATTGCCTTTTTCATCCATTACCACACACTTTAATGTTGTTGATCCAGCATCAATTCCAAGGAAACATGGTCCATCATAATCTTCAAATGGTAGTGTCACCACCATTTCTTTATTATGGCGTTCATTAAATAATCGATAATCCTCCTCATTCGTAAAAAGAGGCGGTCTAAAAGCAAAATTACCAGTATGAGAGTAATTTTTTACGCGCTCCAATAATAAATCTAAATCTATCAATTTATCTGAGGCTAAAGCAGCCCCTAAAGAAACGTAATAAAGAGAGTTCTCTGGACAGATTCCATTTGTTTTGAGGACATCATCAAAGGCAGTACGTAATTCGCTAATAAATGTCAATGGGCCACCTAGATAAAGAATATTACCTTTTATTTCTCTACCTTGTGCTAAACCAGCGATGGTTTGATTGACTACTGCATAAAAAATAGAAGCGGAAATATCCGATTTACGAGCACCTTGATTCAATAGTGGTTGAATATCGGTCTTTGCGAAAACACCGCATCTTGAAGCGATAGTATAAATTTTTTCATGAGATTTGGCGAGTTCATTCATCTCTGCGATGCTAACATTTAATAAAGATGCCATTTGATCGATAAAAGCACCTGTGCCACCAGCGCAAGATCCGTTCATACGCACTTCAACACCATTATTTAGAAACAAAATTTTAGCATCTTCACCACCTAGTTCAATAATCACATCAGTGTCTGGATTAAGTAGATTAGCCGCAATTCTGGTCGCATAAACTTCTTGAACAAAAGGAAAACCACAACTTTCAGCAATTCCCATACCGGCCGAACCACTTAAGGAAATTTTGACGCTATCGTAATCTTTTAAGATTCCTTTTTTAAGTCTATTTAAAACTTCTTCTATCTTTTCACTTATTTTTGAAAGGTGTCTTTCATAAGATTGAAATAAAACTCTATTATCACTATCAATTACTACACATTTAATAGTCGTAGAGCCGATATCTAAGCCTACTCTTAATTCTTCCATGGTAACTACTCCTCATTATCTGCGTCTTCTTTTTTATCATCTTTTACTTCGTTAGAAGTATTTAAAGTAGTTTCTTCATCTACTTTTTCCGTATCAATTTTAATCTCCAAATTATCTAAATTTTCAAGTCCTTCAATACCATTTTCTTTTGCCATTTTTTCGATTTCGCTAGTCATTTGACTAATTAATTCGTCAATTTGCTTTTTTTGTTCATCGGTAATATTAAGATTTTTATCGTCATTTAAACTGTGAAATTGTTTTGAAACCATAGAGTTTAATTCCGCACGATATAAATGTGCATGTTCTAAAAATATTTTATAACTTGCAATAAGGTATAAAGATAGATATGGGAAACAAAGTGTGACACCGATTGCAAAACCAAAAAGCGCTGCATCATGAGCCGAAAAAGCTAAAACTTGATATCCTAAAAACGAACATCCCCCATATCCTAAAACAAAAATAATCAATGAAGGCCATATTACCGAACTTACCTTTTTAAAGTAATCATGGCGAATCTTAGGAAATACCTTTTTATTTACTCTAGCAGCAATAGGAGCTACTACCGGAGTTTCAATAGAAAAATAAGCCGCGAAAAGATTTCTAAACAAGCAAAAAATAAAGAATAAAAACACTAAACCCATAATTACAATTGCAAAAGCATCATAATGTGGCATAAATAAATCACTATTTTGATCGAGATAAATCATAAACTCATCAAGAGAATATGTTTGGCTAATTTCAACTAATCTCATCATTTCATCATAATTCACTATCAAATAATAAATATATAAAAGAAAATCCAAGAAAAAACAAAATACAAAAGCCTTAAGTATAGTTATAACAACGCGATAGCAGCCATTGAATCTACGTGTAAAATAACTTTTATAATACTGGTTAAAATCAGTGAAATTAATACTTTCATTATGACAAGCTTTGACAGTTATTCTTTGTAATGATAAAAAATAAGGAATTAAAGCAAAGCAAGTCACAATTATAAAGGCACCGAAGAATAATCGATCCAATAGCAATGCGACTACGAATATAACCATGTATATAAACGAGAATGTTAATAATTTTTCACTATTATTCTTCAATATCTCATATGATTCTCTTATCAAAATATTTTTCATCGAGGTCACCTTCTTAGGACTGAATATATTATATATATTCAAATTTTTAATTACAACAAACTTATTATCTTTCATGAATTAATAATTTTCAGACGAACATTATTCATTTTTTAAAAAAACAACTTATAACAACTTTTAGAATATTTAAAAGTTTGTATTAAAAAAACCACCATAGCATGGTGGTTTATTTTTTTAATTATTCTATTTTGTGCCTGTTATAACATCCATCGAATTGGCAATAGCTACCATTTGATTAACAGTTAAAGTTTCTGAATAAATATCGATGTTTACTCCATTATAGATATAGGTTAAGTTATATCCATTTACATATCCAACACCATATGTAAATTCTACAATGCTTCCATTTACTTCACTTACAAGAAGATCCTGAGATTCAGAGACAATACTTTGAACTACTGTAAATGGATGATCACCTTCATATGTAAGAATATAAACTGTCTTACCATTTACCGTCGCCTCAGTTTGTTCACGTAAACTTCCATAAACTTCTCCATTAGTAGGAATTAATGGCAAATCTTCTTCAGTGATGCTTCCTCCAGAAGGTGCCATGTTTTTTCTTGATTCTTCCATATTGGAACTGACATCAAAATAGGTGTCACTAAATGTTGGTTCTAAATCTACTTTGGAGAAAGTTACTTTGACAACAATCTCATTCTCGGCATTATAGATATTAACCCACACAGGTTTTAAATCCGAAGATAATTTAATATCTTGCTTTGCCCATTCTGGATTATTTTCATATTTAGGTTGATTTGAGATTAAATATCCATCATCCATATTTTTTACTTCGTGATCGCCATTGAATACTTCAAGCATCGAATGGTATAAATATGGTTTCGGACTATTTAATGGATAGTTACCCTTGAATTGGTATACCTGATTTAACATCGGTGTTAATACATATACCCCATTTTGATTTCTTAAAAGAATTTGTTCTTGATTAATATTCTTGTCAAGTAATGAAATTCTAAAATAATCTTGTTCATCCTTTTTTTGGTAATCAGTCGTCACAAAATAAGAACGTGTCTCCTCATCATCAAGAAGATCCATCGTCGCTTCCATATGATAAGCGACAAGATTTTGATTGATTTGATCTAGTTTGTCGCCGACATCAGATTTGTCAAAAAAGAGTTTCCATGCCGCCAACGCTACGATCGCTACAATTAATACACCTGCAATAATTTTCTTAACCATTAGAATCACCTCACGCTAACTTATGAGATGACATCTTAAGATATGTGTGAATTATTTAAAAATTTTTTGCACATATTATTTCTAGGAGGTAAATCATGCAATACTTACAAAAATCATGCTTAGTATTAACGATCGTTGGTGCCCTCAACTGGGGGTTAATCGGATTATTCGATTTTAACCTTGTAACATTTATTACCAATGGAACAAACATTTTTACTCGAATTATCTACTGCGTAATCGCCATTGCGGCTATCGTTAATATCATGCTATTATTCATGCGTATTAACCAAATGAAGGAAGAATAATAAAAAAATCACCTGTTCGAAGTGGCAGGTGATTTTTTTATTTTACACCTTTTTGATAAACAATCGTTACGACCTTTTCTAATTCAAACGGATTAATATATGGAACATCCGTGCTATTTTTCTCCAATTCCAATATTTTCCTTTTTAAATCCTTACGATGGACAAGCATGGTTTCTTCACCTAAGGTTTTTTCATCAATCAAGCATCCGTTATTAACTACCAATATCGGTATAATCATATCTGATGAAGAACCGATAAAAGCACTAAAATATTGAATTCTTGTTCTTTGAAAATTACATGGATTTTTGATATGAATAACATTTTTTCCATCGCGAGAGAATTCAAACCAACTCAAATCTTCTTTTTTTCCGGATATATATCCTTCAAAATACGCATCGACAATGCAATAAATATAACGATTAGAAAATAAGATATGATTAAAGTGAATTTGAACTTTCGCATCAATATCTAATGAAATTTTATTTAATAAGTAAAAATCATTATCTTTTGCAATCTTAAGTAATTTTTTAGAAATATATTTATGATAATTCTTCTTTTCAAATTTCATATCAAAATATCGGTAACTTAATAAACAAACCGCTAGTAGTGTTATAATTAAAATTACGATAAGAGCAAATATAAGCATATTACAATTTTACGCGATTTCTAAGGCGACTTCCATCATATTTCTAAAACTATTTTGTCTTTCATCAGCGGTGGTTTCCTCTTTAGTTACGAATGAATCAGATACAGTTAAGATACAAAGAGCTTTCTTATTTAGTTTAGCCGCATTGCAATATAAAGCATATGATTCCATTTCAACACCTAAAATACCCATATCACGCCACTTCATCCAAATCTCAGGCATATCGTTATAGAAAATATCACTTGAAAGAATGTTTCCCACATGAACTGGGAAATTATTTTTACGGGCTACTTCATAAGCACGCCTTGTAAGATCAAAATCAGCAATAGCACTAAAAACTCCATTTAGTTGATATTGATGTGCCCAGGCCGAATTAGTAGAAGCACCTGAAGCAATAATTAAATCGTACAATTTACATTGAGGAGCATAGGCACCACATGAACCGATTCTAATAATAGTTTCAACTCCATAGAAAGCAAATAATTCATATGAGTAAATACCAATACTCGGCATTCCCATTCCCGAACCCATAACTGATACTCTTTTACCTTTATAAGTACCAGTATAAGCAAGCATATTTCTAACCCCATTAACTTGAACGACATCTTCCAAGAAATTCTCAGCAATATATTTTGCTCTTAATGGATCTCCTGGCATTAATACAGTTTCTGCAAAATCTCCTTTTTTTGCGTTATTGTGTGGTGTTGACATTTTCTAACCTCCTATTCAACATCGACTACCATAGTCGAAGACAAAATATCATGAAAAGCTGCATGATCATTTTGTAAACATAGACTAAATCCAGAAGCAAAAACAGAAAGTCCTAAGGTAGTAAAATCTACTAGAATCTTTCCGATTACTTCACGGATAAATAAAGAACTAAAATCTACATTTGAGCCATCATTTTTCACAATTCTAATTTTAAAGAATTTTTTTCCAAATGTTTGACCTTTTGTCAAAACAGGAAATACCAAAAAATATAGCGAAATAAATATGAAGCCTAATCCTCCAGTTAATAACGCATAGATAGTAAGTGAAAGAATTTTTTCATCAGTAGGCTCTTTAGCAACTCCAAAAGCCATCCATATAACATTAAATGACATTAAACTGATGATAATAAAGACTATTGCCCAATCAAAAATAAAGGCCATGATACGATGGCGAGGGCGCGCTCTTTTCATATTTATCACCTCATCACTATTTTATCATAGCCATTTAATATTAGAAAGATTTAATTATTTTAACTTTGAGTTTAAATTTTTTAACAAACATTCCTCAAAATTAGATGTAATATTTTCATTTCTTCTAATTCTTTTAATTCCGATATTCAGCATTTCTTCTAAAACTTCTGAAAACTCTATCTCTTGATCTTCAAATAGATAATATGCCAATGATCCAGGAATCGTATTAATCTCATTAAGATACACTTTCCGATTTTTTTGATCATATAAAAAGTCAAATCTCACAACTCCGGAGCATGAAAGCATTTTAAATACTTTTATTGAAATCGTCTTAATTTGTTCAGCTATTGACTCATCTACATCACTTGGTATTATCCTAGTAAAAGATTTATCTGTCTTCTCATACTTATCGGCAAAACTAAGAACTTCGTCATTATTATTAACTGTTTCAAGAGAAGATAACCTTACTCGCTCAAAATCACCTAATATTGCAATATTAACTTCTTTCAGATTATCTATTGCTTCTTCAATAACCACCTCATCATCATAATAAAACGCTACTTCAATAGCTTCTTTTGCCTCTTTTACTTCTTTGACTTTACTTACTCCAATCGAACTACCTAAGTGGCAAGGTTTCACAATTAATGGAAAATGCAATTGTTTTAAAAATGTTTCCAAATTAAAATCAATAGTTTGATACGTCGAAACATTTAAACTTTTGAACTTCGTTTGCGGTATTTTAAATGTCGATAAAACTCTTTTGCATAGTGCCTTATCTTGTAATAATGAGGCATTATAAATTCCAGAATAAATACAAGGAATTTTTAATGTGTCAAAATAAGCACCAACAGTTCCATCTTCAATACCTTTGCCATGCCCTAAAATTAATGCATAGTCAAAATAATATTTTTTCATTCCAACTTTAAAATATGAACTGCCATTTTGATGTTTAAATTCGCCTTTTTTGAAATCCTTTAATTTTTCATAATTATCTTTATCTAAAAGGGCCTTACCTGTAAAAAAGTTTCCATCATGGTCAAGATAGACTAAAATGTATTTCCACCCATTATTGTCAAATTCGTGGGCAGTTTTTAGTGCTGTAAGCACTGAAACATCGCTTTCTAGAGAATTTCCTCCATAAATGATTGCGATTTTTTTCATTGTTCCTCCTTAATCGAAGATAGTTGTTTTCTCCTTTAAGGCCTTTAGAATTCGGTTAAATGAACTTTTAGGCATTTTATTAGACATTGTCGGTAGTTCATCTAATGAAAAAAAATTCACATCTGTAGTTTCGTGAGTGTGATGACCGGTTGAAGAAACTATCCTTCCTTCAAACCATATGGAATATTCCGACAAATCATTCGTCTTTTTATTACGTTCGCAATCAATTATTCCTACTAAACGATTTATTTCGACAATATAGCCACTTTCTTGCAACACTTCTTTTTTAGCGGCTTCTGATGGCGAATCATAAATATCACACCAGCCACCTGGGACAGAATATGTGCCACAACTTGCTTCTTTTACTAGCAACAATTTACCATCATCATTTAAAACTAAAGTTCTAACACTTACATTTGGAGTAGGATAAATATTTTTTGTAAAATAAGATGGTCTATTAAAATCGACTTTATCAAATTTTTCAATCATGTCCATTGATAACGCTCTTATTTCTTCATAGTTTTCTAAGGCATATGGATCTTTTGAATATTTTAAACCTATTTTGGCAATTGAATTAATCTTTATTAAAAATTCATGAAAATCTAATTTTGTCATAACTATTTCCTTGTATATAAAATTACTTATAAAAATTGAATAATTTTATAATCTTTCCTTTCTTTTAGAAACAACTGGCCAATTGTTATAATGAAACCGTGGTTGTGGATTATCCGATTTCATTTTAAAATCTCACTCAGAAAAACTAAAACGATAAGGTTAATTGTTTTCATCTCTCTTCCAAAAATGATTACAATCCCTACCATCAACCATTATATCATCTAGTTGTTCTAAAATAATTCCTTTATCAAATTTTTTGTCAATAAAGAGAACGCTTTTCCTTCTGTTAGCATTTTCTTTAAATATCGCATAGATTTTTTAATTGTCCTATATCAATTATTTTTTTGGGACTATCTAATTTTTATAAAGTTTTTTATTTTTCTCTTTTTAATAATTAGTCTAAAAGATATTATAACTATCTAAGATAAAAATCACTGCCCTTAGCACTTATTAAGATATTTCTATCATCTTCATCTAAAGAATCTAAAGCTTCTTTTAGATCTTTTTTTATAAATAGGCAATTAGTTTCACAATTTTCTAGATATCCATTTTTTAACGGATGATTTTCATCTTGTGTTAACAAAAATACTTTATCGATTTTTACTAGAGATTTACCTAATTGATAATTGTATTTATCATAATTCGTACCAATTTCAATTAGACCTCCTGTTATAACTACTTTTTTTCCCTTTGTAAGGTTTAAAACTTTAATTGAATCTAACGCGCCTTCAAGATTTGCATTATATGAATCATCAATAACAATTTTATTATCTTTATGATAGATTTTCTGTCTTCTATCTACTGGTTCAATGCGTGATAAACCTCTTTTTATTTCCCTATCAGATAATCCTAAATGTTTAGATAATTTTATCGCTCCACTTAAATTTAATAACTGTTTTTCGCTCACGAGATTAACCTTAACCAATTCATCAGTAATTATCAATTCACAATGTAAATCTGGTTTAATTTCAAATTTTAAATCGTTTAAATGATAAAATTCACAGTTTTTATTCCAGCTTGATTTAAAAAGCATATCATTATCAGCATTAATAAATAAAGTAGCGTCTTCTTTCATCAACATTTGGATTTTAGATTTTGCTTTCAATACATTTTCAATTGTTTTAAATGTAGCTAAATGCATCGGTCCGATTGCAGTAATGACCCCATAATCTAACTTTAAAAGTCTTTTTAATTTTTTCATTCCGTTTTTTTCATCGATTCCTATTTCAACCACGATTAAATCGTCAGTTTCATCAACTTTCTCATTAATAAATCTCGTTAATCCCATCAAAGTGTTAATACTTCCTTTAGGTCTAGTAATCTTATATTTTTCCTTCAATAATGTTATTAAAAATTGTTTAAAAGATGTTTTTCCATAGCTTCCTGTTATGCCGATAATTTTCACATTTTCCATTCTTTTTAATTTAGATTTAGCCTTAAAAATATAATATCCTCTAATAAGACTCTCTAACGGAAAAAGAATTATATTTGATATGCATATAGTTAGAAAAACTATGATTTTTGAAAAAACAATTATGGAAAATATTATCCAATAGTTATTGATTAAAACTAAACTAATTCCTATGAGAACAAGCGATATTAAATATAGAAAAATAGATCTTCGCGTCTTTGGAATTGTTATCTTTTTTCTGAAAACAAAAAATAATGTATAAGCGATAATTATTGCTAGACATCCAAAGCCGGAAATTGTCAAATAATCGAAAACTACACACATCTCAATGAGTCCCATTAGAATTAAAATATAGTGGCTATTCCTTTTAAATTTAACAAAACTCAATTTAGCATAACGTTTTAGAGAATAATATTGTTCGACGAAATATGTCTTTTCTTCTAATAAGAGAAATGAAAACAATAAAAATGAAAGTATCTTAATAACCACTATCATCATGAATCTCCTCAAGTATAATCTTGTTAATCTTTTTTATATGAGAACGATATGAAAGATGATCACCCTCAAATACATACAACTTAGAATTAAAAAGATTATTATTAATTTTTTTCATAGTCTTTAAACTGATAGCAGTATCTTTTTTAAATCCGAGAAGAACTACTGGTATTTTAAAATTATTTAAATCCTTTTTAGTCAAATATGAATTTACGATATTTATAAAGGTTTCTTTTAAGACGCCTTCAGCATTCTGATAATCTTTACTTCCTTTAAAAAAACTTTTTAAAGGTAAATGTAGTTTTTTGCAGATTTTATATGCTAATATTTTTATCTTTATCTTTATTGATCTATTTTGTATGATACTTGGAGAAAGAAGGCAAAGTCCTCCAACTGGATATTTTTGAGCGTAAAATCCAAGAACCTTTCCACCAAAAGAGTGTCCTACTCCAATAAATGAATTGATGTTTTCATTAATTATAATTTGGTGAAGTTCCTTTACATAATCATCTATCGTATAAGTCTTATTAATCACACTCTTGCCAAAACCCGGCAAATCCACAACAATCCAATTTGTTTTTTTATTACATTTTGCAAGAGGAATCATCCAAGATGAATCTAGTCCCCATCCATGAAGATAAACTATCCATTCTTTACGCGAATCAGCTTTATATTTGATGTAGTGCATTTTATACCTCGCTACATATATATGCCTAAATTTATTTTTCTGATTACAATGCAAAAAAATTTGCTATAATTACATAAAAGAGGTGGTGCACCATGGATTATATCTTTTTCATTATTCTTGTTGTTGCAATCATCATCGGCATTCTTTTAACTATTTTATCGGGCGTTATTCGTGTAAAAAAGAATGATGTTGCTATCATTGAAAAAATGCATGAATTCGACACCATATTATGCGAAGGGATTCATTTTATAACACCTATTTTATCTCATCGTGTTAAAACTTATCACATTGAACATACTAAAATTAAAGGTCAATTTGGTAATTATAAAATTTCGATTATATTTAAAATTGAAGATTATAAAAAATACTACTATTCAAATGAAATTTTCGAAAACAACATCAGTTTAAAACTCAAATCCATTAAAACCATTAGCAAAGATGCGATAGAAAAGACAATTTACGATTACGCATCTGAAATTGGTATATTGGTAGAGAAACTAGAATTAATCGATATCCAAGTCATAGATTAAATTTTTAATAGCGGTACTTAAGTCATTTATTTTATTTTCTTTTTCACATTCAATTAGAACTCTTATCAGTGATTCAGTTCCTGATGGTCTTATAACTATACGGCCATCAGATTTTAATTCTTTCTCACACGAAGTAATAAAATCAATTAATCTCTGACTACCGATTATTTTATTTTTATCTGCCACTTTGATATTGATGCTTATTGATGGATATGGTTTATATTCTCGATATAGTTTTTGATAATCTTTTCGTTTTGAAATTAAAGCCAATAATTTAATCATTACCAATAATGCATCGCCCGTATTGGCGATATCGCCAAAAATAATATGCCCTGATTTTTCTCCTCCTAACGAAGCATTTAAACGTGCCATTTTCAATTGCACATTGTGATCACCTACATCAACCACATCAGTTTCAATTCCTTTTTCTTTTAATGTTTTTATTAAAGCGACATTTGTCATCGTGGTCACGACAATTCTATCATCTTTAAGTTTTTCATCTTCTTTTAAATCTATCGCGAATAAAAGTAAAAGCATATCACCATCTAATATATTTCCGGCATTATCACAAGCAATAATACGATCACCATCTCCATCAAGAGCAACTCCTAAATCATAGTTTTTATTTAATACCCGCTCACGCAGAAGTTCATAATTAAGAACACCGCTTTTTTGATTAATATTAGTACCACTTGGTTGATTATTTACGATTGCATAATCTACCATACCTATTTTATCTAATAACGTCTTAATCAATTTGAAATTGGCACCATTTGCAACATCCACTAATACTTTGATGTTATGGTCAATTACCTTACCATTCTTATTAATAAAATCAATATAGTCATCGGTTAAATGCTCACTTTTATAGAGCTTACCGATATGTTCAGAAGCTGCTAAAGGAAGATAATCTTCACTTGCATCGATATAGTTTTCTATTTCCCATTTTAAATCCTCTTTTATTTTTTCTCCATTACGATCGAAAATTTTTATTCCATTATCCTCATAAAAATTATGCGATGCAGTTATCATCACTCCATAGTCAAAATTAAGTTTGTTTGTTAAAAATGAAACGGCTGGTGTTGGAGCAATTCCAAGATCATAAACATCAGATCCAGATCCTAAAGCACCTGAACAAAATGATGCATAAAGTAAATCAGAAGATATTCTTGTATCACGTGCGATTAATATTTTTAATTTACCACGTGCTCCTAAATATCTGCCTAATCTAAAAACGATACGTGATGTAAGATTATTATTTACCTTACCACGTATTCCATCAGTACCAAAATATTTACCCATTCTATCACCATTTAAAGATATGCTTAAGTAATTATAGATATTAAAAAAAGCCGCTTAGCGGCTCATATAATCTTTGAAATATTTATCGAATTCATCTAGGCTTACACCTTCCATATTACCTAGGTAAGTGATTGAAACTCTTCCATTTTCTTCACTCACAACTACAGTTACTGAATCACTCACTTCACTAATTCCCATCGCAGCACGATGGCGAGAACCATATTTTCCGCTTAGAGCTCTTGTAGTTGGTGTATAGAAAACACTAGCTGATAAAATTTTGTTATCTTTAATAATTACCGCACCATCGTGTAATCTTGTACCAGGATAGAAAATAGTAACTAATAACTCTTGTGTGACTGGAGCATTAATCACAGTACCAGATCTACTAAATTCAGCAAGCGAATCTGTCTTTTCAAATGTCATGATAGCTCCGATTTTATTGACCGCCAAATTATAAACGGTATCATTGATAATTTTATAAAATTTTTCTTTATCAAAATCAGAAACTTCATCTTTATTTGAACGATGTTTTTTGTTTGCTGTATTGATAATCAAATGTCTTATTTCAGAAATATTAGTAAAAAAGAAGATAACTGAGAAAGAAATAAGGACCATCAAAATCAATAATTTAAAACTTGTAAATCCAAAAAGCGATGCCACTAAATACATTGCGAAAAATACACAATAGAAGATAGCAATCGTCTTTCTTCTTAAGTAATGAAGAAAAAATACAATCATAAGAATAGCAAGAACAGTGCTTAAAATAATGTCGGTTAAGAAAAATGGTTCCTTTAATTTATCCATTACTTCATTGAACATAACAAACCTCCGTTCTTTGCCATCTTTTCGTGCATTATTATCATAGCAAAAAAAAGAAAAAAAAGAAAGATGCAAAGTATATAATTTGGGACTATTTTTTTCTTTTCCGTATAGTAACAACTTTAAACAAAAATTCAGCATTTATCATTATCTTACTTATTAGATAATTTTTATATAAAACTATGGTGGAATTTCAATACATTTCAACAATTGATTATGGTATTTAAAGTGTCAGGGTTGCCATTTTTGGCAAGAAAATAAAATTATTAACGTTGAAAATGTAGATATGATCCGTACATATTATTCCATTAAGGCAACTTGGTTCGAGTAAGATACGAATGTTTTTTGTCCATATCAAATAAGAATTTTTCGTAACATAAAATGCGAAAACATATAAATATATTTTCAAAATATTTATCAAAAATTATATCGTAAAAACATTCTATCACTTAAAAATTAGAAAACTTACTAATATTAAAATTTAGTCTTTATCAAGAATATGAATGTTTCCGATAATCGGAAGCGTTTTTGTTTTTTCATAACATACATTAATAATACCGATAATCATTAAAACAAATAATCCTAATGATAATAAAATATTAATTACTACTGGAATCCACACTAGGAAAGGAATCCATAAAAATATGAGCGCTAATACTTTTCTAACAATCCAGAAGCAGATGTGAGCACCAAGCATAATAAAACCTTGGTTTGAATGAAAACGACTGAATTTAGAATCTTTATTAACAAGTATTGGTAAAAAGAACAATATACCGAGATATGCTAAAGCGCATAAAACTTTTTCTGTTGTAGTAATTTTTTGAAGAGCATCTTCAGCTTCAACTACTTCTTTTTCTTCATTTTCCATTATTTAATACCTCTTTTATTCAGTATAAGACAAATTTTTGTATTTTAAAACTTTTTTTGATATACTAAACTTGAGAAATATGAAACGCAATACAAAGATAAAACTACTTAAAATATTCTTCTTATATGCAATAATCCTCGGATTGTTAAGTACAACTATGGCTATTTTATGTATTAATGGTTCTAGAAAGATCTTTAGTGATATCGAAAAAATCGTTCCAGTTAATCATCGTGAATTAGAAAGAATCAAAGATGGTGATGAACTAGCACTTTATAATGACGAAAGTGATAAACCTTTTAAAATACTTCAATTATCTGACATTCACTTATCTTGTAGTTATATTGCTTATAAAAACGATTTAAAAGCAATTCAAGCAGTCGAGAAAATTGTTAGAACAACAGAACCAGATCTTATAGTTTTAACTGGTGATATTCTTTATCCATTATTTTGGACTTTAAATACTAATAATTATTTAATCGCCGAAGCTATCTCTCTTTTGATGCAAAAATTAGGGATACCCTGGTCCATTATTTTCGGCAATCACGATAGCGAATCTTATGCAACTCTTACTCGTGAAGAATTAAGTTTATATTTTCAAAAAAACGAACTTTGTCTTTTCGATGTCGGACCTTCTGATGTATATGGATATGGAAATTATATAGTAAAACTTTATAATCACGATAGAAGTTTAAATCGTTTGTTAGTAATGATGGATTCTAATTCTTATGTTCCTAATTCCATTCTTAATGATTATGATAATATCCATCAAGATCAAATTGACTGGTATCAAAATAAACTTGAAAAAATTATAAAAAAAGAACAAAAATTAATTCCATCAACACTTTATATTCATATTCCTTTTGGCGAATATCTAACCGCATGGAATTTATATCAACATGAATCACCTGAAATTCTCTATATTGATGGCGAAGCAAATGAAGGATTTTCGGGTCCAAAGCGCGAGGACTTAATGTTTGAGACAATAAAAAAGGTCGGATCCACAGATTCAGTTTTTTGTGGACACGACCACGAAAATACTTATGCAATAAAATATCAAGATGTCATTTTATCTTATGGTTTATCAATCGATTATTTGGCATATCCTTTAATTTATAACAAAACTACACAGCGTGGAGGAACTTTATTGTCAATTAATCAAGATGGCACTTTTTCATTTGATCGTAAATTATTGATTAATATTTGATTATCTAGAAAACATTATCTTCTCGTTTCCAAACATTTTAGTCAACATGAAGATACCTAAAATAGTATAAACGACATTGGCGATAACAGTCACAATTAGATTTGTGACATTGATATCAAATGAAAATATAGAATATAGCGTTTGATTTACATTAAAGAATGGTATCAAATAAAGAACCACATTATTTGCTGCACTTTGTGTAATCATCGTTGAAAGAGAAAGTAACACCATCAAAATCATAAATGGACTAATATAATTAGTAGCTTCTTTTACACTTTTTGCAAAAGAAGAAACTATGGCCATCAGCGTGATTGCCATTAATGTCAGAGATATTATAACTAAGAATATTAAAAAATATTCTTTAAATCCATAGATAGATGCATCAATATTTCTGGCGATTAGTTTTGGAAAAGATAACATAACTCCAATGAACGACACAAGGCCAGAAATAAGTGCAAGGCTACTTATCGATACTATTTTACCTATTGCTAGCTCTCTTCTTTTTAAAGGAGTGACAAGTAATGTAGCAATGGTTCCTCTTTCTTTTTCTCCAGCGATCGATTCTGGAGCAATCCCGATGCAACCAGAGAGAATTAACATCAACATCAACATTGGAAGTAAGTTCGATATAATACTGGCAGATAAATCTTTTTCATCCGCCAAATCGTAGTTTTGTCCCGCATTAATATCAAATATATTGGTAATTTTACTTTCGATCTTATTTAATATTTCTAATCCTATTTGATAGAAAGTTGAAGATTCCGTTTTCGTTGAATTATAGAATATCTCTACATTCATAACGCTTTGATTATTTTGATACTTCAGGCTTTCATCAAATTGCTTTGGAAAAACTATAATAATATCTTTTTCTCGATTTTTTATCTCTTCTTTATGCTCTTCAATGTGACTTTCGTCAATTTCTTCAAAATTAATCTTAATTTTTTCAAGTTCTAATGTGGATTTGAAAAGGTTTGATTGATTTACCACATATCCAGTGTAAACATAATTATTTTCAACAGTGACCATTGAATTTATAATATCTCCCATAAAACTGTAGACAACATAAATTAAAATACCAGGTAAAAATAACGCAACCAACATACGACGATCTTTAAAAAATCGCGCAAATTCTTTTTTAATAATAATCCAGATATTTCTCATTATTCTTCACCGACCTCTTTTTTATAAATATCAAAAAACACATCTTCTAGATTCTTTTCTTTTGTCAACTCGTTCAATTTCTCAGATACGATCATTCTTCCGTTAATTATAATTCCAACTCGATCACATATTTTTTCGACTAATGAAAAAATATGTGTTGAAATAATGATCGTTTTTCCGCTATTTCTAAGTTCTTGTAGAAAATCAGTAACCACCTTTGCTGTTAGTACATCTAATCCATTAGTTGGTTCATCAAAAATGATAATATCCGGATCATGAACTAACGAAATGACCAAAGAAACCTTTTGCTTCATTCCGGTTGAAAGGTTAGCTACCTTTACTTCACAAAAACTATCGATGCCAAACTTTTCAAAAAGTCTCTTTTTACGTTCATTAGCGATATCAAAAGGAACATCATGCAAATTTGAAAAGAAATCAAATAGATAATTAGGAGTAAAAAAATCTTCTAGCTTTAATTCACTCGTTAAAAATCCGATTTTTCTTCTAACTTCTTCAGGATTTTTAGAAACGTCTATTCCATCAATTTCAATATGGCCTTCATCTGCTTTAATAAGCGTTGATAAAATTCTTAATGCCGTAGTTTTACCAGCACCATTTGGGCCTAAAAGACCATAAATCTCTCCTTTATAAGTTGCAAACGAAAGTCCGTTTAATGCCACTTTAATTTTTTGATTAGTTTTTTCAATCTTTTGTTGTTTACGAGATAATTTAAATGTTTTTTTAACATTTTGCACTTCCAAAATTTTTTCCATAGTCAACCTCATATCACTTCATACTTTCACGTTTTCTAGTTTTAAAATCATTCAATTTCAATAAAGTTATAGTCATAAAATAGAGCAAACTTGATAAATTTATTATTATCGCAAGGCGATACCAATCAAAAAACCATGCATTTAAAAAGAAAACCATAAAAGTGAATCCACCAACATATGAAAAATAATGTAATAATAAAGCTATCCACCATCTTATATACTTAGTTTGATAAGCGACATAAAAAGCAAATGTGAAAAAACCAAAAAGCGCAAAACATATAATAAAATTGCGATATTCTTCAATGGTAAATTCGCGCGAAATGCTAATAGAAATATGTGGTAAAATTTCTAATGTAATAATGCATAAGAAAAGATAAAACGCTACTCCTACACAACCACTTTCTATGATTTTTTTCATTTAATCACCAATATCTATAATATCAAATTATCTCGTATAATTCATTTACTATTGCAACAAACAAAATAAACTTAACTTAAATGTTTATATTTTTTATTTTTTTGGTTGACAGGACAATTTCGAAAGAATAAAATGATTATGGTTAGGCAAGACTAACCAACCGTTATTACGGTTTTATTTTTATGAGTAAGTTAGTGTGAACTAACATTGGAGGTTGATATTTATGCCAATAGTAATTGCACCGCAACATCAAGATTTAACGATAATTAAGATAGCCACTGATGAAAAGACAAAACGTCACTTAGAAAATCTTGGCATTACCATTAATGGTAGAATTCAAGTTTTATCTGTTAGTGGTGGAAGCATTGTTCTATTAGTTAAAAACGTGCGTTTAGCATTAGATAGCAATATCGCCACCAAAATTTTTGTCGCTTAATAGAAAGGATATATATATGTTAATTAAATTGGATGCTCTTCCGATTGGAAGACAAGCGATTATAGTTAAAGTCGAAGGAGAGGGTCGTGTTAGAAGAAGACTATTCGATATGGGCGTCACACCTGGTGCTGAAGTCTTTCTTCGCAAAAAAGCTCCGCTTGGAGATCCGCTTGAAATCACTCTTCGCGGCTACGAACTATCACTTCGTAAGGATGAAGCAAGTCTTGTGACTATTAAAGTCAAGGAGGAAAACAAATGAAAAAATTTGCTTTAGCAGGCAACCCAAACTGTGGTAAAACCACTTTGTTTAACACTTTAACTGGTTCTACTGCCCATGTTGGTAACTGGCCTGGTGTTACTGTCGATAAAAAAGAAGGTGTCTACAAAAAGTTAGATGAGCCTATTTCAATTGTTGATCTTCCTGGTATTTATTCACTTTCCCCTTATACTCCAGAAGAAGTAATATCGAGAAATTTCATCTTAGACGAAAAACCAGATTGTGTCATTAACATTGTAGATGCCACAAATTTAGAAAGAAATCTATATCTAACAACTCAATTATTAGAAATAGGAGTGCCTGTTATAGTCGCTCTTAATATGATTGATTCAGTCACCAAAAACGGTGATAAGATTAACGCTAAAGAGTTAGAAAAGAAAATCGGTGTTCCCGTCGTGGAAATATCAGCTCTTCATAACACCAACATTCATGAATTGATGAAACGTGCGTATGAAATCAGTAAATTGCCACGTGAAGCTGTAACTATCTTAAAAAATAGCTCTTTAGCTCATTTAATTGGCGATGTAAAAATCGCTCTTGAAGGTAAAGGTATTGAAAATCCTCTTTTCCATGCAGTAAAACTCGTTGAACAAGATGAATTAGAGGTTAAAGAACATTCTGATACCCTAAAAATGGTTGAGGCATTCAAAGCGACCTTTTCAGATGATACATTCGGAGATGATTTCGAGGCTTTAGTTGCTAATGAAAGATATAACTATATCTCCAAAAATTTCTCACCAGTAGTAACCAAGAAAAACAAAGAACAAAAATTATCTTCATCCGATAAAGCAGATAAAATTTTAACCCATAGAATTTGGGGTATTCCTATTTTCTTAATAATTCTATTTGCGATATTTCATCTTACATTCTCCGAAAACTTATTTTTCTTAAGTGGCATTTTACCAGAAGATTTTTTGACGCTTGCTGACACTCCATTTGAAGGAGTATTCGGTGATGGATCAATCTTCTCACCTGGTGTCATTTTAACGAATTTATTAAGTTTACTATTAGATACCATTTCTGGTTGGGTTGGGAATTTGTTAAGCGGCTCTGCTCTATGGGTTAACGCCTTTATAGTCGATGGAGTATTAGCCGGTTTATTCGCCGTTCTTGGATTCTTACCACAAATTCTTCTTTTATTCCTCTTTTTCTCCATTCTTGAGGATAGCGGATATATGGCTAGAGTCGCTTTCATTCTCGATCGTATCTTTAGAAAATTCGGTTTGTCTGGTCGCGCATTCATGCCGATGATCATGGGTTTTGGTTGCTCGTTACCAGCCATGATCAACACTCGTACTCTCGCCGAAGAAAAAGAACGTATTTCCACAATTAGAGTTATTCCATTCTTCTGCTGTGGTGCTAAGCTTCCGATTCTTACTGCTGTAGCAGGTGGCTTAGTTCAATATTTTGAAGTCGGTAATGCCGATGTCATAACTTACAGTATGTATTTAATCGGTATCATTACCGCAATTGTTTGTATCATCTTAATGAGAAATACCACATTACGTGGAAAAGTTCCTCCATTTATTATGGAATTACCAAGTTATCATTTCCCAAGATTTGGAAGTTTGATGATTCACTTATGGGACAAGTTAAAACACTTTGTTAAAAAAGCTTTTACAATAATTCTTGTTTCTACCATTGTGATTTGGTTCTTATCATCCTTTTCATGGGATTGGCGTTTCTTACTTGAAGATGCTCAAGAATTATTCAAAACGGATCCGATTAAATACGCTTCTCTTGAAGAAGTTGAAGGCCTTGTAAATCTCCACATGAATGAAAGTATTATCGCTTCTATCGGTATGCTCATTCAACCACTATTTACTCCATTAGGCTTTGGCTCTCAATTGCAAGCATTTGGTTGGGTATTCGCAGTCGCTGCTTTAACTGGTTTGATTGCGAAAGAAAACGTCATCTCCACATTTGGTGTTCTTGCCGTTTGCGTTGCAGGCACTTATATTGCGACTGAAGATGGTGTTGAAGAAGTAGTCGCCATGATTAATGCAACAGGAATTACGATTCCGGCGTTAATAGCCTTCTTAACATTTAACTTGACGACAATTCCTTGTTTTGCTGCGGTAGCAACTGCCAAAGCAGAACTTCCAAAAGGAAAATTCGGTTCCACGATAGCGTTCTGGTTAGTAACTTCATTCGTTGCTGGAACCATGATTTATGTAGTCGGTTCCTGGTGGTGGACAATATTTATCTTCCTGGCAGTAATTGCTGTAATTATCGCTCTTATCGTTCTTTATAACAAAGTTAAAGATAATCAAAGAATCGAGACAAAATAATTATGAGTCCGATTGAAATTATCGTAATTGTTATTACATCACTTATAGTAATTGGTGTGATTGGCAATTATGTTTATCGTAAAATTAAACATCTTCCAACTGGAGAATGTGCTTGTTGTAAGAACAAATACAATTCAATTTTAAGAAAATATCATAAAAAATATCCATCTTCAGAAAATAAGTAAATTTAAACCTCCAAGTTACATTGGAGGTTTTTTATAAAAATTAATTCTTTCAAAAAACAGATTATTAGTCTACAATTATATAGAGGTTATCAATTATGAAAACTAACGAATCATTAGAAATGTATCTTGAAACGATATTAGTGCTAGAAAAACAAGGTGTTGTTCGTTCTATTGATATCGCAAATGAATTAGGATTTTCAAAGCCAAGCGTCAGTATCGCCGTAAAAAAAATGGTTGAAGAAGGATATATTCTTTTCAATGAATCATCTAAATTGATTACTCTAACACCATGCGGACTTCAAATCGCTAAAAGTATTTATGAGAGACATTTAATTCTTTCTGAATTTTTTGAAAGTATCGGAGTTGATAAAGAAATCGCGCGAAACGATGCTTGTCGCATCGAACACGTGATTAGTAATGAATGTTTCTTAAAAATCAAAGAACTTGTCGAGAAGAATAAATAATTTATAACAAAATATAAAAAAAGATACATACAAAATGAAGCATAGAACCTAAAAGAACAAAAAGATGCCAAATACTATGCATCCATTTTTTCTTTTTGCCTACTCCATAAATAATCGCCCCAATAGTATAAGCAATACCTCCCGCAATCAACCACCAAAAGGCACCCCAACCGACCGCATCAATAAGTGGTGAAACTGCAAATATCACACACCACCCCATTGCAAGATACAATACCATGCTAATGATTTTTACGGCTTTCCAATACATATTTATAGCATTAAAAGTAATACCTAATATAGCCGAACCCCAAACTATTGATAGCAAAATATATCCGATATAATTATCATGCATTGCAATTAAACATATCGGAGTATATGTTCCAGCTATAAGGAGATAAATAGTGCAATGATCAAAGATTCTAAATACTCTTTTAGCCTTAAGCGGTCTTAAAAAATGATATAAAGAAGACATAGTATAAAGAATAATCATGCTTACGCCATATAGGATCATACTTATGATACTTAAAGCATTTCCTTTAAGAGATGCAAAAACTATTCCTAATACTAAAACAACTATACCAAATCCACCACCTACAATATGTGTTACCGCGTTAAAAATTTCTTCACCGCGAGTATAATTTGGTAAAGCCTTTTTATTTTGTTTTTTAGTTTCTAAAACGCTGTTTTCGTTTTCAATCATAATAAAAGAGTTCCTAAAAGAAACTCTATCACTAACAAAACCTAAAGTAAATTTAAATCATCTCTTCATCAATATATTTTTTCAAACGTACTATTAAATTGTCGTAATCGTTTACAATCTCCTTTAAAGGATTATAAAGTTCATCGTCTAATTCGCCATGAGTATATAAAAAGGTAACTCCACCTTTAATGGCCTTACTTAAAGCATCAATCGCATCTAATACCAAATAAACATCTTCGCTATATGATTTATTTTCTACCATCACTAAAACTATTTTCTGTTTGAATTTTAATGATGAATCAGGCTCTTGAAGACGCTTACGGAGTAATTCTTCAACACCTTGTTCGTGAAATAAAAGACGTTCTCTAATTTCTTTCATCAATTCTTTTAGTTCTGGATTACGAGCCTTATTATAGTAATTTTTAAAAGCTAATTCACCCATTTTAAGACTCGATAGAAATGCGTTTACTAAATCTAATTCTTCTTTCATACAAATATCACCGATATTAGTATGAACAATATTTTGAATTCTAAAAAAACTTCTACAAACCTTTAGCCGATTTAATTACTTTATTTAATTTTTCCTCATCCAAATGATCTCCTAAAATTTCACGGGCAAATTCAAAAGAAGCGTACATGGCTCTTCCAAAAATGAAATTACCATCTCTAACAACTAATTCTTGTGGCAAATATATTCCACCAAAATTATCGCTATTAAAACCAGGAAAACAAGTATACTTCTTACCATGAAGTAATCCTAATTTACCTAATAAAGAAGGAGCTGCGCAAATTGAAGCGATGAGTTTTCCTTTTTTAGCAAAGGAAGAAATTAAATCTAGAACTACATCATTATCAGTTAATATCTCTTTAACGGCACGACCTCCTGGAATTACTAAATAATCATAATCTTCTTCTTTAACGTATTTTAACATAGTTACTGCGTGGACCACTAATCCGCTTTGTGAGGTGACATCTAATTCGTCACTGACACTGGCGGTTGTAACAAAGTCGCCACCACGAAGTAGAAGATCACGGGTAACTAGAGCTTCGCTATCTTCAAAATAGTCAGCTAATATCATTAATGCTTTCATCTTTTCTTCAACTCCTCACTAACCATTTGACTGGCAATTTGTGGATTTGCTTTACCTTGTGATTTTTTCATTACTTGTCCGATTAAGAAACCCATCGCGCGATCTTTACCATTTTTAAAATCGATAACAGATTGAGGATTTTCATCAATAACAGAAATGACTAACGCTTTAATTTCATCGAGATTAGAGTTTTGTTTTAATCCGAGTTGATCTGCAACTTTACGAGGATCTTCATCACTTACGACAATCTTCTCAAACACTTTTTTTGCTTGAGCGACTGATAATTCTTTCTTCTCAATTAAATCCAATAAATTTAAGAGATTCTTTGGACTTAATTTCATTTCTTCAATCGTTAACATATTTTTATTTAAGTAAGCGGCTACATCGCCGACTAACCAGTTCCAACTTTGTTTAATTAGTGATGGTTTTAATTTAACCATCTCATCAAAATATAGACACATACTGCGGTTTTGAATCATTTGTTCCGCATCTGCTTTTGCTAAACCATCAGCCACATAACGAGCAATTTTAGCGTCCGCTAATTCGTTGCATGTCGCAATCGCATTTTCGATAAATTTATGATCTAATTTGATAGGAACGATATTTGGTTCTGGAAAATATTTGTAATCAACCGAATCGGTTTTCTTACGCATTAAAACCGTTTCTTTTTTACTTTCATCAAAGCGTCTTGTCTCTTGCTCTACTCTATCGCCAGAAAGAATTAGTTTTGATTGACGCATAATTTCATATTCGATAGCGAGTTTAACATTTGCGGTCGAATTAAGATTTTTAATTTCGACTTTAGTGCCAAATACTTCACTACCATATGGACGTAAGGAAATATTAATGTCACAACGCAAAGAACCTTCTTCCATTTTTCCATCTGATACATCAGAATAGATAACGATATTTTTAATAGCTTCAACATACTTCATCGCTTCTTCGCCACTTCTTAAATCAGGATAAGAAACAATTTCGATAAGTGGAGTGCCCGCACGGTTATAATCTAATAATGAACAATCTGCTAAATGAAGCTGTTTACATGTATCTTCTTCCATGTGTAAGCGTTCCACAGCAATCTTACGTTTTTGACCATCAACTTCAATTTCTACATAGCCTTGTCTTCCAATTGGTCGTTCATTTTGAGTGATTTGATAACCTTTAGGAAGATCGCTATAAAAATAGTTTTTACGATCAAAATGTAATTCGTCATCGATGGTCATATGCAGCGCATTTGATACACGTATCGCATTAATTACTGCTTGTTTATTGACAACAGGTAAAGTTCCGGGAAAGGCCATATCAACTGGAGTGACTAAAGTATTTGGATCTTTTCCAAATGCGATTGGTGAAGATGAAAACATCTTTGATTTAGTTTTCATCTCAACGTGAATTTCAATTCCGATTACTGCTTCAAAATTCATTTTAAAATCCTCCCTGCTGTCATGTTCTTATATGGAAGTGCTTTTTCTAAAGCAAATGCTAAATTAAAAGCGTTTTGTTCGTCGAATGCTTTAGTTGTGATATTAGCACCAAATGGGAAATTATCATCTAGACCTATAGGTAAAGTAATTGATGGTAATCCGCCAAAATTTGCAATTGCTAAATGGTTTTCTGCAATCAAATATTCATCTGATAATTTATCAGTGACACTATTTTCAAATGGATTACGTGCAGTAGAGACACACGGAACATAAATCGCATCATACTCATTTAAGATTTCATTGACACGATTGACAATTAAGTGTCTAATCTTTTGCGCCCTTAAGAAAATTTCTTCTTGATTCGATTTGAATAACGAATAACTACCGATGACAAATCTTCTTTTAATAAGTTCGCCAAATCCGTTGGTACGAGCATTCATCATTACCTCTTGATATGTTTTTGCATCTCCAAAACGCGGACCAAATTTAACACCATCAAGATTAGCATTATTAGATGTTGCTTCAGCACATGAAATAACTAAATAAGTTGGGAACAAAGCATTTAAAAGTTGATGAGAGATACTTACTTCTTCAACAATGGCTCCTTTCTCCTTAAAAATTTCTATAGTTTTATTAAAGTCTTTTAAAATCTTTTCATCTTTAATCGAGTCCATAATTTCTCTAACTAGCGCAATCTTTTTACCTTTAATATCACTATTTAAATTACCATAATATTTAGCTACTTCTTTATGAGATGAAGTCATATCCAGTTCATCCCATCCTGCAAGAGTTTCTAATAAAATCGCACAATCAGCAACTGAACGTGAAAAATAAGCGACGTGATCAAGTGAAGTAGCAAATGGAAACAAACCATAACGTGATATCCGACCCCAACTTGGTTTAAAACCAACTAAACCACCATAAGATGCTGGTTTTCTTACTGAATCGCCGGTATCGGAACCAAGAGCAAAAGGAACAATTCCAGATGCAACAGCTGCTGCCGAACCACATGAAGAACCACCAATCATATAACGATGTGAAGGATCATATGGGTTAAATGTTTTTCCTAAGTGACCGGTAGTACCACTTCCTCCCATCGCCAATTCATCTAATGTTGTTTTGCCAATCAAAATACACTTTTTATCCTTTAAACGTTTGATAACTGTCGCATCGAAAACTGGAACATAGTCATTTAAAATATCACTGCTACCAGTGGTTCGAATGCCTTTAGTAGAAAAATTATCTTTCGCTAAAAATGGAATTCCCCATAGAAGATTATCTACTTCTGGTTCTTTAAGGTTAGAAGCAAATTCTAAAGCTTCTTGTTCGGCGATTGTTTCAAAAGCGTTATTGTTATCAGCTTTGGCTAATTCTAGAGCTTCTTTTGTTAAATCTAATGGTTTAACTTTTTTACTCACCAATAATTCGTGTAATTCTAAGATATTTTTATCCATATAGGCCATATTTATAACACCACCTTTGGTAATACTATTTGATCATCTAAAACTTCTTTAGCATTTTTTAAAATATCTTCTTTTGAATATGGTTCACTAGCAACATCCTCTCTTAAGAAATCGCTTTCACAATCAAAAGGAAATGTCATCGGAGTTACATCGTTAAGTCCTTCGATATCTTTAAAAATATCCATTTGCTTTAAAAGAATGTCAAATTCATTTTTTAGAGTATGATATTCTTCTTCTTTCATGTCGAACATCAAGTTGTTTGCACAGCGTTTTAATAGTTCGTTATCTACTTCTTTCATCAATTTTCCTCCTCTATACTCTTTAATATATTTACAAATTCCGCTTCATCGATTGTGCGGATATTTAATGCATTTGCTTTATCTAGTTTTGAACCTGCTTCAATTCCATATATTACAGTGTCGGTCGCTTTAGAAACCGATGAAGTAACTTTAGCACCATATGATTCTAATAAATCACTAGCTTTTTTTCTAGTCATTGTCGTTAAGGTGCCTGTTAAAACCACGGTTTTACCACTAAAGAAATTTGGTTTAGTAGTTTTAGCGCGCCCTAAATACTTCATATTGATACCGAAAGATTTTAACTCTTCTATCATTTTAATATTGTGTTCATTTTTAAAGAACTCATATATTGAGCGACTTGAAATTTCTCCGATATCGCGAATTGCTTCAAGATCTTCAATACTTGTTTCCATCAATTTATCGATATTTTCAAAGCAACTAGCAAGTATTTTCGCAGTCTTTTCTCCAACCTCGCGTATACCTAAGCCGAATAGTAAGCGTTCCAAACTATTTTCTTTGCTTTTCTGAATTGCTTGAAGCATTTTATTAACGCTTGTTTCTCCAAAACCATCAGTAACAATAATTTTTTCTTTATGATTTTCCAAGCGATAGATATCGGGAATCGAACGGATAAATCCTTGATTAAAGAATTGTTCTATAATCTTATCTCCGAGTCCCTCTATATCCATGGCATTCTTACTGCAAAAGTGAATCAAACCTTCAATATGTTTTGCATCGCAATATGGATTAACGCAATAATGATTAGCATCTATCTTCACTAATACACTGCCACATACAGGGCAATTTGTAGCCATCTTGAAAGGTTGTTCTTGCCCTTTTCTTCGTTCGATCACGGATTTTACAACTTCCGGAATTACATCTCCAGCCTTTCTAATCACTACCATATCACCGACACGAATATCTTTAGAAGAAACAAATTCTTCGTTATGCAATGTGGCTCTAGAAATTAGAGAACCTTGTACTCTGGCTGGTTCAAGATCGGCATTAGGAGTAATTTTTCCAGTTCTTCCAACTGTGAAGATAATATCTTTCAATTTTGTAACTACTTCTTCAGGCGGGAACTTATAAGCAATCGCCCATTTTGGAGTTTTTGCAGTATATCCTAGCTTTGAATATGTATTTAAATCATTTACTTTTATTACAATGCCATCAATATCATAGGCTAAAGTCGGCCTTTTTAAAGTGTATTCTTCAATATATGCAAGGACTTCTTCTATGTTTTTACATATTCTACGTTCAGGATTAACTTTAAATCCTAATTCTTTTAATTTATCTAAAGAGTCACTATGCTTATTAAATCCTTCTTCGCTAGCATTTACAAAATAATACCAAAAAGCATCGAGTTTTCTTGAAGCCGCGATAGAAGAATCTAATTGTCTTATCGAACCAGCTGCCGCATTTCTAGCGTTAGCTAGAAGTGTAGCACCCATTTTTTCACGTTCTTCATTTAACTTTTGAAGTGTCTTTTTAGGCATAAAAACTTCACCACGCACTTCAATTTCATCGAGAATATCGATTTTCGAAGGAATAGATTTAATGGTCATGACGTTATTTGAAACATCTTCACCAACATTTCCATCTCCTCTTGTCGCCGCATAGCGGAATTCGCCATTTTGATAGACGAGCGACATCGCTAAACCATCGATTTTCATCTCACACATATATTCGACATTATCAATTTTTAATGTTTCTTTTATACGACGATCAAACGCTCTTAAATCATCTTCATTAAAGGCATTAGCAAGCGAAAGCATCATTCTTTTATGAGTGATTTTTTCAAATGATGATATGACTTGACCTCCCACTCGCGAAGATGGAGAATGAGGAGATTTTAACATCGGATATTGATTTTCAAGCATTATCAATTCATTCATCAAACGATCGTATTCCTGATCATCGACACTAGGATTGTCTAGAACATAATACTCATAATTATAACGTTCCAATAAAGCAGTCAATTCTTTAATTCTTTCTTCTGGATTCATATTGTTCTCCTTAGATTTTAGTTAAGCCAAAGTATGTGCCAATCAATGTCTTTTTACCGATAGTTTCATCATCGAAACGAACGATAATAAGACCATTTAACAATTCGACTACTTCACCTTTACCAAACTTATTGTGTTCTAAACGATCTCCTACTTTCCATGTGATGTTATTCTTCTCATTAATTCTAGGATCTCTTATTTCTGATTTTATGGATTTTCTTTTTTCTTCAAAATATTTCTTTTCACGATCTTCACTGAAATAATTAGGCCGTTCAAATAATCGATATTGAATACCCGCTTCTTTAATAAATCGCGAGGGTCTTAAAGGTGATTGTAATACGTAAGAGTAATCTTGATTTGATGTTAAATATAATTTCTTTTTTGCTCTAGTAAATGCAACATAAGCTAAACGTCTTTCTTCTTCAAGTCCCGTTTTACTTTCTTCTACTGAACGGATATTTGGGAAAATGCCTTCTCCAAGGCTATAAACAAACACATAATCAAACTCTAATCCTTTAGCGATATGAACTGTCATTAAAGACACAAAATCACCATCCACTAATTCATCTTGAGATGTTTGAAGCATAGCATTTGCAAAAAAATCAACATAACTACCATCTTTATTGTCAATAAGATAACGAGTTAATGCCCCAAAAAGTTCTAAGACATTTTCTTTACGTTCTTCGCCATCCTCTTCTTCAAGAAGATAATCAAAATAACCTAATTTAGCAAGCATATTTTCGAAATGAGTCGGTAAAGCATTTACATCAATATCGTCAATTTCTTGACGCGTACTTTCAATACTATCAACCATCACTTTAATCGCTCTTTTCTTCGTTTCAGAAATTTTAGAATTCTTTAGATCTTCCACCAGATAAAGATATAAACTTTGACCATTTTCAAGAGCTTCAGATTTTAAAACCTCAAGACTTTGAGATCCGATATTTCGTTTTGGTACATTGATAATTCTTTCTAAAGAAAGATCGCTATCTGGATTTATTAATAAATTAATATAAGCAAGAACATCTTTAATTTCGCGTCTTTGAAAGAATTTTGTTCCTCCGAATAATTTGAATGGAACATTATATACCGATAATTGAGTTTCAAGTTCACGTGTTAAATAGTTTGCCCGATATAAAACCGCGATATTACGATATTTAATCCCTTTTCGATGTAAATCCAAGATAGTATTTACAATATAACTTGCCTCTTCTTTAGAGGTACGAGCGTTTGTAAATTCTACTTTTTCCCCATCATTTTGCGTAGAAAACAAATCTTTTTTCATCCGATCAGCATTATTTGCTATTAAAGTATTTGCTACTTTTAAAATCGAATTAGTCGAACGATAGTTTTGATTTAAAATTACCGTAGTCACTTCTTTATTTAAAAATTTATCAAGACGCAACATGATTTCGTTTTTCGCACCACGCCATGCGTAGATAGTTTGATCCGGATCACCGACAACAGTCAAAGAGGTTTTTTCACCTAAAAGCAATTTTATTAAGTCAAATTGTACTTCGTTAATGTCTTGAAATTCATCGACAAGAATGTGACTATATCTTTTCTTATAACGATCGCGAACATCGCTATATTCAGAAAGAATCTCAATAGCTTTTAATAATAAATCATCAAAGTCCAAAGATTTTTGTTCTCTTAGCCTTTGATCATACAAGCGGAAACCTTCCATACATAACTTATAATTCGGATCAAAAGTTTCTTTAACTTCAATGTCTTTATATTGATTACCTTTAGTTTTTTCAGTCGATATAAAATCTAAAACGATTTTGATGCGTGGATCTTTTTTGGGTAAACCTAAGCTTTCAAATATTTGTTTCATAATAAGAAGTTGATCATCATCATCTACAATCGTAAAGTTACGAGAATAACCTAATAGCGAAATCTCTTTCCTTAAAAATCGATAACACCACGAGTGAATAGTACATAAAGTGACATCATCTTCACCTAAAAGAGCACTGACGCGTTCCTTGATTTCATGCGCCGCTTTATTGGTAAAAGTGATAGCCAATATGCTAAATGGCATCACTCCATTTTGAATCAAATGTGCAATACGATAAGTTAACACTCGCGTTTTACCAGAACCCGCTCCCGCAATTATTCTTAAATATTGATCTTTACACGTTGCTGCTTCATATTGCTTATCATTTAAAAAGGTTCTTAAATCAAGCATAATCTCACCGCTAATCTTTCTATGAAAGATTATAACATAGAAAAATTTAGGCTTCAATTTATAGTTATAGCAGTCTATTAAAATTCACTTTTCTTTATAAAGAAAATAGAAAATCTCGAACTTCATAAAATCCTAAATAATAATTTGTGGCAATATAATTTTTAATTTCAAGTAGAAAAGGAACTCGATAAATACTTATTATTTCATTATCTATAACAATTTTTGAATCGCGTGGAACTTTATTAAAATCCAAATAATAAATATCAAAAATTTTCTTTTTTTGAAGATAGTTAATAATATTTTTAATATCTCGGCAAGCTATACAAGTATCTAAATAAATTAATACTAAATAATATGGGCTCGTTTGCTTCAATATCTCATCATAAGTGATATTTATTTTAAAATTTTCTCTTTGGATACAACTCAATAACAATGTTGAAATTAATGCTATTAATATTTTTCTCATATTATTGCAATAGGACATTTTACGAGATTTGATAAACATGTTAAAATGAATTGAGGTATTTTTATGAATAATTCTGTACGCTCAATTTCCTTTATTGCTATGATATGCGCTTTAAATTGTGTGTTTCTTTTAATCTCGAATTATCTTCCTTTTGCTTCTTTGATTCTGACTATCGGAATTCCAATCATCACATGTCTTTCTTCAATGAGGCTTTCATATCGCTATAATGCTCTTTATATTTTTGCTACTTGTTTAATATCTTTAATTGATTTTCAAAATGCAATCTTTTATATATTTCCAGGAGTAATTGCTGGTACAATCTTTGGAGTGATGATTAAAAATGCTTGTCATTCTTTGCACATAGTTATTATTTCTTCAATTATATCTTTGATTCTATATGTCCTTGCAAACTATATAATCGATTTTCTATATCAAGTTAATATGATGGAGCTTTTCGCAATATTTTTAAATATTCCTTTTGATACTTTTAAAAAGATATCATTGGCATTTTTCTATATTATCGCTTTAGCTCAAACACTATTTACTTTGATAATATTAAATGGTGAAACAAAAAGATTGAAAGTAACTATTAACCAAGAACTTACAATAATGCATTCAAGTTTGTGGATGCTTATAGGCTCTATTATCGGTACAATCATTTGTTATTTTATTTATTACCCTTTAGCTTTAGTTTTCTTAATCATTTCGATTATGATGAGCATCAGTGTTATCGCACATTTAACATTAAAAAATGATAAATCAAAACAAATGATTATTTTATTTGTGATTCTATTTGTAGGGGTAATTATCACTTCATTGATTGTTTTTAATAACTTAAGCAAGGAACAATTAGCACTTCTTCCTCTACTATATACATTTGTACCATTTCTTGTAGGTATCATTTCGATTATTATCAATAAGAATAAACATCATAAATTTAGATGAATACATGTTTGTAAAAGAATCAAAAAAGCGCTAAAATTATATTCAAAGAGGTGATGATATGAAAGATTTTATAAAGACTTTCTTAACTGGGTTATTAGTCATAATTTTATCACCTTTTATCGTGGTTTTTTTTGGTTTAGCAACAGTTTTCGCGGTTTTCCTATTTTTTGTGATGTTTATAAAACATATTATTTTATTCTTTAAAGGACATAACATGAAAGAACCGATGGGTATCGATGAAGAAGCTAGTCGCCGTCTTAAAGCATTGACTGCTCCAAGTAATGAAACTCAAGTCACGAAAGAAGCTCCTACTACAGTTGTTCAGCCACAACCTCAACAAGTAATTATTCAATCGATGCCCGGTACCGTGATATCAACTGGTGTCGGACCAAATGGACAGCCAATTATTATCGCTAATAATCAACAAGCATTCCAAAATGTTGAAACCAATAATGAAACTAATCCTTACTTATCTGACAAAGTGGAGGATAAAAATCATGATTAATATTTTAATAAAATTATCTGAAAATGATAAACGCATCCTTATCGCGCTTATATTAGTTATTCTTCTTGTCGTTATTATCGTTGGTTATCTTACTAAACTTATAAGGTATATTATGAGGAAACAAGGACGAGTAATCGACAACATGATGGTAGATATCGTACGCACTAATCTTGTTTCTAATCCTAAAGAATTTAAAAAGGTTGCTAGAGAGAAAAACTTTAGACACTTCTATTTTCAAGCATTGCCACCGATGTGTGTATTATTACTTCTGGTGATTATCCTTGGTTTATATCAAATATTTACAGAAAAAACTAATCTTGATTATATTTTTTATTACCTTTCAGAAATGTCAATCGAACTTGAATGGCCAACCTCATATTTCTTCGGTATTAATATCATTTCTGATTGGCCAACTATTGTAAATGGACCTACGTTCTATTTTAATTTCGATAGCATAATTGCTTATGTTTCTTTATTAGTCATAATTTATTTTACTATTCACTTTTTAATTTGTGTTCAAGCGTTAATCGCTAGAGAAATTCGTATATCAAAAGCAGCAGTTTCTGTATTCCAAAAAGATCTTGATGCTCTCCCTAAAAATCTCAATCAAAATTTAACAGATACTAATCACAATTAATTATAGTCTTATTAATATAAATAGATTTACTCAAATTTGCAAATGGAACATACTAGAAAAATTGCATTGAACAAAAATCCTCAAATTAACGAATTTGAGGATTTATTTATATAAACACTTATTTATCTTGATATCCGTCTTTATGCAATTGATAGAAATGATAAGCAGTTCCAATCATTTCTTTTAAAGAATATTGCGGTTTCCATTTTAAAACTTCTTTTGCCTTCTTTGATGAAGCGATAAGAATCGCCGGATCACCAGCACGACGTGCGACTACTTTTTTAGCAATTTTTTCGCCTACTACTTCTTCCGCAGTAACAATCATCTCTTTAACAGAGAATCCTTCTTCAGAACCTAAATTGAAAATATCAGAATTATTTCCCGCCATTAAGTATTCAAGTGCTTTAATATGAGCATCAATTAAATCGACAACGTGAATATAATCTCTAATACAAGTTCCATCAGGGGTATCATAATTATCACCGAAAATTGAAATGCATTCTCTCTTTTTAAGTGGCACTTGAAGAATTAATGGAATGAGATGAGTTTCCGGATTATGATCTTCACCGATTTCTCCAGTTGGGAAAGCACCAGCAACATTAAAGTATCGAAGCGAAACATATTTTACACCATAAGCGATATCAGCCCACTTCATCATTTTTTCCATTTGAAGTTTTGTTTCACCATAGGTACATTCCGGATTAGGAAGAGCTTCTTCAGTTATCGGAAATACTTTTTGTTCACCATAAACAGCCGCGGAAGAGGAAAACACGATTTTTTTAACATTGTTAGCAACCATCGCTTTTAATAAGACCAAAGTACCATTGACGTTATTATCGAAATAATCGATTGGTTCTACCATTGAGACACCGACAAGTGATTTCGCGGCAAAGTGTATTACTGCTGAAACATTCTCTTTTTTAAATACTTTATCTAAAAAATCATAGTCTCTAATATCACCTTCATAAAAAGAAGCTCGTGGTTCTATAGCCTTGCGATGACCAGTAGATAAGTTGTCAACGATAACAACATCATAACCTCGATCCACTAAAATCTTTGAGCAGTGACTTCCAATGTATCCCGCTCCACCAACTACCATTACTTTCATAAATACCTCCTAAAGTTTTAATAGTTTCATAATTTCTGTTATTGTGTAATTTTCATTTACACGGTATGTTAACTTTCCAAAATCATTATTGCTTTTCCAAGAAGTTACATCACAAGAAAAATTAACATCTTCCAAACAATATCCGGCATTAGTTAAACTTCCACCAAGTTCACGAATATAAGTATCCTCATCATAATTATTAAGAGCATTTTCACTAACAATTCTATTACCATTCAAATAATTGTCATTTTCAGATAAATGAGCACTAGCAATGACATTAGCAGCATTTTTATCTAATATTATGGCATATGAAGATTTAGTATTGTAGATATCTCCTATGTAATCTTCAAAGGTAAACTTTACTAAGCGCAATTGTTCTGAAGTGATAGCATCTAGATTTTCACTATTACCGATAATAACAGCATCGTAATAATCTTCACTAATGCTATTTACTTCTTTAACAGAAATCACTAAACATGGACTAGTAATTTTATTTTTAATAGTAATTCTTTTTCTTATGCCATTTTCAGGAAGCGTATAGATAGTTTTTTCGATTGAAGTTTGACTATTAAGCTTTAAGATTTTTTGTGGTTCATTAACGTGATAATTTTCACCAAGTTCATAACTTGAAACGATATAATCACCTTCACTTAAGACTCTTAGATCATATCCGCCATCAAGATGCGATTTATCGATAATTCTATCATTCTTAATCTCATATTGGGCTTTCTCAGAAACATTGATAAATACCAAACGATCAAATGAAGTATAGTAAGAAGCATCCATATGATATTCACTCAAATGAAGATAACTTCCATAGACACTATAATCATTGACCATTATTGTTTCACCGATAAATTGGTCATAAATCTCTTTAGATTCAGCTTCAGTCTTATTGCGAATTAATATGATATCTCCTTCTTTTTCCGAAAAATAAGTACGGAAAAATGAATATGCAATATCTCCAATAGAATAAAGAAGATAGGCTAAGATAATTGCATTTAGTATGATTAAAATACCACGCACTCTCTTTTTTTGATGTACACGTCTTTTAAACTCTTTAAGTTCTTCATCTTCAAGTAAACTTTCTTCTTCCATAATCTCTCTCTTAATTAATATAGTAAATTACGATAAGTGCGTGGGAATGGGGTCACATCACGGATGTTGTTGATTCCTGACAAGTACATAATTAAACGATCAAAACCGATACCAAATCCAGCGTGTTTACATCCACCAAAGCGACGTAAATCTAAATACCAATCATAGGCTGGAATATCCATTTTCAATTCTTCCATGCGCTTCACAAGTAAATCATAACGTTCTTCACGTTGAGAACCACCGACAAGTTCGCCAACACCTGGAACCAATAAATCACAAGCAGCAACTGTTTTGTTATCATCATTTAAGCGCATATAGAAAGCTTTTATATCTTTCGGATAATCCGTTAAGAACACTGGTCCATTTACCACTTGTTCAGTGATATATCTTTCATGTTCGCTTTGTAAATCCATACCCCATTTGATATCATCTACCTCAAACTTATGACCATTTTCTTTAGCTTTTAATAAAATATCAATAGCTTCAGTGTATGTCATCTTTTTAAATGGAGTAGTAAGAACATGATTTAATCTGTTTAATAAATCTTTATCGATGAAATCGTTAAAGAATTTCATTTCTTCTTTGGCATTTTCAAGTACATAATTAATGCAATAGACAACGCAGTCTTCAATTAAAGCCATGTTATCTTCCAAATCTGCAAAAGCGATTTCTGGTTCAATCATCCAGAATTCAGCCGCGTGACGAGTAGTGTTTGATTTTTCAGCCCGGAAAGTGGGTCCGAATGTATAAACATCTCTAAAGGCCATACAGAAAGCTTCAACTTGGAGTTGTCCTGTGACCGCTAGAGTTGACTTTTTTCCAAAGAATGCATTTGGATCTTTTCCATCGATAGTAACGTTGAACATTTCTCCAGCACCTTCACCATCATTCGAGGTGATAAGCGGAGTATGAACATAAACAAATCCTTGGCTTTGAAAGAATTCGTGAATCGCCATTGATAACACACTTCTTAATCTAAACACAGCATTAAAAGTGTTAGTGCGTGGACGAAGGTGAGCGATTTCACGTAAATATTCAAAAGTATGTCTTTTCTTTTGTAATGGATAACTAGGATCAACTTCCCCTTCAATTTCAAAAGACATCAATTTAATTTCAAATGGTTGTTTATTGTTTGGAGTTAAAACAAATTTTCCTTTTATTGAAATAGCGGTACCACTCAATAAATGTGTTAACTTATCGTAATCTTCTATTTCATTACGATTATAAACAAGTTGTGCATTTTTAAAATAAGTACCATCGTTCAATTCGATAAATCCGATAGAACCATTATCACGATTAGTCCTAATCCAACCATCTAATTCAATTTCATTAATCGAATCTTTAAGCAAGTGATCACCATAATAACAAGCTTCATATAATTCTCTTACGGTTTTAAATTCACACATACGATTTCCTCCGTAATTATAAAATTAATTAACATATTTATTATACATGAAACAGCATAAAAATAAATGGATTTTTGACTAATCAATATCAAAAATATTGTTCATTTTTTTATAAAGCCACTATTGATATGTTGAAAGGAAAATTTTTTTATGAACAAATCAATTTTTTTATCTTTGCTTTTTCTTTTGATGTTACCACTAATAACTATAAAAAATAACGTTGTTAATGCTATCAATAGCGATGAATCTTCGCAAATTTGTAACGCTATTAATGTCGATCAAGATTCTAAAGGTATATATTTAGTTTCTGAAAAATTAATGGAACCTGTTAACTTACTCCCTAATGAATCAATTTATAACTCTAATATAGGTATCATAAAGATGAAAGATGCTATACAAATTAATAACCCATCAAGTGGTTATTTAAGTTTGGTATTACAATTTGAAAAAGGTTATGCGCCTAGTGATTCTTCAAATATAAATAATATTTATAGTGCCTTAAAATTTGACTTATGGAGTTCAGATAACTTTTCGAATATTTATTCTTTTGACAGTAAGAAAAATCATATTGAAAAATTTACAGATTTAATGTCATATAGCGACGAATACATAAGTTTTAAATACAACAAATTTCTTTATATTTATATCAATTGTATTAATTTTCCGAACACTTTTGTATTAGGCAAATTAAAAGACAAGGAATCTTTTTCTTTCACGATTGATAGTAATAATCAATATGGTGTTATAAAAGATGCCATGCTTACTAGCCGTAAAGTAAATTATATATTTACACCAAATTTAGAGCGTTCAACTTATGGAAGATATGCTTGTATGAAAAAGATGGAATCTTATGTTAACGATTATCAAATTTCTATTGATATCACCGATCCACTATCGTTATCAGAGATATTAAAATTAATTCACCCATATGATAAAAATGACGGAGAATTACAAATAGAGATATTAGAAGATCATTATAGTAATGCGATTAAAAATAAATCTCTCGGAGTCTTTCTTGTGAAACTAAAAACTACAAATTTATCTAAAAGTTCATCTTATTTAAATTTATATATATCCTTGTCAGATAATAAAGCTCCCCTTATCGAAGGACCATTTGTAATAACTCTTTCTTATTTAAATAATGAGACATCAGAAAGCATTTTAAAGAGATTTAACATTACCGACAATAGCGGATTTGTAAATGCAACTTTAAATGATGAAGGAGTTAATTACAATAAAATAGGTTCCTATGTTCTATCAATAGATGCGATTGATAGTAGTGGTAATACAAATTCCCATATTTTCAAAGTAGAAATTATCGATGATGTTGCCCCATTTTTTGTCGGACCAGATAATTATTATATTGAAACAAGTAAACTTCCAAATATTAATGATCTCTTAAAGAACAAAATATATGCTTACGATGAAATCGATAAATTCATAGATTTTGAAATTATCTATGATGAATATTCTACATCATCTAAAGCGGTTGGAAACTATCAAGTTACTTTAAAAGCTGTTGATAATAATGGTAATATGACAACTAAAAATATAACCATTGTCGTCTTAAATTCTAATCCGATTTGGTATATTGATGAAATGAAATTGATTATTACGCCTCATCAAAAATTAAGCGCGATGGATGTAGTTACATTACTCAAAGAACAAAGAATGATTGAAGATATCACATATGTTGAAGCATCGTTTTTAAATGACGCATATCAACAAAATTATAATATAGAAGGGATTTACGATACAACCCTTGCCGTCAAAGCACAAGATAATAGAGAAATGATTTTCAGCGTTAAGTTAGAAGTACGAGAAAAAGAAAATGAAGAATCGATAGAATTAAACTTTTTTGAAAAAATATGGTTTAATATAGTTTCCTTTTTCAATAATATTTGGCAAAGTATTAAAAGCATATTTTCTTTTTAGATACTTTTAGCACTCATATATTGACACTGCTAAATCTAGGTACTATAATTATCGTATACCTGTTGAGGAGGTTTAACATATGAGCGAAACTAAAAAATTTAAAACAGAATCAAAACGTCTATTAGATTTAATGACAAATTCAATTTATACCAATCGAGAAATATTTTTAAGAGAATTAATATCTAATGCTTCTGATGCGATTGATAAATATCATTATTTGTCTTTAACTGATGAAAGATTACAAAAACGTGATGACTACGAAATTCGAATTTCAGTTAACAAGGATGATAGAACAATTACAATTTCAGATAACGGTATTGGAATGACTCATGACGAAATTGTTGATAATTTAGGTACAATAGCAAAGTCTGGTTCTTTGGAATTTTTGAATTCAATGAAAGAAGAAGACTTGAAAGATAACAACATAGATGTTATTGGTCAATTCGGTGTTGGTTTTTATTCATCATTCATGGTTGCTAAAAAAGTTATAGTTGAAACAAAATCACCTTTTGATGAAAAGGCATATCGTTTTACTTCTGAAGGAACTGAAACTTACAAAATCGATGAAATATCTAAAGATAGTTTGGGAAGTACTATCACCCTTTTATTAAAAGATAATACTGAAGATGATAATTTTGATGAATTCTTAGATCAATATGAAATTGAAGACTTGGTTCATAGGTATAGTGATTACATCCGTTATCCAATTAAGATGATGATGAAAGAATATAACGATGAAGAAGAAAACAAAGAAGTTGTAGAAGATAAGACTTTAAACTCTATGATTCCTTTATGGAAAAAGAATAAAAATGAAATTACAACAGAGCAATTAAACGAATTCTATCGCAACAAATTTGGCGATTATGAAGATCCATTAATGTCTCTTTTCATCAGCACTGAAGGTATGTTTACATACCAAGCGTTAGTCTTTATTCCCGCGCACGCTCCATACGACCTTTATAGCGATAAATATCAAAAAGGTTTACAACTTTATTCTAAAGGTGTATTCATTATGGACAAATGTAACGATTTAGTTCCGGATTATCTTCGCTTTATTAAAGGTTTAGTGGACTCTGGTGATTTATCTTTAAATATATCTCGTGAAATTCTACAACAAAATAGTCAGTTACGCAAAATCGCTTCTAATATCGAAAAGAAGATTTTATCCGAATTAGAGAAAATGAAGAACGAAGATTTTGAAAAGTACTGCAAATTCTTTGAAATATATGGTATAAACTTTAAATATGGTATCTATGATGAATATGGGGCTAAAAAAGACTTGTTGAAAGATTTAGTTTTATACAACACCGTAAAAGAAGAAAAATATATCACCTTAAAACAATACAAAGAAGCGATGAAAGAAAAACAAGAATTCATTTATTACGCAGCTGGCAAATCTAAAACTAGCATCAACGCTATGCCACAAATGGACATGATGAAAAAACATGATTATGATGTATTAATTTTAAAAGATGATATTGACGAGTTTGCTTTAACTGTACTCGGTGAATATGATGGTGTCAAATTCAAATCGATCGCAAGTGAAAATTTAGATTTATTAGACGATGAAGAAGATAAGAAATTAGATGAATTAAAAGAAAGCAAAAAATCATTAATAGAAAAATTAAAAGATTCTTTAAAAAATCAAGTTGACGATGTAGTGCTTAGCAAACGTCTAGTCGATTCTCCTGTATGCCTTGTTTCCGGAGAAGGCTTGAGTATTGAAATGGAAAAAGTTTTAAATCAACTTCCTAATTCTTCCGATGTAAAGGCCAAACGAGTTCTAGAAATTAATCCTAATCATGATTTATTTAAAGCACTTGAAAAACTTTACGATAATAGCGACTCGGATTTTAATGACTATGCCTCATTATTGTATAATCAAGCCCTATTGATTGAAGGTCTTCCAATTAATGATCCATTACTCTTTTCCGAAAAAATATATAAATTGATGATAAAAGCGGCCAAATAAGACCGTTTTTCTTAAATTTTTGACATTTAACTTTTTTAATAATTGCAATTGTTCTGCTTGTCATAGCAAATATTAAGAACAAAATCGATTTAACAATCGATAAGAACTTGGACTAGCATCCAAGTTTTTAATTTAATAAGATATAAATGTA
>CANQEO010000006.1 GCA_947595215.1 uncultured Bacilli bacterium
TAATATTTTTTATTTTTTCAACTCATCTTTGAGTTCTTTTTTGTCTTTTTCATTAAAATACAATTTCCTAGTTAAAATAAAAAGTGGATTAAATCCACTTTTTTAATTAATAAGTTTTCTTTCTAATTTTGCCGTCTCTTTTATGAATGGTGTGAGTTCCGTCATTTTTTTCGGCAAGATCTTTTGCGTAATCAATCGCTTCTGCCTGAGTATCAAATAATTTGATAGCCTTTTCGCCACCAGCAAACTTTACTTGCCATTTTCCATCTTTTTCACGATGGGAGATGTGATAATTTTTTTTAGGTGTTTTTTCTGCTACTTTAACTGCCATTTGTTTAACCTCTCTCTTCTTGGTGATATCTTCGTTAGGAGTAGACTTTGATTCTGTTACATTGATTTTTCCATTTTTATTATTCATATAACCTCCTACTTCAACAATATATATCACTCTTTTAATATAGAACAAATTTGTAGCTTTTTAAAGTCTTAATTTTAATAAAAATGCTACGATTCGACATGAAAAAAATTTTGTAAAATACCGAATGTAGATATAATATATAAGTCGATAATTTTATCAATTTTAAATAGCAATACGTTAACAATATATATTTAATACGATTATATCACTCCTTTATTATATATCTAAGGAATATATTTTTTTCTCAGTTTGATTGTGTACAAAAATTATGAATCAGTCGATATAGTAGTTGATTTTGTATTTGCATAATTTATCAACAATAAAAATAAGGTGAATTTAATCACCTTATTTTTTATCTTTATATTCTCTCATGTAAACATCATACATTTCTTTAAATCTATTGAAATGTACAACTTCTCTTTGCCTTAAGAAAAGCAATGGTCTAATGACATCTACATCAGTAGCCAAATCAATTAAATGTTCATAAGTGGCACGCGCTTTTTCTTCAGCTGCCATATCTTCTGATAAATCGGCAATATAATCACCAGTTGCTCCAATACCGGTCACTGAGAAATCTTGTCCATTAGCATCCGTTGCAAACATCTCGATACCATGAGTTGCATATGAGCCACCTAAACCTCCAGCTTCCATTTCTTCCGGTGTTGCTCCTTTAGTCAATTGGAATACCATGGTACAAATCATCTCAACATGTCCTAATTCTTCAGTACCGATATCACTTAATAAAGTTTTACCTCTTTCATCGGGCATTGTGTAACGTTGATTCAAGTATCGAATCGCTGCGCCTAATTCACCATATGGACCACCATACTGAGTTAAAATATATTTAGCCATTCTCACGTCTTTACGCTTAATATCTATTGGATATTGAGTTCTCTTTTGATAGACAAACATAATTCTTCCTCCTTAAATTCTTGTAACCCAAACGCTTGGAGTTAGCACCCACGAGAAGGTGCCATTTACATCTTTCGCACTTGAAGCCATTAAGGCATCATATTTTGAATTATATTCAGTTATAAGTTCATTTGCCTTTTTATTGTATTCTAGGAAAAGATCAAGAACTCGTTTATCATTAGGATAAACATCTAAATATAGTTTTAAATCGTGAGCAGCACCTGAATAGGCATCGATATTTAATAACAACATTTGTTGTTCATTTTTAGACTCTAATTTACCTGGCATATAATTTTTATAGCCTTGATATTGATTCTTAAAAATATTTCCTTTTTCTAATGCCTCATCGGGACTAAATAAATCCTTGCTCATCGGATCATATTTAACTGTTTCATGGTTTCTCATTTCTGGTTCAAGAGGATATGTCGGAACAAAAAATAAGGGACCATAGTTTGAGTAATACATACTTTTACCTCCTAAAGTAATGTATGTAAGTTAGTTAATTTTACCTAATAAAAACGCCTATATTACATTTATATTAAAAATGAAAAATCAGTCAAAAATCTTAACCATTACCTAATTAGATTATTCAATGTATTTTAAGCTTTATTTAAAAACTTTTGAATATTATATTCTTAATGCAATTCAAAGTAAATTGCAACTTCCTCGTCATTGCAAATTCTGGATTTTTGTATTTTAAAATGATCTAAAATATAATCCATCATCTTTTCATAATATATCGCCTCTAATGGATGAGGGCGTTTTCTTTGATAATACGGAATAAATAAGTCATTACGAGTTGGATCAAAATAGCAACGCATTGTTCCTTCCTTTAATAGACTATCATCACCTTCAAGAAAAATACGAACATCAGCTGCCTCTTTATCTTTTATATAAATAATTTCGACTTTGAAGCGACCATATTTACATTGATCTCTAAATTGATTTTTCATAATCATAAATGTCTTACAATCAAATTCAGTAAAACGATACATCTCTATCAGAAATTCGTAAGTATTTTTAGCTTCCGCCACACAAAACTGATTGTTTCTAACCTTTTTATGAGAAAGATTATTTACTAGATCACTCCACGTCAGATTTTCAAAGTGATAACGTATAAAATTTACTTCTCTTAAATTTAACTTTGCTCGCACACAAAAATAAAAACCATAATTAAAAGAAAGAAAGTTTAAAAATATTAATATAAATAATGTCTGGAGTTCCTTAATTAACGCGCATAAAATAATTGTTAGCGGAAGCACAAAAAAAACAGTCGCCGTAGAGATATATAAAAATATCTTCTCGACCAAAATATATTTTTTGTAACGTTTTAATTCATAGTTTTCATCATTTTTACTTCTCATTATCATCAATTCCAATAAATATTTTATAAACTAATTATAAGTAATTAAACATAACGAAACAAGTTATTAATACTTAGCAATTACCTAAGTCGGTTTCTTGCCTAGTTGTTAAAGATAATCTATAATATAACTAAGAAATCGGTAAAACTTATTAATACGAGGTGTCTACAATGATAGAAAAATATACACTTTTTGAAAATGACGAATCGCAACCTTTGGCCGCTCGTTTACGCCCTAGAAATCTCGATGAGTTCTTCGGACAAAAGCACCTTCTTGGAGAAGGTAAATTGCTACGACGTCTTATTGAAAATGACAAAGTTGGTTCTATGATTTTTTGGGGACCTCCTGGAGTAGGCAAAACTACACTTGCTCGTATTATCACCAATCACACACATGCTAAATTTATAGATTTCTCCGCTGTTACAAGTGGAATTAAAGAAATTAAACAAGTGATGGAACAAGCCGAAGAGAATCGTCTTTTAGGTGAAAAAACAATTTTATTTGTCGATGAAATCCATCGTTTTAATAAAGCTCAACAAGATGCTTTTTTGCCGTATGTTGAAAAAGGAAGCATAATCTTAATTGGAGCTACCACTGAAAATCCGTCATTTGAAGTTAATGGTGCGTTGCTTTCACGTTGTAAAGTCTTCGTTTTACAAGCATTGAAAACTGAAGATATGATCGAACTTTTAAAACGCGCATTGATTGATGAACGCGGATTTGGTAAACAACAAGTTGAAATATCTCACGAATGTCTTGAAATGATTGCACTCTTTGCAAATGGAGATGCTCGTAATGCTCTTTACACTCTTGAAATGGTCGTCTTAAATGGTGAACTAGATGGTGAAAAAATCATAGTAACTAAAGAGAATATTGAACAATGCACTTTGAAAAAATCCCTTTTATACGATAAAAATGGTGAAGAACATTATAACTTAATCTCCGCATTGCATAAATCGATGAGAAACTCTGATCCTGATGCTGCAGTTTATTGGTTAGCAAGAATGTTAGAGGCTGGAGAAGATCCCTTATATGTTGCCAGAAGAATTATTCGTTTTGCAAGCGAAGATGTAGGTCTTGCCGATCCTCGAGCATTAGAAATTGCAGTTGCCGCCTATGATGCTGCGCACTATCTTGGAATGCCCGAATGTAGCGTTCATTTAACTCAAGCTGTAGTTTATATGTCGATCGCTCCAAAATCAAACGCACTTTATATGGCCTATGAAAATGCAAAAAAAGATGCTATTTCTATGCTTGCTGAACCGGTACCATTAGTGATAAGAAATGCTCCAACAAAATTAATGGAAGAATTAAATTATGGTAAAGGTTATAAATACGCGCATGATACTAAAGAGAAATTAACTAACATGCAATGTCTTCCAAACTCACTTTCAGGTAAAGAATATTATCATCCTACTGAACAAGGTTTAGAGCAACGTTTCAAATCACGTTTAGAAGAAATAAAAGATTGGAAAAAGAAACATAGTTAGTAAAAAAGTAGAAGCCTATAAACTTCTACTTTTTTATAAATTATTAATCCTTTTTACTTTTCTTTCTTTTTTTAACAGCTTCAGTAAGTAAACATTCAATCTGACCATTAATAGAACGAAAGTCATCATCAGCCCAAGAAGCTATCTCATCCCATAGTTTTTGTGGTAAACGCAACAATATTGGTTTTTTATTATCCGGGTTTTTACTCATCTTAATAGATTGAGCCACTATTGACTATCGGCTGAGCGTCTTTATTACCACAGAGAACTACCATCAAATTACTGACCATTTGTGCTTTTCTTTCATCATCTAATTCGACAATGTTATTTTCACTTAGTTTTTTTAGAGCCATCTCAACCATACTTACGGCGCCTTCAACAATTTTTTGACGAGCATCGATAATCGCTTTAGCCTGTTGTCTTTGAAGCATTGCTGCCGCAATTTCAGGAGCGTAAGCTAAGTGAGAAATTCGTGCTTCCATAATTTCAATACCAGCGACCTCAACACGACTTTGTAATTCTTTTTTTAGTTCCTCAGAAATTTCTTGAGAGCTACCTCTTAATGATTTTTCATCACCTTGCTCGGAGATATCATAAGGATAGCATCTTGCTACTTGTCTAATCGCTGAATCAGTTTGAGTTGAAACAAAGTCAACATAATTATCAACGTTGAAAATCGCTTTTGCAGTATTAATAACACGCCATATAACTACCACACCAATCTCAATTGGATTACCTTCTTGATCATTAACTTTTTGTTTTCCATTAACTAAGGTCATTGCCTTAAGAGAAATTTTGCGGCGGCTAGCAGCAAAACGTGGATTTTTGTTTGTTTTAACCGGATTTGGGTTTAATAAATCTTCAATTTGAGCTACATCAACATTAGGTGAAATGCTGGTACAAAATGGATTAACATAGAAAAACCCTTCTTTATTAATTGTGCCATAATACTTACCAAACAAAGTAAGAACCATAGCTTCATTAGGATTGATAATCTTAAAGCCTTTTAAAATAATGAAACTAAAACAATAAATAAATAACAAGACTATCATGCTAATTCCACAGATATTTTGAATCAAAACTGAATTATTTTCAGATAGACACATAGCACATACAATAATTGCTGCTAATAAAATTATGTTTAAAGCAATATAGACAAATAACATCGTCCATCCTTTTTTGGGTTCGATAACTTTTTCCTCATAAATTTCTTTATTCATTTTAAATACCTCCTTAATATCATTTTGATATCTAAATAATATAATAAATTCAACAATGTTATTTTGTCAACTATTTGTAAAAAAATACGATCTAAGCCGTATTAATTTTGATATTTTTTATCATTCTCTTGCTGCAAAGTAAGATAATCGACCTTTCCAATCATCGTTAATGGTAATTTATCTTTAAATTCTATCTCTTTTGGAACTGCCCACTTAATTAGATTTGCTTTACATGCTTTAAGGATTTCGTCTTTGAGGCATTCAGTATCTTCTCTTGTTGTAACAACATATAGTTTAACAGCGCTTGATAACCGCGGATCTGGTATTTCAATTGCCGAGCAATATGATACACCTTCAACTTTAGAAACTATACTTTCGATTTCAGTAGGATAAACAGCAACACCACTTACTTTTATAATTCTCTTTTTGCGTTGCTTAAAATATATGAATTGATCTTGATCCATATAACCGATATCACCAGTATGTACATATCCATCTTTCATAACTGCATCGGTAATCTCTTTTTCATTTAGATAACCCATCATTAAGGTTGGCCCTTTAACACAAATTTCTCCGAGTTCTCCACAAGGAACTTCATTTCCTTTTTCATCGAGAATTTTGCATTCCATACCCTTTATCATTTTTCCGACTGAACCGATACGATTTTCTTCTAGTGTATTAACTGCGCATACAGTAATTGTTTCTGTTAAGCCATAACCTTCCATCATCCGGCAAGAAATACCTCTTTTAACCATCACTTCATCAAAACGTTCTTTTAGGCTGATAGGCATTGAATCTCCGCCACAAAATACTACTTGTAAATCTTTTAAATTTGGATGGTTAACATATTCTTCAGTTCTTAATAAACTTTCAAATAAAGTCGGAACTCCACATATGCAACTAACCTTTGTTTTGTCCATTATTTTTACTAATTCTTTAGGCGAAAACTTTGGCACTAGAATTGAACACATTCCATTAATTAAAGATGCATGAATACACATACATAGACCAAAACCATGAAATGTTGGTAGCACCGCAAGCATCCCTTTTCCAAGCAATTCATCGCTTTTAAAAATATCACTTGATTGGGAAGCCAGATAATTAAAACTATTATTAGAAAGCATAATTGTTTTAGGAAAACCAGTAGTTCCTCCCGAATGAAGGTAAACTGCACATTCATTTCTATCGATCGCTATTTCTTTTTTATACTTTCCTTTTATTTGGTCAAATGAATGATAATTAGAAATCGCTTTATGCATTTTTCTATTTTGTAAATGATAAACAAACTTCATATATAATGGCAGATAAGAAGAGGCTTTGCAAACGGTGATTTTAGATGCCAAATTACGATACAATTTTTCTTCTTTATATAAAGATTGTTCAAATAAAAATATATGTTTAGAATTTGTTTGTTCAACTATTTTAGAGACTTGAAGATATGGAGTAAACGGATGAACCATATTTGCGATTGCACCTAAATAATTCACTGCGTAAAAAAGAATCACAGTTGAAGGAATATTAGGCAAACATATCATAACTACATCGCCTTTTTTTATATCTAATTCTAATGATAGATATGAAGCAACTCTTTTAATTTCTTTATCAACAAACCGATAAGAAAAGGTTCTACCCATATAATAAATAACCTGTTGATCAGGATATTTGTTTGCCCATTCATGCATTTCTTCATACATTGTTTTTTGCATAATAATCATCTCCTAAAATGGTAAAGGTAAATGTGCGATTAAAGAATAAAGAATAAATACTCCCATTAGCACTATCTGATGACCGAGATAGAACAAGAGCGAATTACGTCCCACAAAACAAAATGGTCTTTCAACACTAACTCGCTTGATACGTGACTCAACTGTTTTATAGATAAGTCTAGCGACTATAATACCTAATAAGAAAAAGCCAAATGATGGAATAAAAGCTAAATAATCAGCGCGTTGATAATCGAAATTTACAATACCTAATGGAAATAATATCACATTTAACAAGGTATTGTCATTTTGAATTAACATAGAAGAGTTCATAATAGATAAGGCAATCGATAAAATAAAAGTTAATCCTGCGATAATGCCTAAACATATATTCGAACGTTTTCGTAGTAAATACCCTAATAATATCGAGATTGCTAATACGTGAATAACATTAAAATCTATGTTTATTCCCATATCGGATCCGGTCATTTCAATAATAACATAATTTGCCAAACGAGAAGCAATGGTTATTGCAATTGCAAAAAGTGTAATTCTAATTCCTCGTTTTAAATTATTTCTAGAAAATTTAAAGCTAACACCAGATAAGAAAACAAAAATAAATACTCCTATTTGACGAAGTATTAATCTAAAAGGAGATTCCCAATAGGCCACGGAAAAATAATATAAGTTATAAAATGATTTATCCTTGCTTACCCAATACGCTGTAAACAGCATTAAATCATAAAAAAAGTGATCAAACAACATCAAAATAATACAAACTCCACGAATGAAATCTATTTCGTGAACCCTTGTTTCAAATTTTGATTGCTTTAGGTTTACTAATTTTTCTTTCATATCTTTATCTTCTTTTTAACTATTCGGCCAAACTCTATGTTCTTTAAACCAATCTGTATCTTTAAGTATAGTCGTATTGTTGCTACCATAAACATTCATTTTACTTCCATCAGAAGAAATTATAATATCTCCATTCATTGCTTCGAAACCTTGCTCATTATCACTAACAACCGTAGTCACATAAATTCTTTCAGTCCAAACTGAAACACGATTTATAAAATCTTGAGAAGGGAACATATTATTCTCGATTTTTGTATATTCATCACTACCTGCGCAGCAACATACAGTTACAATTTGTGGCTGAATTACTTCTAGAAGGGCTTTGCTTGTCGCGGTATAGGATCCATGATGACCAGCTTTGAAAAGCTGTACTTTGGGAAGATTATTATTCTTTATTAATAATTCCTCTCCATCTTCTTCTAAATCTCCAGTCATTAAATAATGATTGTCTTTTTGTGTAAATAGGGTGCACACTGAAAAATTATTTTCATTGGATGTTTTGGATGAATCATCACCATAATCATTTTTTAATATTTGCATCGTTATAGTGTCAGTTAATTGAAAAATATCTTTAGCTCCATTTTGAGAATTATAACAATCTTTTTGAGTGTAATAAGTTGTGCCTTTTTCTATAAGTTGATTTCTAAGTTTAACATAGTTATTATACACTTGTGAAGTTGTTCTAGTAACACCAAAGTCAATCAAAGTGTCAATTTGATAAAGTTTAAATATCCCCAGAGAACTATTAGTTCCTACAAATCCGGCAATATGATCCTGGTGAGCATGTGTAGCAATTACATATTCCAATTTTCCATCTGCAACATATTTATTAAGATAGTTAGCGATTGTAGAAGCTGATACATTTCTACTTCCAGCATCGATTAATATGTCGATATTGCCGGCTTTGATATAAGTGGAATCACCGGTATATTTATTACCTAATTGTAAGAAATGAAACTGGAGATCACCATCAATTATTGAATCTCCTACTTCTCCATGATGATCAGAAGAAAAGATACCTTGACTAGAGTTATATTCAGATATAGGTGTACTATATAATGCAAAAATATAATCACGACCTAAATATAAACCTACTCCGCATAAGACGATGATAATAAAAAATATCGAAAGAAAAACAGCAGTACCTTTACCCTTTTTACTAGATACAGTATTAATGGTTTGCTTTCCTAATCGAAGATTTTTTTGATTGCAGTATCTTTCTGCATCTTCTAAGCTATCAAATGATTTACTTGGTTTTTTAGCATCAACTTTATAGACCCCATAGCGGCCTGTACTTGTCTTACGCACTTGGAACATATTAGATACCTAACGCTACTATATGAGTAGCAAAAAAGAATTTACCGAAAAAGTATTTATTACACGCACTTTCTGTTAAAGTGAGAATTTTACCATTACTAAAGTCGAGATCTTCGCCCATCGCCGGTCCATTAAATGATGACTCAAAGTGATCTAAAAATTTTACTGGCGCACCATCTAAAGTCTCATTGCTAAGGCTTGATTCATTTAAATCATAGATGTAATAAACAGTACTTGCTAGCCCATAAGAAGTTGAAAGAACGATTTTATTGTTATCCGTAATCGCAAAACCTTGCACGCGATCTCTAACCGAAAACACTTCTTGAGGTGTTTCTAAATCATTTAGAAGATATCTGGTAACAATCGCATAGTGTAATCCTTCTTCAGTTTGATACGGATGATTAGTGATATATTGTCCTCCATCATGGAACTCTCCAACATACAAACTGGTATCATCCGTAAAAACGAAAGATGCACTATTATTTACACTAACACCCTCTCCAACATCAACCATGTCACTATCTTTATTTAAGACATCCTCAAGCGAAATGACATAAATTTTACTTTCATTACTAAGATAAACTTTATCGTAGCTTGACGCGATACCACCGACGTGACCAGTAAACTTTTTACCATTTTTAGTCAATTGAACATAACGTGATTCATTTTGTTCATTAGTTATGTAAATGCGACTATTGCTTTTATCATTCATATATCCACTTGTGAGATAGATTTCGTTTTCTTCCACCGCAGCGATACCTTGAGGAATAAACCCATCATTTAACCCCGGATTTAAGCACATATCGCTTTTAATGGAATAATAGTAATCATATATCGCGTATTTTGTAAGATTAAGTCCACTCCATACAACAAATATTAAACACATCAATGAAGCTAATATAATAAGAATTGTTTTAAAAAATACTTTGAAAAATTTCTCAAATTTAGATTTCATAATTCATTTCAGCCTTTTCGTTTATTAATTATAGCATAATTTTATTAAAATTTGCTTTAATTTTAAAAATAAAAGGCTTATTTAAATCTGCTAAAAATATTCTTTCGTTGCTATTGTAAAAAAATAACTAGTATAATAAAAATATGGAGAATGTCATTGTATCAGTTATTGTCCCTATCCATGGGGTTTATCAATATTTATTAAAATGTCTTGAATCTTTAAGCAAACAAGATTTTAATTTGCCATACGAAGTAATTTGTATCAACGACTCACCAATTGATGATAGTTCTAAAATCATTAATCATTTTGTTAAGACTTATCCCGATATTTTTAAACGTATCGATGTAACTTATGGTGATGTTTCTAAAGTGCGTAACGAAGGAATCAAAAACTCTAAAGGAAAATACATATGTTTTGTCGATGGCGACGATTATGTTTATCCAAATTTTCTTAATTCTTTATATAGTTTAATTTCTAATAACAATGGAAATATTGGAGTTATCAACTTCAACACATTGACAATCAAAGGAAAAACTAGGAAACTCTTTTGCAATCATTTTGCTCTAAAAAAACCTTATAGCAGCAGCAAAGCAATAAAACATCTTTTAGGTGATGTTAAAATTAGAAGTTATTGTTGGAATAAAATTTTTAAGAGAGAGTTTTTAATTGCCCATCAAATAGAGTTTTTAAATTATACGAAATTTATTGAGGATTTCGTCTTTTGTTTTGAAACTTTTATTAACGATGAAGAAATTTATTTTAGCAATGAAATTGCATATTGCTATCGTCTGAGAAATGATTCTATATCTTTAAGCGGAAATACAAATGTAGTTCCAACTATTAAGAAGTTCATTAATGCCTTAATTAAAATAAAAATTATCGCTATTGAGAAAGACTTTAATCCTAAGGAACTAAACTTAGCTTTTTTTACTAGAAAATTTATTTTCTTTTGGCTATTGCATGTAAAAGCCGACAAACAGACGCGAAAAGGTTTGAAAATATATTTTCGTATTGTCGATAAAATAAAAAAATGTAACGATATTAAAGAACTAGAGTCCATGTATTTGGAACTCTAGTTCTCTTTATTTTTAAATATTTTTTTAAAAAAATGTTTCTTTTGATATGGTTCTTTTTCTATCGATAAAACGATATAACCAGTCGGATCAATTACCTGATGAAGAATTTCTTCACTAATGTCATCTTCTGATATTATGATAGTTTCATTTTTTATATGTGAAGAAGCAACTTTATTTACTTTAAAATTCTTTATAATTAGTTCATTAATGTGAGCTTCACACATTCCACATTTCATACCATCAATCTTTAATATTGTCTTAATCATTTAAATTCTCTTTCTATAAATCTTTCATGTCAGTTTTACTCTTAAATTTAGTTTCAAATATTAATTTTCATCAAAAAAAACTCGTTTTTAAAAAGCGAGTTTTTATCTTTAATCACTAAAAGGAAACTTTAGGAGCGGCTTTTTCGCCTTCATCAATTTGGAAAAATTCCTCCTTAACAAAATGGAACATACCAGCAATGATATTAGATGGAAACATCTCAATCTTGTTATTATATCCGAGTACCACATCGTTATACAATTGACGATTAAATGCGATTTTCTTTTCGATTTCTTTGAGTTGCGCCATTAAATCATTATAATTTTTATCGGCCTTTAGTTCCGGATAAGATTCATGAACTGCATTGACTAAAATATCCAATGATTTACCTAACGCCGAATCGGCTTTGGCAGCATCTTTGGCTGAATGATTTCTTGAAGCATCGGCGTAAAGCTGACGTGCTTTAGCAAATTCTTCAAAGATGCTACTTTCATGTTTTGTATATCCTTTAATAGTTTCTACTAAGTTAGGAATCAAATCAAATCGCATTTTTAATTGGACATCAACTTGAGACCAAGCATTTTTAACTTTGTTACGTTCTTTTACTAATTTGTTGTAAGTTTTAATAAAGTAAGCGATTAAAGCGACAATAAGACCTACAATTACAACGACGATTGTTGGAATAATCCAACTATCTATTAAAATTTTTATCATTTTTTATCTCCTTTTCTCTTTATATGATATCACTACATTCTTAATAACAAAAGATTATTTTTAGCGACTTCTAGCTCCACCACCTCCGCCACCATGAGATGAACCACCACCAAATCCCCCACGTCCTCCTGAATGTGAAGATGAAGACATTCTTTTCGCATTAGTAATTCTTATGGTATTTGATGAAACCGTAAACGAATGTAACATACGATGACGGAAATAACTATGGTAACTATAATACAAGAATGGTGTCGATTGATATTCGCTTTCACGTCCGAGATCTTTAAAGCGCGTCTTCAACTGTTTTTCAACTAAATCCGCAATTCCAAAAGCTGTCGCATAAACAAGATAATGTTCCCATACTTCAACACCTGGAACAGGGTAATCTTCAAAATGTGAAAATTCTTTTAAGAAATGTTCGAATGCTTTCCATCTCACATAATCCTCATTACCTTGAATCGAACGTCTTTTTATTTGTCCGATATAAACACTGAAACTTAAAGAAAGCACTAAAGCAACAAAAGCTAAATATGCTGGCCATTGACGTCCATAAAAAAGCATTAAAACTAAAAATATAACCGCACTAATAATTCCTCCACTAATCGGAACGATAAATCCTTTACGCGCTTTTTGCTCGACTTTATCGAAGAAATCGTATTTATTCGCATCTTCTTTTGTTATTTTCACCCATTCAGCGTTCATATTATTATAGCGAATCGCATTGCTTTCATTTTTTAAATGTTTTTCCAACTGATTCATGCTCAATGTATCACCATGAGCTATTTCATCAAAATACCATTTTAAAAGATATCTTTCATACTCTTTTAAATCACTTGTATCTTTAGAACGATTATAAATCAATGTATAATCAGCATCCTTATCAGTCAAGGTGACATTACTATAATCTACATCTATATATTTTCTTCTTATTAGATCCATCAATGTCGCGTTTAAATCATCTTTAGTTATCTCTTTAAATCGATATAAATATCCCATCATAGCCGGCGGATAAGATGCCGGTAATTCACGATAGTATTCATTATCAAATGTGCTTTTATGTTCTTTATCGTATTTAGTATAAACATGATAGAAACACCATCCAATTAACACCAAAAATATGATAAATAATAGTATAGAAACACTAGATAAAACTCTTACTTTATTTATAAAAATGTTTTCTGCATCTAATATGTCTTGTTCTTGCCGCATTAAATATTCATAACCCTTTGCTGAAATGCAATTAGAACGACTCTCATCTATCTCCATAATCGTGCTTGGAAAGAAAATTCTCATTTCAATTTCTTGATTTACTTTAAGTCTATCCGTTCTCGCCGAAATAGTTTTATTATTTATTTCGACAAACTCAGTTTCGGCACCACCATGACCAAATGCATAGATTTCTTCATCGCTAAAATTATTTTCAGGCAAGTTAACTGAAACGGAAACATTATTCATGATAATATTTTGATAAGGTGCAAACTTCCAGTTAATTTCAGCATAATCCTCATAGATAGTCATTGCTTTTTCAATAGTGTAAGAAAATACAAATCTAGTACGAGGTGATATTCCATTCTGTAAATATATTAGGACTGTCTCACATGACTTACCATATTCTACTGGACATCCAATTTTATCTCCTAATTCATCACGATTTCCATTCCAAGAAAATCCAATTATATCACTAGATTTATCACCATTTCCAATCGAATAATTAACATCTTCATATAGTGCTTCATCATTTTGATAAATTGAAACACTAAAAGAGTTTGTATCAAGGTCTGAAGTATTTTCTTCAATATCATTATTATTTTTCGAATATAAAATATCTCGTGTAAACATATGTCGGTTAATACTATAGGTATCTATAGTTTCGACAATTTGCATATCGCCATTTTTCAACAAAGTCGCATCAACGTGATATGATTCATATTGAAATGATGGATCTTCAATTTCCCCTAAAACTGCAACTACCAAAGGCAAAAAGCAAATAAAAGCAGATATTAAAGTAGAAACTGCAATACCTAAAACTAATTTATTTTTCATAATCTCTCCTCGATATTAATTATAAAATAATTAATAAAAATGTCTAGGTAGTTAATTTGAATATATTTTAATACTAGCATCATAAAATAATATATCTTATATTATATATAGAAAGGAGGTGCCAATGAAACAACAAGGAATGCTTAACAAAACAAGGCTCGCAGTTTTAATCGATTTTGAAAATGCTAATCAAAAAGATTTAATAACAGAATTTTTCTCTTATCTGGATAAAAAAGGTTTCTTAAGTTATCCACGAAAATTAATTACGAGTAAAATCACTTCGCTTGAGAGCACTAACGCTCTTATCAAGGAAAATAATCTTGAATTAATCGTTTCAAATAGACCGCTTAGTAAAGGTCACAATCGTAACAATGCAGATTTTAGAATGTACATTGAAACGATGGATATTCTTTATAAAGATGATGTCGACGCATTTTGTCTTATATCTAGTGATGATGATTTCTTAGAACTAGTTCTAAAGTTAAAAAGGACTGGAAAATATTTAATAGGTATTGGTAATAAAAATACCTCTCCAGATTATATAAAACATTTTAACGAATTTCTATTCTGTGAAGATTTTGACAAAATAGTTCAGGAGCGCAAGAAAGCTTTAGAAGAGCAAAAGAAAAAAGAAGAATTCTTAAAAAAGCAAGAAAAAAAGCGACTAGAAAAAGCGCGTCAAGAAGAATTAAAAAGAATAGCAGATGAAAAAAGAAGACTCAAAGAACTAGCTAAACTTAAAGTTGAGGAAGAACGATTGATGTTACAAACTCAAATTAAGCAAGCAATCGATATAGCAATCAGTAATCATAACGAAGGACGTTATCCTTTAACCGCGATTATCAAAGATATTAAAGATGCCAATCCGGAATTAAAGAAACATCGTATTCCTTTAAAAATATTCGATGAATTAAATTATGATTATAAACTTGATGAAACTAATACCGAAAACAAGTACGTTGAGATTGAAAGAAAGGAAGTCCTATCTTAGGACTTCCTTTCTTATTTTAAATCAATTTCTCTAATAGTTTTATATATAAGTTCATTAATGCTTCGCACTCTTTTTGGATCTATTTTTATAATCTCTCTATCAAAAGTCATAATCCCATTTAATTCGTCCTCAACATCTGCAATTTGAGTATAGATAGCACCTACTAAGCCATTTTTTATTTGAGGAACTACTTCTCTTAAATAAAGTTTTTCAAATGCATCAGTTAAAAACTTTTTATTTTTCATTTTCTTATAACCAAAGTTATGATTATTAAAGGTATGACCATCTATTTTCAAACCATAACCACCAAATTCCGATAAAATATAAGCTCTTTTTGTTTTATCCTTTCTAAGTTTAAATTTTTTGAAATATACGTGAAAACTTCTAAAATCACCGGCACCACGATCATGCCAACCTGAGGTACTATCATAAAGTCGTGTATTATCTTTAACAGACAAATACGAGGTCATTTTTTTACTATCAAATTGTCCCCATCCTTCATTAAAAATTGTGTAAATGATAACGCTCGGATGATTATTAAGGATATCTATAATCTCACAAGATTCTTTTAAGAAGAAGGCGCGACCCTCTTGATTTTCTCTTCCGAACTTTCGATATTGTGTATCATCGCGATGCTGTGAAGTAAACAATGGCAATTTAACTATAGTGAATTTATATTCATCTCCACCATTGATGAAATCTTGAATTACAAGCATTCCTAACTTATCGCACAAATAATAGAAAAGTGGATGTTCTAATTTTATATGTTTTCTAATCGTGTTAAATCCCATATCTTTTAAAACTTTAATGTCTCGAAAATATTCTGTTTTATTTTTCGCAGTGTATCCACAACTATAATAACCTTGATCCAAAACACCGCTTAAAAAGATGCGCTTGTGATTTAAAGCTAGATATGTTTCCTTTTCGCAAATAACACGTTCTATTTTTCTAAAACTGAAATAAGTTTCTACTATATCGAGACCTAATTTTACCTTTGCATGGTAAAGAAAAGGATCTTCAACACTCCAAAGATGTATTTTATCAAAGATAAATATCTCCTCTTGGTTGCTGAAACCATTTAAAACCATATCTTCAAATTCAATAGAATATGGCAAAGATTCATCGCTTTTAACTAATATTTTTAATTCTTTTTTATCAATATCTGTAATAAATTTAATATCTTTAATATAATTTTTCGGTACTACTTCTAAAAATACATCTTGAACTATACCACTAGAAGGAGTGTACCAAATTCCTCCACGTTTAAACTTTTGTTTACCATAAGAATAAATCCCTTTATCTGTACTATCTTTCACTACAACTAATAACTCATTAGATCCCTTTTTTACAAAATCAGTAATATCGAATGAAAATGGAGTATATCCTCCTTCATGTGTTCCTACTTTATTATCATTAATAAAAACTTCCGACACTTGATCTACAGCAATAAAATTGATAATTAAACGTTCTTGCTCGTTTAAATCAATATTAAATTTTTTTCGGTAAAAAGCTACATCATTCTCTTCGAAAAGTAAATTGACTCCACTCGTTTTAGTTTCAATAGCATAAGGAACTTCAATTTTACCTTGATATTTTAAATTTTTATCACAATCTTCGATCGAAATATTCCAAAGACCATTTAAAGAAACGAATTCACTACGTCTTAAATAAGGGCGAGGATAATTGATATCAATCATTTTTATTTACCTCTTTATGCTTCTGATTTTTAAGAATTAAAATAATAGCTGGTATTAAACTAAACAATAAGACTATCGCTGCTCCGATAAATATTTCTGGTATAGGCAGATGAACTACACGGTTAAATTCATCGATGTAAGTTTCGCTGTTTTGAATAATTGCACTACCTATAAAAGGACCGATGCACATTGGAAGCGCAACTTGAAAGATCATCCTAATACCTTGAAACAATCCAATTTTATCTTTAGGAGTATACTCTCTAATTAAAGCGTTGAAACTAGTGGCTACTACCATATATCCGATCATCATTATCGCACCAAAAATAATAGTTAAAATTGTATTTCCAACCGGAATGAAAAACATTAAAATCAATCCCATCACCATGATAGCAATCGATGGAATTAATACTTTGAATTTACCTATTTTATCGATAAAAAATCCAAATACTACACTAAAGATAGAAGCAATAATCAAAACTACTCCTAAACTTATAGCATAATTTTCAAGTTGTAAATACCTTTCTAAATAGATTAATAAATATGGAAAGAATACTTGAATAGCAGTTTGATAAACTAAGAAGCCACATAATGCAATATATAGTTTTTTGTTTTCTTTTACAACACTTGGAAAAAAGCCATAAATGATATCTTTTAAATAATTTTCATCTTTTTTCGCAATCAAATCATCTTTTGGTAAAACAAAAATACTAATTATTGCTACAGCAATCATAATCAACCCGAATATCATATAAAACAGCATCCATTGACCTTCTTTTGTCAATGGGTCAAAAGCGACAAAGATTATAAGCATTGAGATTAAAGGTAAAATAGCCAATACACTTTCAACTCTTCCACGATTTGAATCATCGGTCATATCCGTAATATAGGCATTAAAGGCAGCATCGTTTGCGCTGCTTCCAAAGAATGTCATAACACAATCTAGAATGACGATCGTAACTGCCGCGAATGCTTCCGCGTTTACTAAAGGAAATAATATATGCACATTTTCAACACTAACAAAACCAAATGATAATGTTACTAATCCCCAAAGTATATATCCCACTACAATAAATGCCTTTCTTTTACCAAGGTGATCACTTAAAGCACCAACTAATAAGGTTGTTACTGTTGCAACAACCGCACTCGCAGCAACCATGGTTGCAATGTAATTATAATTAGAACTTATTTCATCAAATAAAAATTTATTAAAATACAGGTTTTCAATAGTCCACGCTAATTGTCCAGAAAGCCCGATTAAAACAAAAGACAACCAATGTCGGATAGTTAATTTTTTCATATTTAAGCCTCTAGTAAAAGTATATTACATTTCATAGCACTTAGCAATTGAACAAATTAGTTAAAATAACACCAAAATTTATCAAAATTATAGTTTTTTATTTATTGCAAATATGTACGACATTCATTTTTGAAAGGAGTGATAGAATTTTTCTTGAATGTCGTCTAGCATATTAGAAAGGAAAATTAAGTGAAAAAATTAAACTATAAGACTATTGCAACTTTATTACTAACCTCTATTCTTATCGGAGGTTTAAGTGCTCTCGCTTTTAGTATTGGTGACATTAATAATAATTTTATTCAATCAACTGAAAACGATTCGGATTTAAATACGTCAGTAAAAGAAAATGGAATTAGTGTTCAATTTTTATCAAGTAAAATTAATGACGATAAGTCGGTCACAAAAACATTTACTTATAGTATCACTCCAGAAAACGCTACTAATCAAAATGTTACAGTAGAAGCTAAATACAATGATAATACAAACTGCGATGATGTTTTAACTGCTTCAGTTGATATATCATCTAAAACTATTTCTTTAGTTTGTAAAGCAGACTTTGAAAAACAAATCTATGTAACAATAACATCTTCATCTGATTTTAGTAAAACTGCTCAAATCACAGTTGATTATGTTAAAAAGGTTAAATCTATTGATTATAAACTTGGCGATTCTGATTCTGATAGCGATTATTGGTATACAGGATGTGGAATGCAAGTTAATGCTGGTTTTAGAGATTCTTTTGCCTTTAATGATTTATTAGATGTAACCTACTCAAAATTTACAAAAGATAAAAAGTATACCTTTAATGTTAAAGATGTAACTTTGATTGATGATGAACTAATGTGCGGTGATTGTTCTTCTTTTGAGACCGAACTAAGAACAAACTTTACAAATGCATTAAAAACCAAAATCACTAATTTGAGCGACACCTATTTTAATGATGATGAAATATGGAATTTTTCTACAAGCAATAAATATCATTCCATTATTTCTCAATTCAATGATGATTCTTATAGATACGAAGAACAAGGTTATATTTGTTACAAATTTAAAGCTTCTTATTATTGTGTTGAAGATCCCACTATCGAATTAAAGATTGATAAATATTGGCAGTTCTCATTAATTAGCCCATCTGGTTTTTTAGGTAAAACGATAAATGTCGATGAAATTAATACACAAACGAAAAATATAGAGTTTTAATAAAACTAAAGTGCTCATTATGTAGCACTTTTTCTTTTTTTATCATTGCCACAAAAAAAGCCCTGAATATAGGACTTGTAAAAACTATTGGTGCCGCTGGTCGGACTCGAACCGACAAGGATGCACTCCGCTCGATTTTGAGTCGAGTTTGTTTACCAATTTCAACACAGCGGCATAAATTCAAGCATGATTATTTTATCATATTTTTTATCTAAATCAATATTTTTATAATAATAGCTGCTATTGATTTGTGATAAATTAAACATTATTTCTTTTTGATACTTTTTTTATCAGTTATTATTTATATATATTTTTTTGAAAGAAGTGTGATCATTATGTCAAGTTTTAAAGTAGGATTAAAGGAGATAGCAAGAGAAGTTAATTACTCTATAAATACTGTTTCCAGAGCTTTGCGAGATTGCGATGATATTAGTAACACAACTAAGTCTATAATTCGTCAAAAAGCGCTTGAACTTGGCTATTTTCCTAATCGTGCTTCACTAAAAATCAAAATTGAAAATCGGCCAGTGATTGCCTTAGTCTATCGTGAGTTCAACGATCATTTTTTTTCAACTCTCAGTGATAAAATTTTAAATAATTTAAACGATGAAGAGATAGTCATTTCAATAAAACGTGTTCATGAAGAGAAATTGACTCGAAAATGTGTTAAAACACTTGTGACTAATGGCGTAGATATCATATTGTCTTTTCTAGATGTAAGCAATGATGCCATAGAATTAGTAAATCTTTTTAAGGTACATTTATTGGTTGTTGGAAAATATAGTGATTCATTTAATATAAGCTGCTTTTTTTTAGATGACGAAAAAGCCGGAATCTTAGTTGGCAAATACCTTGTTGACAATAAATATACTTCTATTTTATTTATCGGAGATAAAGAGCCATCAACAAAAAAGAAATATCGCGGTTTTGAACGAACAATTCATAAATATCAAATAGAAGCGAACATAAAATCATTGATTTATCCTTTAAATAAAAATGAATTTATTAGCATATTATTTAGAGAAAAAATTGATGCTATCTATTGTGTCAATAATAAAATAGCATTTGAAGTAAATTCACTTTTAGATAATATTATTAATCAGAAAAAAGCTTTACTTATTGGAAACGATAGTGATGGTTATAATTATGAAAATCAAATATCATTTCCGATGATTTCTTTTGATTACTCACTTATGGCGAGCGAAATAAAAAATGTTATCATCAAGTTAACAAACGAAACAAAGTCTCTTCACTATAAAATAATGTTTGATGTGTTTCTAAAAACAGATTTTTAACTCTATTAAACAGAAATGCTTGATTTTTGATAATGAAAAAATTATTATAAATAAGCATTTGCCGACATAGCTCAATTGGCAGAGCAATTGATTTGTAATCAATAGGTTGGCGGTTCGATTCCGTTTGTCGGCACCATTGATAGTAAAGCGATATAATCGCTGTTTTATGAGAGAGAGTTGTGAGGGCTCTCTCTTTTTTTTGTTTAACCGACACGCGAACTTTCCTGGTCAGTGTGTCGCAAAATCGTTCAATGGTGAATAAATATTATTTTTTAGTTGATTGTCTTTGTGGTTAATATCCAGATAGATTTGTGTCATTTCAATAGATTTATGCCCTAATAAATCTTTAACAAGATATATATCTAAAGATTTGTTATAAATCGAAGTTGCATAATAATGTCTTAATTTATGAGGACTTAGAACATCAATATTACATGTTTTCTTTAAACGCTTGAAAAATTGTCTAACTGTATTTTGTGTCATTCTCTCGTTGTGTTCATCAATAAATAAATGGTTTTATTCATTACTTGTGCAACTAAATCTTTTAACGAATCAACTATGTAGATATTTCTTGATTCTCCGTTTTTGGTAAAGTCAAGATGGATAATACCATTTTCTAAATCGATATTGCTGTTTTTAATGTGACAGAGTTCATTAGTTCTTATACCAGTAGTTAAAATTAATAGAAACATTAGCTTGTTTTTAGGATAAACATTAGAAGTTTCAAAATAATTAAGTATTTTGCGGATAGATTCATCTTCAATATTAGGAATAGGCTTCTTAATTGTTTTAAGAGGTTCGAACCTGAAGTTAATTTTATCAATATAGTCATTTTTAATTAAATGTCTAAGCATTATTTCTAAGTATTTAATTTCTTTATTAATAGTTCCAGGTTGAATTTTGTTTTTTCTGAATAGTACGTAATTATTAATAACTTTGGTAGTAATCTGGCAAGTAGTTTCAATTTTAATAGATTTTAAATAATTAAGAATTGGTTTAAAAACACATTTGTAAGCTGATAATGTTCCTGGTCGATTGTGAATAGTAATGTGATTTAAAAATAGCGAAAAAGAAAAGCGTAAAATATCTGATTTTTATGAAGAGCTAGATTTTAACGATGATTTACCATTTTAACAAATTTAACAAAAAAACAATTTTGTAAAACAAGTAGAAAGGAAAAAGAAAATGAAAAGAAAAAGAATAAAGTATAGCTATAACGAACGAAAAGCATATCACGATGGTGTTATGCAACGCTTCTTACATAGTTGTAGTGGTTTGGGTTTTAATAAAACGGAAGAGCGTTTAAGTAGAGAACCAAAAGTACAATATTCGGATGGATACACTACGTTTACAAGTGATATTCAACGCGGGTTTGTTCAATCCGAAGACTATGTGAGTAAACAAAGTTTGGCATTTCAACGTGGATTCAAAGCGGCAAAATCTGCTTATGAAAAATCAAGAAATATTAAATTTTGATAAAGATTATGAGTAATAAGAAAAATCGTAAACGCTTAACGGGTTGGGCATGGACAAAGAAATATCCACACGAAAATCATCCTGCTACATATCATCGTAAAGGCAGTAATGAAATCGAATATATTACTTTTACACATTCTAAAGAAGTGGATTTTGGTAAAAAAGGAAAGGTTCATACTATTCCATTGTCGGATAATATTAGTCCTTTAGAGCGAGAAAAAAATAAAAGACATGGAAAAATGCACGGAGAGAATCGTTCCTATGTATATCCAAAAGTTTATGATGGAAAACGTTCGGCTTTAGGAAAAGAAACTGATGAGTTTAATCCAGTAGATTCCGATAAGGAATATATCAAAAAGATGTTTGAAGTTTTTCCTCGTGAGCAAGTCCCACTTACGGGTGGTAAAGGAAAATATCGAAAGAAAAGGTCTAAACAATAAATGCAAAAAAAAGAAAGTGCCACGAGCAATTAAGCCTCTTTCCGTGGGGGCTACAAGGACGAAAGCGGTAAACCGCTAACACCGAGCCAAACACTTTCTGTACTTATTGTACTTAAAACTTCTAATAGAAGTCAATAAATTTTAAAAAAAGAAAGGAAAAAATAAAATGAAAAGAAAGACAAAAAATACAATAATTACATTAGGCGCAGTAGTAATTGCGTTCGGTTTGTCAGGAGCAGGAAGCGCTCTTTTAACAAATGGCTTTAAAGATTTTAAAATGTTTGGAATCGATCAAGTAATCGATAATTCACGAATAGCGGTTACTTCAAAAGGTAGTAAAGGAACATCGTGGGTTTCTACTTATGTTTACTTTACTCATCCTGAATTAGAAGAAGAAAAACAAGTTAAGACTTGGCCTGGCATGATGGCTAAAGAATTGGTTGATGAAGTTGATTATGTTACTTATCAGGGAAATAACGATTACACTATCGAATTAACTCATTTAATGCCTTTAAAGTACACTAATTTTGAAAAGTTCTTCAAAGATGGCGGAACATGTGGCGTGGTATTGTCCTATGAAACCGAAAGTGGTCGTATTCAAAGTGCGGATTATATGATAACCGAAAGCGGAAATCATTATTTACCACTTCCAACAGAAAATGAAGAAGAAATTAAAGCTACAAAAATTGAGAAGTTTACTCATTATGGTTTTGTAAGTAATTCAAAAACTAGTGATCAAAAAAGCGATGAAGAAAAAGAATCATCGACTAAAGATACTTCTTCACAAGCTTCAAGTGAGGTAAGTAGCGATGACGAATAGTACTAAGTGTGTATTAACGATAGTAGCGTTATTAGGTGTAGCTTTAGGCGCTGTTGGAGTAATTAATCGGATTTTGCCTGGTGAGAAGACTATAGATAAGACATCAATTAATTCAACGACTAGTAATTCGAGTGAAACATCATCAGACAGTGTTAGCGATGAATCTACTTCTTCTGATGACGAAGAAGGAAAAGAAATTGAAAACACTACCTTTAAGTATTTTTTGCAACAATCAACTTCAGAAAGCGCTGATGATATTAACTATGAATTGGAATTAAATCAATATAAAGAGACTGAATGGGTCTATTTTGAGAATTATACTATTGATTTTGGACGCGCTTATCGTGTAAAAATTGAAAAACATATAACATATATTAATCAATCAGAAGATGTAGAAACTACTTATTCAAATGATTCATTTGAATGGGGTAATACTGGAACTGGTTCTTTCTTTTATTGGACTGGTTCAGAATCAAAATCAATTCAAAATCATATTAAAGCATTTAAAGGCGGACTTTATTTTGTTAATTTAGCTGAAGATTTAGTTGAAAGTGTAATTAGTCGTTACTACTTAGAGGAATCAAATGCTAGTGATCCATCTAGTGAAGTTTTAAAAACTACCGAGATGTTAAATACTTGTTCATTTGATAATGATATTTCTCTTTGGTCTCAAACTTTTGATAATTGGGTTTTCTGTTGTCATTATAGTCCTATAAATAGAGAGGTTGGTTATTATCGCATTAAAATAGTAAATACAACTTATTATTTAAATAAATCCGAAGAATCTGAAATTACCTATAATGATAATAATTTTGTCGAAAATACATGTCATTATTATAACTTTGTTTATTTAGTTGGTGTTGATGATAATACATTTAGTAATGGTTCATATAGACCAAGTGGTGATTCATCATCTCCATTGTTTATTGTTGCACAAGATTTAGGTAATGGATTTTATATTTTAAATGTTGTTTATCATTTGGCTGTTGATCCATCTGTTGAACAACCATCATATGGTGGATAATTATGAAAACATGGGTTAAGGTATTGCTTATTTCATTTTTAATATTTTCATCAATTTTTGCTATAGGATCTTTATTTTTGTTTCATAATGAATCAAAAAAAGATGTTTTAAGTGAAATTATTAAGGATGAAAATAAATTGATGATTGGAACATATATTGAATCTTCAACAAGTTTGAACGAAAAATCTATTAATTGTTTGCATATTTCAATTTATGAAAATGGTAAAAAACAAAATGAAACGATTGATTTAGTAATGAATGATGAAAAATTAATCATTGATGAAAGATATTCAAATGTTGCGTTTTTTGATTTAACGGAGATGATGCAGGAATATACCGATGGCAAAGGTATAAATTCGTGGTCTAAGTTAAATGAAGGTAATTATATAAGCGTTCAAACAGAGTTTAATACATCGGATTTAAAAGCTGTCAGTGAAGAAGTGAAAATCACTGACAGCGGTCGTTATTTTATAAACGTTCCTACTGAAGATCATGGAAAAGTTCAGGTGGAGCATTCGTTTTTTTACATTCAAAAATTAACAATGTGGGAGTGATGGTGATGTTATCAAAATTATTGTTAGGATTATTATTAGTAAGTAATTCAGTTCCTTTAACTATTGATATTGATTATAATCAAAAAGAATATCGTCAATATAATAAAGCAAATGAGGCTTCATCTGTTGATACTACTTTAAATATTGAAACAACAAATGTTGATTATGATTTGCGATATATTTTTGGTGGAAAAGATTATAAAAATTTTGATTTGAATACTTTGCTTCCAGATGAGGATAAGGATCGTTATTCAACATCGAAATTTCTTTGTGCAAAGCCAGTAGGAAATAATTTGTATTTATATTTTTATCAAAGAATAAATCAAGGTCGTTATGAGCTTGTTGATTCTACTTTTACAATTTCTTTTTCAAAGGAAAAAGATTCAGAGACTGGTTTATATGTTGAAAATTATAAAATTTATAATGCTAGATTTATTAATCGTTATGGTTATCATGATAGTTTTTATAAGGTGGCCATCGATAATGTAGTAAATTTAAAAGAAGATTTTAGATGTAATATATTGAATTATCAATTAACGTTTAGTTTAGGTGTAAATCAAAATAGTTATAAAACAGATGTTTACGATGCTGAGCATGAAGCTATATTTTCAGCGAATGATAATCAAGATTATATGCTTGATTATTTTAGAAGTGATTATGTAACTATTACTGATGGAGATGTTAAGTTACTTTTAACCAGAGCTGATATAAAATATATTCCACCAGTTAATTTAGGAACATATGGATTAACAAATAGTGATTGGATGGAAGATTTTTATTACTTTTTTTCAACGGATCGTAATTTAGTAAATTTAGAAGAGGTGCAATATGATTATACTTTGACATCTTATACTGAGCTTCATGATAATGGTCGTTATACGTCTAAAGATTATCTTAATTGTACTTATACAACGTTTGTTGGAACGATGAATGATATAAGTGGTTATAATTCAACATCAGGAAAACCGATAACAGACAAACCAATGTGGCTAGAAGAAGATTCGTTAGCTGATGAATTACGAATAAATAATAGAATTGTGAAAGGCAAACATATCAACGAAGTAAGTCGTCCTTATTTCTTTTTTTGGAATAAAGATAATGCTTATCATTTGGAAAACATTCAAAATTGTTTAGATACGAGTAATTTAGTAGGTGATGAAGATAAAGGTTTTTTAGATTTTATTCAAGCGGTTCAAGCAGAACGAGTTGATAATTATAAAGATAAGTTTCAGTGGGCATTTCGAGTCGGAAGTTTTATTCGTTCTGTAGAATGCAAATTTATAAACGATGATTGGAGTTGGTTACTTGGTCAAACTGCGCGATCATATACTTATTGTCATGAAGTAAAAAATGCATTGATTGTTAGATTGCGGTTTAAAGTTGGAATGAAAGAGTATGAAATGAATGCTTTAGATGTTCCAAAAGATACATCTAGCGCGTATATACAAGATGTTCCATATACAACGCTTGGTGATGATGTAATTGATTTTATTTTTGATTTTTTGGAGAGTTTTACAAACGGATTCGATATATTACTGCAGATATTAATAATTATCTTTTTAGCGATTGTTTTATTAATCTTATTAAGATTAATATTAGGAATTTTTGAATTTTTATCTGAATTTTTATCGAGTAAAAAAAGGAAAAAAAGGAGTTAAGAGAAATGAAAACTAAAAAAATATTAAGTGTTGGAATATTATTTATATTGTTAACTGGAATTGTCGGTTTTGGTGTTCATTCTTTAACTAAGGTTTCAGAAGAAGAAAATACTGATATAGTTGAACGATTGTTAAATTATGCCGAAGTTAAGCCTAATTTATCTTATGAGATGTATCAAAGTGATGTACCTAGTGCAGATTATTTTTATAAGTATGAAAATATTTATTATAAAAAATTAAGTTTAAGTTTTAGTGGTCAAATAGCTTCTTCTTTATTACTTAAAGTTAATGAATATGCAAAAATAGATAAATTAGGGATAATGTTTGCTTATAAGGATGATTTAAATGAGAAAAATTTATCAAACTCATTTTTATTGAATGAGAAAATTATAAGTAGTGAAAGAACTATTGATAAAATAGGTAATAAATTAAATATTGAATTTGATTCCCTTTGGATAGGTGCTAATGATTATTTATTAACAGATTTAGATCGCGAATTTGTTTATTGTAGTTATTTTATGAGTGGAAATAAATATTATTTTGGCGAAGAAGTTACATCTTCTTTAAGAGCGATTGCGAAATCTGCTTATGAAAAATCAGTTTTAAATAAAGAACCATTGCAAATTTATAAATTTATTTCAAATTATCATCGTGATTCTTGTTTAGATGAAATAACTCAATTAAATACTAAGTATCAAATGTCAGTTGTATTTTCTGAAAGTGAGCAAAGTAATTCAATATATCATGATGAAAAAAACGGATATGCTAATATTGCTATAAGAGGAGTGGGTCAAATATCTACGGATCTTTATAATAAAATTTCTAAAACTCATGCGATTGAGAAATTTGGAGTTGCGATTGTTAAATATGAAGATTTATTAAATTATATAATGATGAAGCGAGATACAATAAAATCGATGTTGTATCAAGATGAAAGATTGTTGTATTTAGAAAATTCTTTATCTGAAGTAGTTAAATCTAATGATTTTTCGACAGGTTTTATTAATTGGTATGGAACAATTATTGATATAGAAAATACTGAAAAGGCAATAAAGCAAGATTATTATGCTATAAGCTATATGCTTATTGATGGTAAATATGAATTTTTAAATACTGCAGAATTTTCATTGCCGGATATTGCTTTTGTTTATTTAAAAACTGCTAAAGATACTGATAAAAATTATAATGTTTGGAAATATTTAGCATCATTTGCTGAGTAAAAGTAGGTAGTTCTTTATGGCAAGAAAAATAAAAATAAGTAGATATATAGGTAAAATTGGTTGGTGTAATGGTCATACTTTTACGAGCATTGAACGAGAAAATGGAACTTTTAACTATAATAAAATTAATCAAATTAAAAACGGAAATATATATCCAATACCAAAAAAAGACCTTACGTTACCTAGATTTAGTGGAATTGATAAAAGAGTTATTAAAGATATTAGTATTGATGATATTAAATATAAAGGACAAAATACAATAAAAGGTCGACATAAACATTATATTAATAAATATATGAAATAAAAAACCTAGACAAAGGGTCTAGGTAACGTGCCAAAGATTGGCTACTATTATTATACACAATAATTTTAAAAAATAAACATAAAAGTGAGGCGATTTTATGAAATTGTTAAAAAAGATCCTTTATTTAATATTGATATTGTTTGTTGTAGTAGTGGTTTGTTATTTAATTTATTCATTTACAAAATTTAATGATAAGGGAATTGATTCAACTTATTATCTTGATAAGTATTATTTAAACGAAGATCGAACGGTCTTCGTTTATTTTGGTGATTTTGAAAAAACTAGTTTTATTGTAGTTAATGGTGATAGATCTGATGTAAATATCGATTATGAAAAAGGTTTATTTATTTTAAAATCGGAATCAGAAGAATATTATTTCGGCCAAGTAACAAGCGATATTTTATATAGTAGTAATTTTAATGATTATTTTTATAATCAAGATTTTTTTAGTCGTTGACTTACTAAAGGCGGTGGATAAAATGAAATTAAAAAATGTAATAACGAGGATAAATTTTAAAATTTTATTATGTATAACAATAACAATAGCGATATTGTTGTTATCATTGGTTTTTGAACGTTCTTTTTATCGTATTTGGGAATCGTTAAAAGATTTTGGACTTAGTATTTATTATTATTTTTGTGAACTTTTTAAAATTGATCGAGTGACAGAACCAACGATTAATTTTATTGGGCAGTATGATTTAGTGAATGATCCATTTAGTTTCATTTCTTTTGAATTTTTAAAAGCTTATTTAAGCTTAAGTTTTTCAAGCATTATTAATTTGCAATCATTAAAAGTTTTTTTAGCTTCCAGCGGAAATTTGTTATCTGATTTTTTGAAACTAATGTTAATTGTTTTACCATTGTTAATTATTTTTGTTTTTCTTTACAAAAATTATTTTAGTAGCAATGAAAAAGCGATTAATTCTGATTCACGGCCATTGAAGATTTATAAGTTCGTTAAATTTAAAATAGTAGATCAAATTGTTTATTTCTTTGAAGATTTTATGGTTTATTTAAAGGATCATCGTTATTTTTATAAAATCTGGATTGCAATTTTATTGTTTTATTTTAACTTTTATTCAGTTTTAATTGAATTAATCGCTTTTTATTTATATTTTGTTTTTTCTTTCGACTTCGGCGGTGTTTTTATGCAATTCTATAAATTGATTCTTGATTTGTTACCACTATTTAGATTTGTTCCGTTACCTATATGGATTATTATAGGTGTTTTGTTCTTTAATCGATTTCGGAAAAAAATTGCTTATAAAATATTGATGCATCATGAGATGATGAATCGAGGTTTAATTAATGAGCTAGGATTGTCATCGTTGATATGTTCACCTATGGGTAAAGGCAAGACTACTTTATTGACGGATATTGGACTTTCTCAATCAATAATGTTTCGTGATGTCGCATTTCAAAAGCTTTTAGAAAATGATTTGAAATTTCCTAATTTTACTTTTTCTGTTTTTGAAAAAGAAATAAAGCGAGCTATAAGCGATCATGAAATCTATAATTTGGCTACTTGCGAAAAGTGGATCAAATTGAAAGAATCAGAGTTTAAAAAAAGCGGAAATTTGTTTGATTACGATTATTTAAGATATGGTCTTTATTATTACGACGGGTGCAAAGAAATTTCTATTTTTGAAATGCTTAATAATTATGTTAAATTGTTTTTTATTTATGCGATGGAATCTAGCTTGATGATTACTAATTACTCTGTTCGTGAAGATAATGTATTAGATGACATCGGATTTTTTCCTCGATGGCATAGTGATTTTTTTAGTAGTAATCCAGAATATATGGAAGCTTATTCCAGGCACTCTCATATTCTAGATTTTGATATGCTCCGTTTAGGTAAAACAGTTGTTGAAAATAATAAATATCGTGACGCATTTGAATTTGGTGTAGTATTAATCACCGAAGGCGGAAAAGAACGAGGGAATATGCTCGATAATCGAGGAGTTAAAAAAGATTCGGAAAATGCGAATCAGTTAAACGATTTGTTTAACTCTTGGTTAAAGATGGTCCGACATAGTGCAACGGTCGATAATTATCCGTTTGTGAAAGTTATCTTTGATGAACAAAGGCCAGAATCATTAGGGGCTGACGCACGTGAAGTTTGCGAAAAGATCATTTTTATCGAAGAGAAAAAAGCAACGCAGACTCCATTGATGTTGTTTGGGCTGGAGACAATGATTTATGATTTTTTTAATGAACGTTTAAGTAATATTTATTCTAATTATCGTTATTATCGCGGTGATAACACTTTGTTTATGTATTTATTAAAAAGCCTGTGGTCTAAATATTCACATTATTATGAACGTTTAAAAAATGTTTTTAGCTATCACAAATTGATTTTGTCTAGTCAAAAAGGAACTCTGGACGGAACTGTTGGATCTAGTAAGTATTATATTAGTCATAAAAAGATCTATTCTAAGAGATTTGCAACTAATGCTTTTAATGATTATTTTATGCAAAAATCGATATTGTCGGAAATCGGATTAAATGACATTCCAGAGTTTGAAAGTGAATCTGCAACGCTTGAAGAACTAGCAAGTGAAAATTCGTATTTTATTCGTGAACTGATAAGAATCAGAAGTGAGCAAAATAAAAATATGAATAATCAAGAAAAAGATGAAATATGAAATGTCTTTTTTCGAGCTTAAACCGCACACAACTCACAGCAGTCGCTGTCAAGCGGCAAGTAAAACGATACGCCGTTAGGGCAACGCTTGACAGCTTAAGACTGCTGTGAGTTATAATACAAAAGGCGCGAAAAGACAAAAGTAAAAAAGAAAAGAAGAACCTAAAAAGATGTAAGTCGAGTAAAAGCTCCATGTGGTTATGGGGAGGAGTGAGGTCCTTAGGTAGACTTAAAAAAAGAGCCATTAGCCAAAAATACTTGACTAATAGCAAAAGATTTTTTAAAATAAAATCACTTCTTTAAGGTTATTCTAATTGAATTCTTAAAGAAAGTGATTATTACTTTAGAGCCGTTGATGGTGAGTGTGAGAACGGCTCTTTTTTTAATCTTTTTCTTTTTCATCTTAGGTTCTCCTTTCAATAAGGGTAAAAACAAACAAAATTAGATTAGGTTGTCAATATATCTGTTTGTATTTACGGCCTCATCTAATTTTGTATAATCCTAAAAAAAAGGAGAACCGAAAAAGGAAAAGATGGAACAGTCTAAGGGCAATAAAATGAAATGTGGAGCGTATGAAATACAAATTAATATTAATCGAAAATAAAAAAATAAGGGCAGAAGCGGTTTAGCGGCCCTTATTTTTTTTCGATTAGCGAAAAAATTTTTTTAAATATCCGTCAACTGAATATATCGTATGTTAATTTTTTTTGAGGTGGTAAAAATGTATGTTTACTGGCAGAAATATCCGTAGTAAGAACGAGATATTAGTTTATATGATAATCGAATTACTTGTAGAAGGCTTTTTAGATCCACAGGAATTAAGAAATCAGTTTAATATAACATCGTTGACACTATATAGATATATGTCGCTTATTAAGAATGTAATATTTGATTTCGATTATCACTATATTGATGTTTACTATGATCGTAAAGTTAAGATTTATAGATGTAAATTTCTCACAAACTATCACTTCATGGATAGCGAAAAAAACGTTTTGTAATCAATAGGTTGGCGGTTCGATTCCGTTTGTCGGCACCATGATGTATGATTAGCCCTATAAAATGGGCTTTTTTCTTTATACTATACGAGTAAATTGATACTTGTTGATACTGCTTCTGCTATCTATTTAAGATTTTGATTTTCTAAAGTTTTTTCAAATCCTCTCCATGGATCTTTTTTTAGCCGCGATTCTATATTGAAATAAGTAATATCATCTGGAGCTATCTTATTTAGCTCATTCCAAGATATAGGTGCTGACACACTCGCGTTTTCTTTAGCACGAAGCGAATAAGGGGCAACACTTGTAGCGCCTTTTTTATTTCGCAACCAATCAACGAATATTTTTCCTTTTCTCGCACTTTTTTTATTATTAGTGGTATATCGATCCGGATATTTATTTTCCATAAGTAAAGCAACATCTTTAGCAAAAGACGAAAACTTAGACCAACTATTACACGATAATGGAACTACGACATGATATCCCTTACCACCACTCGTCTTCAAAAAAGATTTTAGATTAAAATCATCTAGTATTTTTTTTAAATCTTTAACACCTTGACGAATAGTATTTATTGACAACCCTTCATCAGGATCTAAGTCAAAGACCATATAGTTTGGTTTTGTTAATTTATTATAGAAGTTTGCCCACACATGAAATTCAATAGTACCATTCTGTACTTCATTAATAAGACCATTTAATGAAGTGATAGCAAAATATTCTTTTTTATTGTTTTCTTCTTTGATATTGAAAATTTTTATTCCCGCGATTTTTTTCTCGGGATGTTTTTTTATATATCCTAAAGTGATGTTTTCATGACAGCGATAAACAGAAAGTGGGCGATTACTGATTAAAGGCAACATTTTTTCGCTTACCATTCGATAATAATCCACAATATTTTGCTTTGTAATTTTTAATTTAGGATAAACTATACGATCCGGAGAAGTTATTTCTATAATATTATCTTTTGCTAAGTTTTTTAAATCTTTATCATAACGTATTCCCTTATAACTAGCTTGTCTTAATAACCCGCTTGATGTGAGTTCGGCAAATTCAATCTCTGCAAATAAAGAAGGTTTTAAAAATATTACATTTTTATCAATCTTAGTAGTTGATATAAATGATGGTTTTTTAACAGCTAATGCTTTAAATTTTTTTAATAGATCTTGATGATTCTTAATTCCGGTACCAACTTTACCTCGATATTTTAATGCACCATTTTCGTATTGAGCTAGTAACAATGATTTTATCTTTTCTTTTTCAACCATTGAAAGATTATATCCTACAATATAATACTCATCACTTTTACGACATTTAAGTTTAATCCAGTTACCGCTACGACGACCTAAATATTGTGAATCTTTTTTCTTACCGATTATCCCCTCTAGGTTTAGTTTTTCGGCTTTTTCGAAAAATACTTTCCCATCGCCTTCAATATGTTCACTATATACAATAGAATTTAATTTTTTATGTTTATTAAAAAGTGATTTAAGCAATTTTTTTCTTTTAATTAACTCGTATCCTCTCAAATCTTTTCCATCTAAAGCAATCAAATCAAAAACAACATAAGTTAAATCATTTCTTTTATGTTTAATCGATTCCTGTAATGCGCTAAAATCACTTTTCCCGTTATCGTCGCACTTTATTACTTCACCATCTAAAATCATGACTCTACTATTTGAAAATTCTAGTAATTCTTTTGAAATACTAGCAAATTTATCAGTGTAATCTTGTTTATTGCGAGTCAACATTTTTATTTTATTCTTTTCTATTATAGTAACTATTCTATAACCATCGTACTTTATTTCATATAGCCAACCATTTTCAGATGGAATCTCTTCAGATAATAACGCCAATTCTACACTAAATGATGAAAATGGATTTGTGTATTTGATATTATTTATAGTGGTTTTATTTTTAATCATAGATTCTTTTTCTTTTATGATGAGCCAGTTTTTTTCATCCATTCTGACTAATGCATATTTGCCTTTAACTTTACTCCCAAATAATTCAAATTTGATCATTCCTTCTTTTAAGCCATTATTTATAGGTGTTAAAGGCTCCCATAAACCTTGGTCGTAAATCTCTACTATTCCAGCACCATATTCCCCTTCAGGAATTTCTCCTTCAAAATCTTTGTAATCGTAAGGATGATCTTCTACTCTTATAGCAAGTCTTTTATCTTTTGGATTAGATGCTAATCCCTTAGGTATCGCCCAACTTAAAAGCACACCACGCCATTCAAGTCTAAAATCATAATGCTCACGTTTAGAAAAATGATGTTGAATGACAAAAATTCTTTTCTTACTACTTTTTACAATTTTTCCCAAAGGTTCTTTTGTTTTGGCAAAATCTCTTTTGCTTTTATATTTATGCAATCTCATATTCATAAATTTAGTATTAAAGATTTATCATCAGATATTCAGTATAAAGAATAATTTTTTTGAGAAACTATAAATGAGGTTTAATATGGCTTATAGTTTTAAAAGTAATTTAAGTTTTGGATTTGTTTATATCCCAATCACATTGCATCTAATTGTTAAAGAAAATACCCCCTCTTTTAAACTTTTTGATAAAAAAACTAAATCCAAGATACAGTATAAAAAAACATGTGATGATTGCGCCGGACGAGAAGTTTCTAATCAGAATATCGTTAAAGGATACGAATACTCAGACGGAAAATATGTTTTATTTAATGATGAGGATTTCGAAAAGATAAAAACACAACGCGATAAAAACATTAACTTAGATCAATTTATAAATATTGAAGAAGTAGATCCAATTTGGTATAAAAAATCTTATTATATCGTTCCTACAAGTTCCGATAAAGCTTATAATTTATTAGTTAAGGCAATGGAACAAGAAAAAAAAGCTGGTATAGGTAAAACTGTATTAGGATCTAAAGAATCAATAGTTCTAGTACGCGCTAAAGATGGAGTACTGATTTTATCAACTCTATATTTTAAAGATGAAATTAAAGATATTCCTTATAACAAAGAAAGTATAAGTGTTACTACATCAGAATTAAAAATTGCCAAAATGATCATTAAAGAGATGGTCTCACCATTTAAACCAGAACAATACCATGATGAATATAATAAAAAAATTCAAGATGCGATAAAGAAAAAGATTAAAGGTCAAAAAATTGTTACACCAAAAGAAAAAAGACAAAACCAAATCACCGATTTAATGAAAGCATTAAAAACTAGTTTGGATGACATTAATAAAGGCAAAAAAGCAAAACCTACTTCTAAAAAGAAAATTTCGCCAAATAATTTTGCATAAAAAATAGAAATATTAAAATAACTTTTGTGTTCGATAATTATCTATGTGTTTTTCTTATGAAATTCTCTGATTAATAAAAAAATCTAGAAGTCAAATGCTAGATTTTTGGTTTGTTTTTTGACTATTATAGGCTTCAACAACCGCTTTAGATAACTGATCCGCACATGATGTTCCTTTGCGACCACAGTTTATTCCTGATAGTTTTTTTTCAATTTCAGAAACAGTCATTCCTTCAACTAAACGTGGAACAGCTTGCAAATTTCCTGGGCATCCCCCATCTAAGAATTGAACATTAGTGACAACATCTCCATTCAATGTAATTTTGATTCTACGCGCACATGTATTTTTAGTTGTATAAATATAATCCATGTATGTACTCCTTTATTGCTTTAATAACTAATTTAGTTTATATTATTTTATCATTTAAGATTTACTTTGTCGATATCAATGCTTGATGCCAAATATAAATGATTAAAATTTACCAAAAATATAACTTTTTTCTCAATATGCAAGATTTACTTGCAGTTTTTCCAATTGACAATTGGTACTTTTCAAGCAAATAATTAGATATACTTTTTTCGAGGTGATAAAAAATGACATTGGGTCAAAATATTGCGGCAGCAAGGAAAAGAAATAATATGTCCCAAGAAGATTTGGCAAACTCTTTAGATGTCTCAAGACAATCGATAAGCCTATGGGAGACAGATCAAACAATTCCTACTTTAGATAAGTTAGAGACCATTTGCAACCTTTTTAATGTTACTATGGATTCCTTAATGGGACGCACTTTATTGCAAGAAATTAATTATAGAGCGATGCATAGCGATGGCTATGAAGAAAGAAAGAAAAATCATTCATTAGATAAAACTTCATTTATCTTTGCTCTTATTTCTTTAATTACTTGGGTAACCGGTTTTTTCGGTCTTATTACTACACTTATTGGTATAATTCTAGCTATATGCTCATTGAAAAACAAGCAAAGCCGCTATTCCCCTTACACACTTGCGTTTTGCATAGTTTTCTTTTTTGCAAGCATTATAGCGATGACTAGCAACTATATTAAATTATTTTAGGAGGTATAAACTATGAAAAAATATAAAATTTTATTTGCTTTATTCGCAATTATTTCATTATCATCATGCGAAAATAATAGTGGCGAAGCAGGGCAATATTCTAACAATATACCTTCACAAAATCCAGGTGGTGAAAATGTTGATGGCAACAATGTTGTAGTCGATACTAATCACAAAATTATTTATACTGTTACTTATAGCATTCAATGCGAAAATATTTCTACCATTATAAAAGAAATCAATACCAATCTTTACACTCTTGGTGGATATATCTCATCTTCACGACAAGAAAGTAATTATTATGCAAATTTTGTGTATAAAATACCGACAGAAAAATTAAATGAAATGCTTGACTTTATCGATGGAAATGATGGTGTAGATAGTAAAACTGTCACCACTGAAGATATAACTTCTAGCTATGATAAATTAAAAGCGGAAATAGAAACCTTAGAAGCTTCTAAAGAGGCCTACCAGAATATGCTTAAAAACGATAATTTAAATGTATCAGAAATTGTAACAATAACTAACCGTATTGAAGAGATAGATACTAGATTAAAAACATTATATGGACAATTGAATAATTATGATAATTTACTTGATTACTCCACTATAAATATTACGTACACTACGAAAACACAAGGATATGAAGAAGGTTTCTTATCAAACTATGGTAGTTTCTTGTTAGCAATTGGACAATTAATCGTATCATTTATTGCCTATTGCGCTCCTTTTCTTATCGTTGCCGGATTAGTCTCGTTAATTATCTTTATAGTAAAAAAGAAGAAAAATGCAAACTAGCATTTTTCTTCTTTTAATTTAAATTGTTTTTGTTATCCACGTGATCTTTTCGATTCGGCAATACACCAAATCAAAAGTAATATTGTGACCGGAATCGGTATAAAAAATATGAAGTACATATTTTGAATTAAATCATTTAATTCTAGAAATATTACTAAAGTTAAAGACCAAATCAACAAATCAATCAAAATCAATCGATAGATTTTTTTGCCCCAAATGCAACAAAATACTAATAAAACAATAAATGATACCGGAATTGCATAAGTAAAAGCTCTCCACGTATGTTCCAATTTGTTCGGCAAAAGAAGCGAAGTTAAAACATATGCGAATGTTGCAACTACCCAAACCAAACCAGTGGATAAGATTACAATTACACTTTTATTTTTTAATATTGATCTTGAAAAAGTTAGTTTATCCTGTCTTTCAAGCAACTCTTGAATTTCTATACCATATATATCTGCGATTTGTTTTAACACAAAAATATCAGGAGTTCCTTCTCCGCGCTCCCATTTAGAAACTGCTTTGTCGGAATAATTTAATTTCTCAGCTAACTGGGCTTGTGTGATATTTGCTTGTTTACGATAACGAACTAAATTATGTGCAATAGTGATTGCAATGTTTTCTTGTTTTTCCATACATACATATTACAAGACAATTGAAAAAAAGTCAAATATTTAGGCGTTTTCTACTTTCAGTAGAGTTGATTTTTATCTGTGTAGAATGTTTTCTTTCTAAGTAGCGTTAATATTTTAATTTCAATAACTATATTAATAATGGTGATTAGAAATGAAATTTAAAATCGTTGTCGATTCTGCAAGTGACTTAAATAATAATTATATTAAAGATAATCAAATCGGTTTTGATATAGTCCCTTTAACAATACGAGTTCAAGGTAAAGAATTCTTAGACGATGAGAATTTAGATATTGATGATATGTTAGATCGATTGAGCAAAACAACAGAAAAACCATCAACTTCATGTCCTTCACCATATTCATGGACAAAGTGTTATGAAGATGCTGAATATGTTATCGCAATAACTATTTCTTCAAAACTAAGTGGAACCTTTAATGCTGCATACCTTGGAGCAATAGATGCTACAAATTCGAAAGTACACGTTATTGATTCAAAAGGAACTGCCGGAATGGAAGTATTCTTAGTTGATAAAGCTTATGAACTTATAAAACAAAATCTCTCTTTTGAAGAAATTTGCGAAAACCTTGATAACTATCAAAAATCATTAGAGTTATTTTTTGTATTAAATAAATTCGATAATCTAGTCAAAAATGGAAGAATGTCACGCTTTACAGCTTTAATCGCCACCACGCTTCAAATAAAACCATTATGCGTTGCAAATGATGGAGAAATTAAAGTTTACGAAAAGTTACGCACAATGCGTGCTGCTATACGTAGATTAGCTTCAGCAATCGGCGAAAGAGTTAGCGATACCGAAAATAGAAAATGTATTATCTCCCATGTTAAAGATGAAGAAACAGCAGTAAATTTAAAATCTTTAATAGAAGAACAATATCACTTTAAAGAAGTTATCATTCGACCATGTCGAGGATTATGCAGTTTCTATGCTTTAGAAAAAGGAATAATAGTATCTTTTTAGAAAAAAACAACTTATCAAAAGTTGCTTTTTATTTCTTCTCCTTTTGAAAAAACAAATAATGTTATACTTACGGAATTATTTTGTGCCAAAGTCTTACTGTTAATTTGTCCTTGTTGTACAGATATTTCTTTTGCTAATTCAACAACTTTTCTGTTTTTATGAATGCCATATATTTTATTTACCTTTTAATCATTCAATAATATAAATCTTTATAAAAACAATTTATTTTTCTATATAGACTATACCATATGCATATGGTCCGATATGACAACCGATGACAGGTGCAATATTTTCACATCCATTTAAGGAGTCTTTAATCTTTAGATTTTTGATAAGTTCATATAATTGCTTATAGTTATCTTCAAACATACTATAAATTCCGTAGATTGGATAATCATAATTTATATTAGCATTTTCAAGTTTTTCTATTATATATTTCATAGCATTTATCTTACCACGTTTCTTGGCTAATAGTACTACTTTACCTTCTACTACACTAATGATTGGTTTTAATCCGATAAAATTACCGAGAACCGAAACTGTTTTTGATAATCTTCCTCCTTTATGCAAATATTCTAGTGTATCGATACCTGCGAGAATTCTGATTTGTTTTTGCAAATTTTCTAGATGTTCCACAAGTTCATCTATTGGTTTATTTTCTAATTTTTTCGCCTCTAACGCCAAATATCTCAATCCATTAATTGTTGTTAACGTATTGACCACTCTCACATTTGAAAACTCTTCAAATAAAGTAGTAATACTCGCAAATGATCCCGATATTTCTCTTGAGAGAGGAAGAATAATTACATCAAAACCCTGCTTTGTATATTTCTTAACTTTCTTTTCTAAATCATAAAGATTAGGCAAAGAAGTTTTTGGAAAGACATTTTCAGTAAGCAATCGATGATAAAACTCTTCTTGTGTTATATTAATTCCGTCATAATATTCTTCTTCATTAAAAATTATTCTTAATGGAAAGACATCGATGCCTAATATCTTTGCTTCCTCTTGAGAAATACCAGATGAGGAATCAACCATTATTTTAAGACTCATATTTAAATCTCCTTAAAAAACTTTTTCTATAGTAATAATATGATACATTTTGTATCATATAAATTATCACATATTTAACGTGAGACAAAAAAGGTGGTATTTGTCTATGAATAAACGTACAGAGATTAATAAATTAGTAAAAGATAGTATTGCGCAGAGCATTTTCTATTTAATGAAAGAGAAAGCATTCTCAGATATTACTATAACCGAAATAGTGAAAAAAGCTGGAGTTGCAAGAGCTTCTTTCTACCGAAACTTTACCTATAAAGAAGATGCCATAAGTTATTATTTATTAGAAGTTATGAATCTATATAAAAATAAATTCAATCCCAATTTACAAATCACCTATTATGACTTGATTTTAGGAACAATGGAATTTGCCCTAGATTATAAAGAAGAATTAGAAAGCTTATTTAGTTCTGGTTTATCGCAATTATTCCTTTCCGCTATTAATGCTTATTTAATCAACAAATCAGATGTCAGCAAAGAATTAGGCATCAAAAAATATTATTTATTCTCTTATGGAGGTTCAATTTTTAACGTTATTTATCATTGGATTGAATCCGATACTAAAGAAAGCCCTGAAGAGATCGCTAAAATTATTTGTAATCAAAGAAATCAGCATTAAATAACTTATAAACAATTTTTATACTAAATAAAAAGTTGATTATATATTTTATAATTACCTTATATTATGAAATTGCAAATTTAGTCTGGATTCAAAAGAGTTTTGTATTTAAGGTCGAGAAACTCATAAATCTAGTTCTTTGTTTTCAATATTAATTATGAAATATAAATTAAAAACACGTTTTGAGACGTGTTTCATAAATAATTATCTATCATAACCCATTAGGTTCGATTGAGCAATATATGGTGGACGCTGAGGGGATCGAACCCACGACCTCTTCCGTGTGAAGGAAACGCTCTCCCGACTGAGCTAAGTGTCCATAAAATGCTACTTAATAGTAGCACTTAGATATTTTTTTTTCAACTGATTAAGTTATTATAAATAGTTTTTACTAAAAATTTTGATATTCAAATTCCTCGATTACTCTTTATTTAACATATTTAGACAAGACAACGAGTACCCGACAAAATATTTTTATCAAAGACCTCATTAGACTCGACTTCGAATCAATTTTCCATTTTTATATCTTCTTATAATGAATTACGAAGAATTTTAGCGACATCTTCTTTAGTTAAATTAAGATAGCCTCCTTCATCTAAATTGATAGTTTGAGCGATTGTATCAATCATATCTTCTTTTACACCAACTTCTTTGATGCTCATTGCCAAACCAATTTCTTTCATCCATTTTTCTAAACATTTTAATCCTTCTAAAGCAATTTCTTCATCGCTTTTACTTGATGGATTAACTTTCCAAACTTCAAGAGCAAAGCGTTTAAATTTATCAAGTCCATATGGCATGATGTAGCGATAATATGCAATCGATACAGACGATAAAGTCATGCCATGAGTTGCATCAGTATAAGCGGCGATATGTTGTCCGATTCCATGAACAGTCCAGTCTGTTTTCTTTCCTTTAGCAACTAAGGTATTTAAGGCCCAAGTTGCAATCCACATGATATTACTTCTAGCATCATAATCTTTTGGATTTTTGACAGCGATCAAACTGCTATTAATTAAAGAGCGCATTAAACCTTCCATTAAGTAATCGGATGTATTATCGTCATAATCAGAAAAATATTGTTCCATTATGTGGGACATAATGTCGAAAAATCCAGCTACCATTTGATATTGAGGAACAGTATATGTATAAAGTGGATTTAAGATAGCAAATTTTGGGAATACTTCTTCACCGAAAACATGTCCCACTTTCATTTTACTCTGATGATTGGTAATTACTGCACCACCATTCATTTCACTACCAGTTCCAACCATAGTTAGCACACAACCAACTGGAATAATTTTACAACTTGGCTCTTCAAATCGCAGATAATATTTATCCCAAGGATCTTCTTCGCAATAAGCAGACACAGAAACTGCTTTAGCGTAATCAACTACAGAACCACCACCGACAGCTAAAATTAAATCAATATTATTTTCCTTAGCCATCTTAGCTCCTTCATATAGTTTTTCTACTGTTGGATTAGGCATAACGCCAGCATCTTCGATAATGATCTTATCTCTTTCTTTTAATATTTTTATTACTTCATCATATAAACCGTTTTTCTTAATTGAACCGCCACCATAAATAAGTTGTACTTTGGGTCCGTATTTTTTTAGTTCATCTTTTAAATAGTTTAAAGATGAATCACCAAAATATAATTTTGTTGGATTACAAAAAATGAAATTTCCTCTCATAAAATCTCCTTTCGTTAATTTATATTAATAAACATATTCTATCACAAAATGATTAAAATCTCATTTGGAATTAATAAAAAGTACTAGCGCTCTATAATTAGAATGTCGATGCGAATTATTTATTAATATTTTTCTAATCAATAGGTTAAATTAAAAAAATCACCACATGGTGACTCCTAATTTATATAAATTCAGATTTCTCTGAACACTTTCTCAAATTGGTGGGCCTGAAATGATTTGAACATACGACCTCACCCTTATCAGGGGTGCGCTCTAACCAACTGAGCTACAGGCCCAACGCTTAGTTATAATACAATAATAAATAATAAAAATCAACATCATTTTTAATTTTTTCTAAGTTTTAAATCGAAATTTTATAATAAGCGATAAGAGAATCTAAAATTGTTTTCGCAATCAAGTTTTGATAATTATTATCAAGAAGATTTTTACGTTCATTGCTATTTGAAATAAAGCCACATTCTACTAATATCCCAACACATGTAGTCGCTCTAAAAAGGTAATAATCTTCAGTGTGAGTTTTTTTATCAACATTTGCCATTTCATTGAGTTTTTGTTGAGTAATTTCTGCAAGCTTCTTTGATGATTCATCTTTAGCTCGATAATAAACCATCGGTCCATGTACAGATGCATCATTTAACGCATTTAAATGAATCGAAACAAAAGCATCAGCATTTGAAGTGGTTATCGCTGTTGCTCTATTTTTCAAGTCCTCTCTTTTTCGATTGCTCGCATAAAGCGATGCAAGATCATAATCTCCACTTCTTGTGATGTAAGCTACGAAGTTTTCTTTAAGTAACAACTCAAATAGTTTAGATGCGATTTTTAGATTTATTTCATCCTCAGCAACTTGCTCTCTAGATGCGCCATCATCTTTTCCACCATGTCCCGGATCAACAAAAATTATTTTATTATAAATAGAGGTAACTTCTTTAAAAGATATAGACTGTTTTGCAATATAAAAAGATACAATGGATAAAGAGCTTATGATAAAAATTAAAAAAATCTTTTTAATCACACAATCACCATTTAAAAATATGTATTTAAAAGAAATTATAGAAGTTAAAAAAAGAGCACCGATGTGCTCTTCATAAACGCGCAATATAAATTAACGTTTTGAGAATTGTGGTGCTCTTCTAGCAGCTTTAAGACCATACTTCTTACGTTCTTTAGCACGTGAATCTCTAGTTAACATTCCTGCTACTTTAAGAGTTGAACGCATATCTGGAGTTACATTTAATAAAGCTCTGGCGATACCTAAACGAATCGCACCGGCTTGTCCAGTGAATCCACCACCATTAACAGTTGCCTTAACATCGAATTTATCGGCTGAAGCAGTGAGTTCGAGCGGTTGTTTTAAATCCATTACTAAAGTCGCATAAGGCATATATTCGTTAACATCTCTACCATTAATAGTGATAACACCTTTTCCAGGAGTCAAGTACACTCTAGCGACTGATGATTTTCTACGTCCAGTGCCGTAATAAACGACATCTTGAGCTTTCTTCTTAGCTGGCATTTATCTTTCCTCCTAATACTTTAATTCAAGCACTTCAGGATTTTGAGCCTGATGCTTGTGTTCGCTTCCTGCATAAACAAATAATTTCTTGTAGATTTGTCTTCCTAAGCGACCTTTTGGTAACATACCCCAAACGGCTCTTTCGACCATTTCGACTGGATATTCTCTCTTCATCACTCCAACTGATCTCTTTCTGATTCCTCTAGCATAACCGGAAGCATTGTAGTAATATTTTTTGCTTTCGGCATCACCAGATAAAGCGACTTTCTCAGCATTGACGATGATGATGTAATCACCACAATCAATATTTGGGGTAAAAACAGCCTTGTTTTTGCCGGTTAAATAGACTGCGACTTCAGATGCTAAACGTCCAAGTGGTTTGTTTGCTGCATCTACAACATACCACTTACGTTCGATATCTTTGGCTTTTGCAATAGTTGTTTGACGTTGCATGAATAATTCCTCCTAATAATTGTTTGTCTTACCGGGACTACAATTGGCGAATTAATGCCATCTACTATATTAACTAAACTACATTCTAGTTTCAATTAAAATAGTAAAAAACTAAAAAAATTAAATGCTAAAATAATATTAATATTTATGAAGTCAAAATTTTATATAACAATTTATTCTATTTATAAAAAGGTAACCCTTTCGAGTTACCTTAAGTTTTATTAATCAGCTAATTTTTTGAATCTTCTCCAACGCATTGCAGCGTATTCTTGAGATTTGGTGAGAAGTTCTTCAGCATGTTCCGGATTAACTTTTGGAAGTTGTGAATATCGAGTTTCACACATCACGAAATCTCTGAATTTAGAGAAGTCTGGCTCTGGGCAATCAATTTGCATTGGATTCTTACCTTGAGCTTCTAAGCGTGGATCATAACGGAAGATTGGGAAGTAACCACATTCGACCGCCTTTTTCTCAGTTAATTGAGAATTAGCTAAACCACCCTTAATACCATGCGCTTGACATGGTGAATAGCAAATGATGAGCGATGGTCCATTATAACTTTCAGCTTCTTGAAGAGCTTTGATTGCTTGCATTGGATTTGCACCCATTGCGATCTGAGCAACATAGACGTGACCATAAGCGATTGCCATCATTGCTAAGTTCTTTTTCGCAGTCTTTTTACCAGACGCAGTAAATTTAGCAATAGAACCGGTTTGAGAAGACTTAGATGATTGACCACCAGTATTCGAATAGACTTCAGTATCTAAGACTAAGATGTTAACATCTTCTTCGTTAGCAACAACATGATCTAATCCACCGTAACCGATATCGTAAGCCCAACCATCACCACCGACGATCCAGACCGATTTATCAATTAAGTCTCTTTCATATTCGAGAACTTCTTTAACAGCCTCATTTTTAGAAGCTTTAACTAAAGCGACTAATTTATCGACGATAGTTCTAACATATTTACGATCCTTAATGTGAGTGACATAGTCATCAATAACACTAGCGAGTTCTTCTTCAACATCAGTTTTGTTATCTTCTAAGATTTTGACGATTTGAGATAACTTGTAATCAGTAGCTACTCTCATACCAAAACCATATTCGGCGTTATCTTCGAATAAGGAGTTAGCCCAAGCAACACCTTGACCATTTTTATCGGTGCAGAAAGGAGTAAGTGGAGTCGAACCATTATAAATAGAAGAACATCCAGTAGCGTTAGCAACTAACATATCTTTACCGAATAATTGTGATACTAAACGATAGTATGGAGTTTCACCACAACCTGCACATGCACCAGAGACTTCGACATATGGCATTAAGAAACTTGCGCCCTTAATGGTCGTAGTTGGAAATAAGCCTTCTTTATAAGCAACTTCCTTATAGAGGTAATTTGCGGCTTCTTCTTTATCAAATTGAGTCTTAGCTTCAACCATCTGTAAAGCTTTCTTACCCATCTTACCTGGACATTGAACAACACATAGTCCACATCCGACACAGTTTCTTGGAGTAACTTGGATACGAAATTTTAATCCTTTGACATTCGGACCACCCATTGCATCTAAGACATCTTCCTTATCACCCGGGATATTAGCAACTTCCTCATCAGTTAACATGAAAGGTCTAATAGTCGCGTGTGGACAAACGAAAGCACATTGGTTACATTGGATACAATTTTCTTTAATCCACATTGGAACTTTGTCAGCAATTGAACGTTTTTCTTTAAATGTAACGTTATTTCTCATCGTACCATCTAAGAGTTCATATTCAGTGAACTTAGAAACTGGTAAATCATAGCCATCTAATGAGCCTATAACATTGACATAGGAATCAAAGTATTCATCATCGCTCTTAACATATTCACGTTTGAATGGTAAATCTTTCCACTCTTCTTTAACTTTAACTTCGACTAAACCATCAGCACCAGCATCAATGGCATCCCAGTTCATCTTAACGATTTCATCACCCTTTTTAGCGTAGCTCTTCTTGGCGAATTTCTTCATCCAATCTTGTGCTTCTGCATATGGCATGATGTTTTGATTTAAGTAGAAGAAACTGGCTTGTAAAATAGTGTTAGTTCTTCTTCCTAATCCGATTTTAGCAGCGATTGCATTAGCATCGATAATGTAGAATTTTGCATTTTTATCAGCAAGTTGCTTTTTAACTCTATTTGGAAGTTTAGCTTCGATTTGATCTGCTGGAATATCAGTATTCAATAAGAATGTTCCACCATTTTTTAAACATTTGATCATATCGAACTTGAAGATATAACTATCTAATGAGCAAGATAAGAAGTCAGCGTGTTCAACATAATATGTCGAGTGAATTGGTTTCTTACCAAAGCGTAAGTGGGAACGAGTGACACCACCGGCTTTTCTGGAGTCATAAGCAAAGTAAGCTTGGGCATACTGTCCGGTCGCATCACCAATAATCTTAATTGATGATTTGTTAGCAGAAACAGTACCATCAGAACCTAATCCGTAGAATAAGCATGATGTGTAGTCACCATCAACATGAAAACTTTCATCAACAGGGATTGAAAGATGAGTGACATCATCGTTAATACCAACAGTGAATGAATTCCAATTGTCTTTAGCGTCTAAGAAATCATAGACTGATTTGATGTGTTTTGGTTGAGTATCTTTACTTGAAAGACCATATCTACCACCTAAAACGACATCAACCTCACGCCCTTCTTGACGTAAAGCAGCTACGACATCAAGATATAAAGGTTCGCCAGTTGCACCGATTTCTTTAGTACGATCTAAAACCGCAATCTTTTTAACACTTGATGGAATCACTGAGACTAGGTGTTTGCTTGAGAATGGACGATAAAGATGAACTTTAACTAAACCGACTTTTTCTCCAGAAGCGTTTAAAACATCAACGACTTCGCGAGCGGTTTCAGTAACTGACCCCATTGCGATAATAACCTTAGTTGCATCTTTAGCACCATAGTAAACAAATGGGGCATATTCCCGTCCGGTCATCTCAGTAACTTTTTTGAAGTAATCTTCTGCGATTCCCACTATTTCAGCAAAATGTTTATTTTGAGCTTCTCTACCTTGGAAGTAGATATCATCATTTTCAGCGCCGCCACGGGTAACTGCGTGTGTGTGTGGATTTAAAGCTCTCGCTCTAAATTCCGCTAATTTTTCTTGATCAATTAATTTATTCCATTCGCTTTCAGCGACAAATTCGACGTTTTGAATTTCGTGCGAAGTCCTAAATCCATCGAAGAAGTGAACGACTGGAGCTTGTGATTTAATAGCGACAAGGTGAGCAAGTGGAGCAAGGTCAGCACATTCTTGAACAGAGTGAGAACAAAGCATTGTAACTCCAGTTTGTCTTACCGCATAGACATCTTGGTGATCACCAAAAATTGATAAAGAACGGGTCGCTAAGCTTCTCGCTGAAACATGAAGAACTGCTGGTAGCAATTCGCCAACCCATTTATAAATATTTGGAATCATCAATAATAAACCTTGAGATGCTGTATAGGTAGTCGCTAAAGCACCAGCCTGTAACGCACCATGAACTGTGCCTGAAGCACCAGCTTCTGATTGCATTTCAACAACTTTTACTTCGGTTCCGAAGCAATTTTTCTTTCCCTCACTAGCATATTGATCGACTAATTCAGCCATCGTTGAAGATGGAGTAATAGGATAAATACTAGCGACTTCGGTAAAGTTATAGGAAGCTAAAGCAACTGCAGTGTTTCCGTCAACCGATAGGAAATATTTCTTGGTATTTTCTTCCATTCTTTTTCCTCCTAATAAAACCATAGATTAGTATAAAACAAAATACTTATAATTTCTACATCAAAACAAACTAGAATTTAAAATTCTTGATGTAGTCTTTGACCTTCTCCTTTAAATCATCGCGTTCAAGAGCAAAATCGATAGTTGCTTTAACAAAGCCGAACTTATCTCCGACATCGTAACGTTCACCTTCAAAGCGGCAAGCGTAGACTTTTTCATAATCCATAAGTCTTTTTAAAGCATCGGTAAGTTGAATCTCATTGCCTTTACCAGGCTTTTGAGTTTTTAATACTTCAAATATTTTTGGAGTAAGCACATAACGACCTAATACTGCTTCGCAAGAAGGAGCATCTTCAAGAGCCGGTTTTTCGACCATATCTTTTAGTTCAAATAAAGCACCAACCTCTCGCTTTGGAGCGACGATACCATATTTTGAAACTTCTTCCTTTTTGACCGATTGAACACCAAGAATTGAAGATTCGGTTTCTTCGTAGGCATCTATTAATTGTCTTAGCGCCTCTTTACCATGGCAATTCACAACAATATCATCACCCAAAAGAACAGCGAAAGGTTCATTACCGACAAAGGCTTCAGCACATAAAACAGCATGTCCTAACCCTTTTGGTTCTTTTTGACTAACAAAATAGATATTGGCCATATTCGCAATATCGCGAATCATTTTTACTTCAGCATTTTTATTAGTTTCTTTTAAACGCGTTTCTAATTCATAACTGACATCGAAATGCTTCTCGATAGAATTTTTATTACTATTTGTAATAATAAGAATTTCTTCGATTCCCGACTTTTTTGCCTCATTGACGATATATTGGATTGTCGGAATATCAATAATAGGTAGCATTTCTTTAGGAAGAGCTTTAGTCGCTGGTAAAAAACGCGTTCCAAGACCAGCGGCCGGAATAATTGCTTTTCTTATTTTTTGCATTATAAAATCACCTCGTATTTATTCTAATACATATTTATAAAGTTTTCCATCCCATATTAGCGAAACTTCTTGCACCAAGCATCATTTTTATTGTAAAATCAAGCAATAAGGAGGCGGTTAAATTATGGTAATTTTAAAAGGAAAAGTAAATAACCCTGCTGGTCTAACTTCTCGTCTTTCAGCTGATTTAGTCGCTGAAGCCAATCGTTTTAAATCTGTAGCGACAATTATAATCGATGATGAACGAGCCGACTTGAAGTCAATCATGAACGTGATGGCTCTTGTGGTAGTAAGCGGGAAAGAATTTACGATCGAATTAGATGGTGAAGACGAAAAAATAGCTGCGCAAAGATTTGAAGAATTATTATCTGCTCTTAAATTAAAATAATTGATATAGAATTTTACGCTCGTGTATTTCATACCTTTTAACAGGTGAAAATATGCGAGCGTTTTTAAATGTCAATTTAGATTATATGAAAGATAATTATCTCTTTCTTAAAGAAAAAGCTAAAAAAGATATCATTGCTGTCGTTAAAAGTAATGCTTATGGTCATGGTCTTGTTGAATGTGCTAAATTATTTTCTTCACTTGGAGTAAAAATGCTTGCTGTCGCTACTTTCGAAGAAGCGATTGTAATCAGAAAAAATCTCATCAGTACACCGATTCTTCTTTTTGAGCCATCGGAAGATTTTAATATTCTTTATAGTTATCGAATCACACTTGCGGTCTCTTCGATTGAATACTTACAAAAACTCGCCGATACTAGAATTCCCTTTTCTATTCATTTAGAACTAGAAACTGGTTTTAATCGTTTAGGAATTGAACCAAAACAGATTCAAAAAGCAATCGATATCATAAACAATAGTCGATTAAATCTAAAGGGTATTTTTACTCATTTTGCCGATAAAAACAAATTTGATTCTCAAAGAATTGAATTTGAAAATACAATCAAAAGTTTTGACATTAATGCATTGATTATTCATACTTCATCATCTTATTTTATTTCTGAAGACCTACCATACACTAACGCTGTTAGAATCGGTTTATATTTATATGGAATATCTGGTGAACTAGTTGAATTAAAGCCTTGCTTACAATGTTATTGTCCAATTTATCGTGTTAAAGAAATTAGCGAAAAAGAGACAATCGGTTATGACCAAGTAGGAGTTGCACAGCACAACGGATATGTAGTTACAGTGCCTTTAGGATATAGCGATGGTTGGAATTCGAGAAGAAAAACCATCGCCTATCAAGATGATTATCTACCTCAAATCGGAAAGACTTGTATGGATTATATGATGTTTTTTTCTCGCACACCTTTAGATATATCTAAACCATTAGAAATAATTGGTCCTAACATAAAAGTTTTAGATCTTGCAAAACTTTACAATATCTCTCCTCACGAAGTATTAGCAACCTTGAGTCCTCGTTTGAAAAGAAATTATTTTAGGCGCTAATTAATTGGATATTCTTTTTAATTCCGAAGGAGTAACTGATAATTTAATTTTAAAATAGATGTAGGTTGTTAATACCATGAGGATGAACGGCACAATTAATCCCAATATTGCTGATAAAGGATTTAAATATAATCCTATCGATGTTTGAGCGTTGAAGGTTTTCAAATGAAGAATAATAAATATTGATAAAATTTCTCCAATTATAAGTGTTGATAATAAATTTTTAGCGCGCGCTTTTACTATTTCAGTCACCAAAATTTCTCTTCTTACACCAAGCATTACAAATGGAACTAATCTTGAAATATTTAAATGAAAATATGATCGCATATCGACGATATATAAGAATAAAAATAAAATAGCTATAACTGCGCTAGAAATAAAAATTAAAATCATTACCCATCTTAAAGTTTCCTTGTTACTATCAAGATACGGAATAATTGTCACTTCTTCATTTTCTAATATTGCTTTAATTTGTTCTGATTGTTGAGTGTAGATACAATCTTCTCCAGATTCAAAAACCATTCTCATAAAGGCATAATCACTAACTATGGCCCTTGGGAGTTCATAAAAAGTCGTCGCATTAAATAATTGCAACCATTCGTCGAGATTATAATCCATTACTTTATATGTTCTTTGTTCATATACCATCTCAGCACTGCCATAATCTCTTATCATAATGGTGTCATCTTGCAACTCGAAATCAAAATTATTTGGAGCAAGTTTTTTTGCATATGAAAGAGGAATTACACTGTCATCAAAAATTTCTGATGCAATAGAATCTCCAAGTAAAAGCGTCTCCCTAGAAAAAAGTAAAGCAGCCATTCCCGTATTTGCAATGCCGCATATCTTATATGTAGCTTTTGTAAGTCTGATGTTAATGTGCATTCCGATAAAATCCTCAACGCTCCTAAGAACTGATAAAGCAGCCGCATTAGACGCATTATTTAATGGTTTCAACACAAAATTCGCATTTCCAAGAATTTTGTTGGCGAGCGAAATATCAATTAAGATTTCATCGATTTTTTCCGGTTTTTTACCTAATATTATTTCCGGATTAAAAAAATCATATGGCAATATATAACTATCTATATTACTAAATGTCAACTGAACATTAGTTATATATGATGGTATATTTTTCGGATACAACGACATGTTAATGTTTGATACATATTCATATGATAAAGAGCCTAAAATAACCTTATTTTCTAACTCATGATAAGAATCTTCACTGAGTTTTTTATTGCTATTACTTCTTACAATATAAGTTTCCGGATTTTTTGAGGGATCGATAAAATTATCAGCGATTATACGCGAAGATAATGCGAAAAAAATATTAAAAATAATAATGAACACCATCAATAAAATCCTAGTCACTCTTTTATTTGATACATTAAAATGGAAATAATTTTTATCAATCTTCTTTAAAGTAGTAACTGCAGTTTTTGCGATTTCTAAATTTTTTTCAGTATAGTTGAGAAAACTATCTTGAATTATTTCTCCATCTTTCATACGAATTAATCTATCCGCATAAGTTTTTGCTAATTCTTCTTCATGAGTAACCATAATTACAAGGTGATGTTTAGAAATTTTTTTCAATATTTCCATAACTAGAATACGATTAGCTTCATCAAGGTTGCCAGTTGGCTCATCGGCAAGAATAAATAATGGTTTTTTCATAAGAGTTCTCGCAATAGCAACACGTTGTCGTTCCCCACTAGAAAGACGAGAAACTTTCCTTTCTTTTAAATGTTCCATTTGAACTGATTTAAGCACATCGTTGATGAGACTATCTCGCATTTCTTTATTTGTTTCTAAGCAAAAAGGGACTAAGTTTTCATAGACACTCGCTTCTTCAATTAGAACGAAATCTTGTAATATGTATCCGATATAATTAAATCGAAAATCATCTATGCTATCACGTGACATTTTGGATAACTCATTGTCATTTATTTCTATTTTTCCTCCCGAAGGATAATCCAATCCACCGATTAAATTTAAAAGAGTTGTTTTACCACTCCCAGAAGGACCAACAATACTAACAAAACCAACAGCAGCGAAAGTTAAAGACACATTATTAACAGCTTTATATTCTTGATGTTGATATTGTTTATTTAGATTGTATAATTTAATCATTTTAGTTACTCCCTTCTAAAACTAAATAAATTCTTTTAGATAAATATTTAAGCCAATTATAAATAAATAAAATAAGCCAAATGGGCAAGCCAAATAAAATGAATGTTTCAAAAGTATAATAAGTTAAAGAATAAAAAATTATATAACCACTTAGCATTGTTAAAATCGCAATTGTCGTTGAAATTAAAATCATTTCAACAGAAAAACATTTAATAATATCTTTCTTAGAAATCCCTATTTGATTCATAATAATCATCTCTTTTTTGCGTGAATTAATGATTGTTTTTGAAATAGATTTTGCAAGGAAGAAAAACAATATAAAAGCTAAAATTAATAGAAGATAATAAATAGTACTTCCTAAAAACATCGACATGGTATCTCCAAGTCTGACACCACCATAATTAACATACATATAAACTACATATCCTTCTTTTTCTAAAAGTTGTTTTAGATACTCTTTTTGATTGGCTTTTGCAAAAATACTAATACTATTTGTCTCTTCAAATGTATTAGCTACTTCAATTACATTAGCAGCAACTCTAATTGGATATTTATCATTAGTATCAGTAGATACTACATTAATTTTTTTATTTCTTATTAAAAAAATGGTATTGAGAATCTCACAAGGCTCATTATTAGTTTTAACCTTTGATTCTAAATCATTTTTCATTTCATCTATCGTGTCTTTTACATAGTCACTTACAAGTATGGTATCATCAGGCAACGAATAATCAACAAGATATGAAAAATCATTAAGACTTCGGAAAAGTGCAGTGGTTTTTAAAATTTCCCCATCTTTTTTATAAAAAGTTTCAATAGATGTAGATGACCAAAGATTAAAATTTCTTAACAAACATAATTGCGAAATCAAAGCATCATTAAGATATATTTCAATATTTTCATCAAAAGGATCTAGAACATCTTTTATAACGACCGCAATATTAGTAGATGCTTTTGGTGGTTGATTAAATGTAAAATAAATTTTTGTACCAATTAAAGATTTATCATAAGAAGTTAATATGACTTCATCAAAAGCTAATTCGTATTTTTTTCATGCATAGAATGAAGAATATAAGGCACGTATTTTTCAGAAGAATAAATATATGTATCCAAACTAACTGAATCATCAACTACAAAATCAACTTCATTATAGTTTGAAATTCTTTGTAATTCGTCTTCCGAAAAATTACTTCTATCACTCTTTTCGATAATAAGACGATTTTCATTTCTATTTAGAATCCAACTTGTTTCCATCGGATAATAAGAATTAAGAGAATTGAAATATTCATATCCTAATGATAATCCCACTGCCGAAGCAAAAATGGCAATAAGCATCATAACAACTGCTAATATAGATGAAAAGTTGCGTCTTATTGATTTCAATGATAAATAAAATTTATTGTTAATAGATAATTGAGTAAAAACATTTTCTTTTAATGTATAAACTTCTTCTACTTTTTTTAGTTTTAAATCTTCGATGATTCTTCCTTCTTTCATTACTATTTTTCTTGTAGCATACGGAAGCAACTCTTCTTCATGATGCGTTACTAATAGTACTAATTTACCTTCACTATGTAAGTATAGTAATTCAATTACTTCTCGCGATGAACGAGAATCAAGATTGGCGGTGATTTCATCACCAATAATGATTGAAGTATCCTTCAAAATCGCTCTCATGACTGCGACTTTTTGCTTTTGACCACCACTTAAACGATTGACTTTACGCTCTTTAAATGCTGTCATATTAGCATCCTTTAAAATACTATCAATTCTTCTATTAATCTCTTTCGAATCAAGATTTCTTCCTAACAATACTAATTTGAGATTTTCGTAAACACTATATTGTTCTAATAAAGCATAATCTTGAAAAATAAAAGACACTCTATCTCGACGATATTGTTCAAATTCTACTTCATCTAGATGTGATAAAGGATTATATTCAACAAATATTTCACCATTTTGAAAACGATCCATAGCTCCAATCATTTTAATTAAAGTTGTTTTACCACTTCCCGATACACCAGAAATAGAAACAAATTCGCCTAATTTAAATGTAAGACTCACATTTTCTAGTCCAATTGAAACATGATTTCAATCTTGATAGTATTTATAGACTCTATCCATTCGTAGAAGTTCTTTTATGGTATCATTAGTTTTAACTGAAGTTTGATATCTTTGTCCTTTTAATAATAAATCTATCAAAATATTAAAATAATAGGATATTTTCATCAGCATTTCTGCATCGGGCACTAACTTACCTTGTTCCCATTTGCTGATGGTGTTATGTCCAACACCAAATTCTTCACCTAATTTTTGTTGAGTATAGCCTTTTTCTTTTCGTAGAGTGGTTAATAACTCACCAAAGGCATTATTTTGTTGCTCCATGATATTCACCTCGGAAGAATTATACTATATTGATAGTATTTACCATTATAATGTCAAAAAAAAGATTCTCTTTTTTAGAGAATCTAGTGTTTTGTTCATAATACTTTTATTTTATTACTTAAAATATAAATGAAATCTATAATTTATGAATTTTTATAACAAATACCCAAAAAAGCATTTTTAAGGTGCTCTTTTTTAGTTCAAATGGTGACCCCGAGAATGTAAAAGGCGAACTGTTGACCTCTTCAGAAGTGATAGTTTTGGACTGTCCTTTGTAGTTGAACAGGATGATGAAGTGGTCGTCTTAGAGGTAAATTGAATTGACAAAGCTATCGATGAGCCGCTGTTTTCACTCTTTTGTGGTTAAATCCAATTTGCGATAGTTGCAAAGCGTGTGCAGAATTTGATCTTTGGAAAGAATGGGATGCTGTGTTTCCGCTTCAAACAGCTCTATTTCAAGTTTCTGTTTTTATTCTTCCAATTCGTTAAGCAGTTTCTTCGTCGTTGACAAAATATGCCCTGTACCAATCTACAATCGCATGTACTAAGTTGTACTTCTTCAAGTTGTCCTTTGGTCGCAAGCGTCGCATTGCTTTACTGTGATTGCATTTGGCAGATGCGCTTCGCCAAATCGTCCAAAATGCCGTCTGCGCTCTGTCTATGTAATTCCCGATGACCTCAATTCCGTTGAATTGGGCATATTCCAAGCACTCGCGGAGCTGACTTTCAATGCTCGCCTCGTTCTGTTTTTCTGACGAAAATTTCGCGTGTATAACTGCTTTCATAAATTCTTTTCATTCTGTACTGGATTCCAAATGTCATAAGCAATTATAAAGTTTTTTCCTTCCGAGTATAATTCAACCAACTTCATGACAGCTTTTTGACCATAAAATCCTGTTTTACTACTTTTAGGATTTAGAGGATTTAACAATCTTTCTCTGTACCATTCCTTATTTTCTTTTATCAGCTTCAAATATTTGTAAAATTGTTCGTTCTGTTTTGAATGTTGTTACTAATTTTTTTATCTCCTGCACTAAATCATTAAAAATAGGGATATTGTTGTTTAATTATCTCGACTTCCGACTGGCGCATTAGGGTCATCTTTTATACGATATGTTCTACTTATAGAAAATGGCACTAGGATTAGTGGCATCTAATGTGGCAACAATGTACTCATTGTCAATGGTTTTAATATTCCCTAATAGAACATTAAAACCTACGACTACCGATCAGTTATTCCTTCATCTTGCAAAGTTTTGATCACTTGAAGAACACCATTTATAAATTTGTTGCTTTCATCATTTCCAGTTTTCATGAGAAAATCGGTTTAACCCTTTGATTTTTACGAGTACTCGTGATATTATTATTATGCAAATTCTAACGACAAAAAATCACAAAATAGAATAAACTATGTGTTTTTTTGCACCTAAAAATTTCATCGGTGATTGGAGGTTATTATGAAAAAAAAGTTTCTCATGGCACTTTTGATTACTTTTACAACCATCTGCATGGTATCTTTGCTTGTTGGATGTGATTTAAGCTACAAACTTTATTTCCTCGTAGACGACGATGTGTATGCAATCATCGACACAACGGGAGATGAAGTAATCTCTGTCCCCAATGATCCCGTTAAAGATGGATATACTTTTGACGGGTGGTACTGGGACAATTATATTTGGGAGAAACCCTTCACTGCAAATTCCTTACTTGACGCTCCGATTTCAAGCAATAAGTCGGTTTATGCAAAGTTTTCATTGTCGGAACAACATGAACTACAATTCAATGCCACTAATACGAATGGTAAACTGATAGCTTATCGGGGGCAACAGCAGGAAAACGGCATAACATTTTCCAATGCCATCAATATTGATAACCAGTATTTTTTCTATTATTTCTATTTGGGGATGGTATCAAAAGTACCGATATATACTTCAATTGCAATGCAATATCAATATGATACAGAAGTGACGTTCAATTTTACTAAATTGACAGAAAAATCGATTGCTGATAGTACCACAAAATCCAAAGAAACTGTCAATACACACTCTTATACGGGTGGGTTCAAAGTAGGATTTGAACTAGAATTTACCAATGAGGCTAAATTATTGTTATCCAAGGCGAAAAAATCTCTTACTCTTAACTTTTCCGGGGAAAGTGATCATCATTGGACTAATAATTGGGGGGATGTCACTGCTGATTCGCAAACGGCAACTTCTTCATATTTATCTCAATTTAGCCAAGGCTATTCTGAGCGAGTAACTTTTTCAAAAGACGCCGGGTTTACAAAAGGAAATTTCTATAGAATGTCATTTTACGATTCTGTAAGCGCATATGGTGTTTTGGCATATGAAGTTGCAACAAATACATATTCTACGACAACTGATTTCCTTTTAAGAAAGAATTCTACAGCAAGGGTTTGGGAAGAATCCCAAAATGAGTTATTTGAATATCAACAAGAAAAAGATATTGAATTTGACGTAAATGCCGCAATTGAATATGCAGAAAGCCATAAATTAGAACTTACTCCAGATTCTTCCGAATTGGGAGATAGCTCAAATAATCCATATTTAATTTCCAGTGCCGATGATTTCCTGCAGAAGATTACTCAATTTGATGGCGGCAATAAATATTTTCGATTAACACAAGATATTGATTTTTCAGGAAAAACTTTATCGCCCATCACCAAACTCCTCGGCAATTTAGATGGAGCTGGTTATACGATTACCAATCTGAATATACAGATTGATTCTATTGTTGATTTAACGCCGACAGATGCGGATGCTTATTATATTGGGCTTTTTCAATATGTATATGGTAATATATCCAATCTGAATATTCAAAACGCAAATCTTAGCGTAGATGAGTTAAATAAACGTATACGAGTGGGAACTTTGGCGGGCGGTCTTTATAGCGGTACGATTGCCAATTGCACGACAAACGGTAAAATTCAAATAACTAATGCTGAAAATAATAATACGGTGTGGACGGGCGGTTTAATTGGTTATATAGAAAACAGTCTTGTAACCAATTGCACGGCCGATGTTACATTGGATGTCAAGAATGTCGATATAATAAATTGCGGTGGTTTGATCGGTAGAGTATGCGGAAGCGAAATTAACAAATCTTTTGCGCAAGGAAATGTTACTATAGACGGGTCTGACATTGCTTCTGACAGCACGTATGTTGATGTCGGCGGATTGGTAGGACGCGTGGTAAAGAATGATGATCTTGATTATCAGTCTAAAATACAAAATAGTTATGCAATAGGAAATGTGCTATGTGACATAAAAAAAGGCAAAGTTTACGCTGGCGGTCTTGTCGGACGTATGTATGATTGCATTGTTGAATTTGCATATGCAATAGGAACAATTACCGCTAAAAATCAAATGGGTTATGCCTATGCAGCAGGATTAATAGCAGTAGTTCAAGATAGTAAAATTACGAATGTGTTTTCCGCTAACAATGTTTTTGCAAGAGGAAATTATCAAGGGGCAGAAACTGCGTATAGCTTTTATGGACACATATTTGCAGCGGAAAAAAATTTGAGCTTGTGGAAACTATACTTCGATAAAAACGCTTCTTTTAAGGCCGGGGGAACTGGAACTGAGCTAAAATGGGAAACGGATTTTTACACGGGTGTTTCGAATTCCATACTAAAGTCTGAAAAATTTCAAGTGTCCGAATTAGAGTTGGACAAGAACATTTGGCTAATTAGCAATGGTAGTTACCCCACTCTTTTATAAGTCGATTTTTAAATAGTTGTTTTTGTCACAAATGTAAAATTTTTGAGTAAGCGGTTTGGTAGTCAGTCAAATAGCTTACTTGTAATCCGTCCTATATGACACCTTTTAGCGCAAAATCTGGAATTGCTCCCACGTGGCACTAATTGATTTCACTGCCTATTATTGCTGTCAATCAATTGTTTTTTATGGGATGATTACATGCCTAATGAGCTTTCGCAGTTGTTCGAAGAGCAAACCGTGCGACGCTTTCCGCGATACCTACGACGATCTTCTGCTCACGAAACCCGATTTCCTTCCATTCGGCGAACTGTACGAATTTATGCAGTATGATGACGGCGGAAACATTTTGACGATCAATTCCGACACTCTGCTCGAAGAAAATACGCATTACGAGAACGGAATCAATATCATCGGCGACGGGAATAGTTTGGGGCGCGGCGTTACTTTCCCTTGCTTGCAGACGATCTACTATTGCCGTGTCGTTAAAAGTCCGCAGGAGGATACAATGTGGCAGCACGCGAGAATGTTCGGCTATGACTGCAATCCGAAGCTGATGCGGATATTTCTGCCAGTAACATACATTTCTACCACCTCAAAAAAAATTAACATACGATATATTCAGTTGACGGATATTTTAAAAATTTTTTTCGCTATTCGAAAAAAATAAGGGCCGCTAAACCGCTTCTGCCCTTATTTTTTATTTTCGATAAAATATATTAATCATTAATTTCGCCTTTTTTACAACGTTTTAACTTTTTTTCTAATGTTTCACTTAAATTCTTTAAATCATTAGGATATAAACTAATTAAAGTTAATTTATCTTCTTTATATATTTCCATTTTATATGCTTTTTGTCTGTCGTATATTGGATTATTTTCAACACCCCAATATTCAATATAAACATCACCCAAATTTTCATAATTTGGAAGTTTCCAATCTGGATAAATTGATTTCTCATATTTTGGATTATTAGGCAAATATTCCTTTTCATACTTATGTTGAATTTTATGATTATATAAATAATCATCAATTCTTGCTTCTTCATCACTTTTCACAATATGTCCATCTTCACTTATTATTTTTTTATTAAAATACTTACTTTCTAATAATTCAGATGAAGCACACCTTTTTATTCTTATTAAAATTTCTTTTTCATTATATTTATAATAACAATCTCTACAAAAATGATAACCATTGTCAGTTTCATTTCCACAAATAATACAAGTATTAGGATTATTTATATAAATTATTTTTTCTTTTTCTTGACTACATTTACAATTTGAATGTATATCAATGCCATTCACCGCATTTTTCACATTGAACTATTTTACCATTTTTAAACTCTTGAGCATGTTCACGACAAAGCTTATCTTTTCTTTCATTTCCATATAATGATGATGTCGGCTTACCACATATTGGACAATTACTCATTTTAAAATTACCCCTTTTTAAATTCCTTTTTTCAAATTCTAACAAAGCCGAATTTCTATGTCAACTTTATTGCAACATATATGCTCTTTCATATCTTTTTTATTGCCCTTAGACTATTCCATTTTTTCCTTTTTCGGTTTTCCTTTTTTAGGATTATACAAAATTCGATTCGTTCATCAATACAAACGGATATATTGACTACCTTCATCTAACTTTGTTTATTTTATATCTTATTGAAAGTAGAGCTTAAGATGAAAAAGAAAAAGATTAAAAAAGAGCCATTGCTACCTTCAATCTAAATGGCTCTAAAGACAATCAATTAAAAATAATATTTATTCACCGTTAAATGATTTCGTGACCCACTGACCAGGAAAGTTCGCGTGTCACTTAACAAAAAAAGAGAGTCGCCCTCACAACTCTCTTTTCTTCAAAACAGCGATTATATCGCCGATTTAACCAATGGTGAACCATACAGGACTCGAACCTGTGGCCCGCTGATTAAGAGTCAGCTGCTCTACCAACTGAGCTAATGGTCCATGTGCCATAATATAGTACCCTAAAATAGTTTTTATTGCAAGAATAATTTAAAAAGTCAATCACTCTTTAATGATTGACTTAATAGTTCTTATTAACATCCTAGATCCAACATCGTGGGTATAGTCATTGGGAATGATGATATCAGCGTAACGTTTCGATGGATTAATGAATAAATAGTGCATCGGTTTAACTGTAGTTAAATATTGATTAATGACATTTTCCATCGTTCTTCCTCTTTCAAGGATATCTCTTTGCAAACGACGTATAAAGCGCAGATCATCGTCACAATCAACGAAAACCTTAACATCCGATATATTTCTTATTCTTTCATCTTCAAGCGCTAAAATGCCTTCTAAAATGATTACCTTTTTCGGCTCGATATGTTCGGTTTCCTTTTTTCTTGTGTAAGTAACAAAATCGTAAAGAGGTTTATCGATTGCCTCTCCATTTAATAGTTTTTTAAGGTCCTCTAAAAGAAGCTCATTTTCTAATGAAGATGGGTGATCATAGTTAATTTTCTTTCTTTCTTCTAAGGTCATCTCATCTTGGCATCGATAATAATCGTCATGCTTAATAATAATTAAATCTTCATTCCCAAGCGCTTTAAAAATCTTTCCAACAACGGTCGTCTTACCAGAAGCAGAGCCACCGGCAATAGTAATTAAAACTGGTTTCATAAAATCCTCACTAAATTGGTTTAGATAAACGAATTACGATAAGTTTTGGCCCACTTAGTATATTTAAATTCCAAGTTTTCTTCGCCGCTTACTGCGACTCCATCCATATAGTATGGAGATGTTAATCCTAAACCGCGTACTTTCAAAGAACTATTACCATCACACGTTACCTCGACAGTACCACTAGTAAAGTTACAATATACTTTTGATCTTTTCAACATTTCTCGTAAAGTATTTCCATTTGGGTGAGTTTGAGTTTTCGCATTATGAGTAGCATCACCACGATTCACTAATGCAGTTGAAATAACCATCACCGAAGGATTGAGGCTAGAAAGAATTTTACTGCTATTAGAAGTAGTAGAACCATGGTGAGATGCTTTTGCTAAATCCACTTTTTCAGTTTCTTTTTTATCGACTAAATTCGATTCTCCTTCTCTTTCTAAATCTCCGGCAAAATAATACTTTTGATTTTTATATGTCATAATAAAAGCAACTGATGTTAAATTGTAATTAAATGATGACTCACTACCAAAATCACTTGATGGCTCTTCGTAATATCCTGTATCTAAGAAAGTAATACTTAAATCCTCGGTGATATAAAGCGTTTTTAAAGCTCCATTAGTTCCTTTAATACAATCTGTTATAGGCGCATATTTATCGGCTGTCTTAAATAAATTACGAACGCTTTCTACTGCCGAATAATCACTTCTTTGATATCCATAATCAATAGCATAAGTGATGTTTTTAATTGTCGATAAAGCTGTAATCATTCCTCCGATATGATCGCTATGAGCATGAGTAGCAACTAAACATTCTAATCTTCCATCACTGACATTGCGCCGTAAAAAATCGTTTACGTACCCACCATCTTCGCTATCGCCGGCGTCGATTAACATATCAAAATCACCAGCCTTAATGTAAATTGAATCTCCATATTGACGATGCATTTCGATAAAGTATATTTTCACATCATCAATCACTTTACGACCTTTGTATATAGGATTGGTTTTAGTTCCTAATGTTCCGGTTCCGGTAACTTTAGGAATCGCTAAAAAGTCAAATGTTAAAGTTGAATAAACTTCCTTTTGATATGCTAAAGAAACTGTGATTGTAACGCTAGTATCAATAGTGACATCATAATAAGTTCCATCGTGACCAATTACATTTGGTTTATTGCTTTCATAACTAAATGATAATCGCGGAGATACGATAGTGTTAACGTAAAAATATAAATCATCAGAAACATATTCGATATCTTCATAACAATCTTTTATAAAATCGATACCTTGTTGTTTTATTAATGCTTCAGAGCTATTTCCTCCATTATTACCATCGTTTTTATCTGGTACTGGATGAGATTCTACAATCTCTAAAGCATCTTTATCATCGACGAAAGTAAGTAAACTATATGCCTCGGATATCGTAGATTTTTTTAGCTTTGCAATATCTTTAAGATCAAGTTCAATCGAAAAGATTTTTTCATTCGTAAAATCGAAATATATTGTGTAATTAATTTTGCTATTAAAATAATAATTTTCATAATTATCATTAAAGAATCCACTTGCTACGATAAAGGAGCGAACAATACCGGGACAAGAAGAAGCATCTACAGAACCACTTATATGATCGTTAGATAACGTTTTATTTTTAGCGTCGTTAAAGATATTTTGATATCCTAAAAAATCCCATATTTCATTGACATCATAGTCGCTTTGAAAACTATTATCGTCAGTGATAATAGTTATCGATTCACTATCAAAATATTCTTCTGCAACGACATTAGTATTAGTAAAACTCGAAGCATAAACTTCTATGTTGCTATATGTTTTTAAACTATCTCCGTTTTTAGAGAGATATGTCGTTTTCTTTCCGGTAGTACTTAAATCAATTGTAAAGGTATTATCAACCACTAATTTGTTTAAAGTTTCATAGTTTTCAATAATATCATTTACTTTATTAGAATTATTATTTTCAGATAACGAACAAGCACTAACTAATAAGATCAGTGGAAGTAGAAAAATGTGTTTTCGCATAAATATTTCCTCTTATTTAGTTTACCATAAAGATTATATTCAAACAATAAAGCAAGAACAAAATCGATTTAACAATCGATAAGAACTTGGACTAGCATCCAAGTTTTTAATTTAATAAGATATAAATGTA
>CANQEO010000007.1 GCA_947595215.1 uncultured Bacilli bacterium
CGGAATAGGTAGACGCACAAGACTTAAAATCTTGCGATAGCAATATCGTACCGGTTCGATTCCGGTTCTGGGCACCATCTAGATAACTTCACCTATGAAAATTCATAGGTTTTTTTATAGCTAAAGTGTCTTTCTTGATAGAAATTTATCAAAAGTGATAAAATAAAACGCGTACGAGGTAATTATTATGAGCATTGAAGATCAAGTAAATATGGTATTAGATAAAATCAGATCATTTATCGCCGCAGAAGGTGGCGATGTGACCTTAAATCATATCGAAGATGGTATTGTTTACGTCGATATGCACGGCGCGTGTCAAGGTTGCTCTTATGCTGATATGACGGTTTCTTCAGTCGTTAAAACCATCGTGATGGAAGAAGTTCCTGGCATTATCGATGTCCGCCAAGCTAACTAATTAAATTGGGCGATTATTCGCCCTTTTTTTAATGAGAGAATTATGAAATACATGATCAAATTAAGATGATTAATACTAGAAAAGTAATAACTTCGTTCATAATCTCTACTCCCATTTCTCCTTCTATGTAACCAATGAGAGTTTCCGTCATTAATTAATAGGTCAAAATTGTTTTATAACTTAAAAAACCACTCTCGCGAGTGGTTCGTTTTTTTTATTTAACTATTCTTGCTTTGCTAATTTAACCTTTCACCACATGAACGGCAAAAGTTATCATCAACATCATTTTGCGCTTGACATTTAGGACAAATCTTTTTAGCAAACAATGGTTGACCGCAATGAGAACAATATTGCTCATTGGGTTCAATGATATCACCGCATTTAGAGCAATATTTATTAGTATCAACAATTTTACTTCCCACACCAGCAATAACAATAGATAATGCGGCATGGATAAGTGTCGTTCCAATTCCAAGAGAAATAGCACATGGCATAAATAAAATAAATGGCAATATTGGTACATTAAATTCCCTTGAATTCATGTTAGAAACAAACAAAGCAAAAGAAATTATTAATCCGATAGCACCGATCGATACAAGAATAATACCGATAGTAAGAAGTTTCTTTCTTATTCTTTTTGCTTCTTCGCTATTTAAATTTTTATTAGCTTTACTAACAATTTCTTTTAAGAAATGCATATCACAAATCTCCTTTTCTTAATATTAACATAATTGGATAGAAAGTTTAAAAAATTATTATGATCCCGTACTTTCGTAACGTTTAGCAAATTTACTCCAAATCAAAATCGCTAAGGTAAGTATAATCGCAGTAACCACGATAATAATTGCTACTAGTAAATACGGATTTATTCCTATGCTACTTGGATTAAATAAATTTGTTACTGGAAAGAAGACACATAATCCTAAAGGAATTAAGAATGTAAAGGCAAAACGAATGATTTTTGGAAAAATCGTCAATGGATATTTGGAATAATTTGAAAAGTTATAAACGATTTGAAGAAATGGTCCTGTTCTTTTAAATGCGAATGCCATCGAAGCGATGATAATTTTAAAAGATGTAATCAATAACGCAGCACCGATAATTCCAACAACAAGTAATAATACACTTTCAAAGGTCACAATAAGCGATAAATTGCACGAGCAAAATATAATTAAGAAAATCGCTGTTAAAATTTCTCCTAGTGCCTCTAATTGTATTTCTAAAGCAATCGTTTGGAATAGCACTGGAATCGGTCTAAGGAAGAGACTATCCATAGTACCACTTCTCACTTCAAAATAAGCGACATTCCATAATTTATCGGTAAATAAGTGATCTAAACCGATAGCGAGATTAGTAATTCCATAAAGTAAACCGATTTGATACATATTCCACCCTTCTAATGAAGGTACTTGTGAAACGATGATAAATAAAGTTAAAATTGATGTGATTTCAGTAAATAAGAATGCTGCAATGCCGATAATAGTATTTGATTTATAAGATAATTTTGACATTATCGAAAGTTTTGCATATTGAAAATATAATTTAATGTATTTCATTTTAACCTCCTTGCACTACGATCTTTTTGATGCAGTGTTTAAAAAGCAAATGATTGATAAATTCTAACAATATCAGATATCCTATTGCGATAGTTAAATATATAAATATCATTAGTAATTCCATCTTACCCATTAGGATTAAAATCGGTGTGGACGCTAAAAACGCAAATGGCAAATAGGAAAATATCACTCCAAATACTCCCATGTAAGATAATGGTACCATAGTTCCCGATAAGAAAGTTTTAATTGATGATATAAACATATTTAAACCAAACATATGTTGAGTATAAAATGTAAGCATTCCGATTAAATATCCAATGCTATCATTAATAAGAATTGCTAGTAATAAAAATATTAAAAAGAAAACAATATTTAAAATAAATTGCAAAGGTTCAAACTGCACAAATCCGCATCCGATAAAGATTCCATATAGAATCACTAATAATGGTAAAGCGATAAAAAATACTTGGAAGAATGCTTGACCAAAGCAAGTGAAAAGATGACGGATGCGATATGAGACTGGTTTAGTAAGAGTATTTACTACAGTACCATCACGAACTTCAACATAGATGTTCCAACCGGTTTCACTGCTGATGGCATTACCGAAGATAAACGAGGTCGCACCATATAAAATCATCTCGTAAAAAGTAAGTCCATTGATGACACTGTTCATACCTTCAGGAGCGTTACGATATATCGCTTGATATAAGAAAAATATAAACAATATTTCGATAACTCCAATTATCATCCATCCGTATATTTGAGACTTATATGCCAGTGTCGACTTGAGACCGGCATGAAAAAATGGAATATATTTTGACAAGCTATTTTTTAGTTTCTTCATTTTTAGCATAGAGCTCCTTGGTAATCTCTTCAATGCCGATATCGAAAATCTTAAAATCATTTATTTTATACTCTCCAATCAGCATTAATAATAGTGCGTCCATATTGACATCATTTAACGAGAACGATAATTTGATATTTTCATCAACTTCAATGTTAATTTTATCATTGAATTCTTTTATCTTATTTTCATCAAAACCCTCAAATCTTGGAAATACGATATTTTTGATATTTCCAAATTGGAATTTGATATCTTCAAGATTTCCATCATAAAGGATAGATCCCTTATCGATGATAATAATACGATTACATAACTCTTCGATATCTTTCATATCGTGAGTAGTCAAGATAACAGTTGTATTGTAGTGATGATTTAACTCCTTAATCGCCTTTCTGATTTTATCTTTAACTAAAACATCTAATCCGATAGTCGGTTCATCTAAATAAAGAATTTTAGGGTTATGAATAAGGCTTGCCGCAAAATCAGCACGCATTCTTTGACCTAAGGAAAGACTTCTGACATTTTGATTCATAAAAGATTTTAAATCCAATAGTTCTGAAAGGTAGTTAAATCTTTCTTTGTAATCTTCATCAGAAACTGAATAAATAGCTTTAAGAATTTTAAATGTTTCAATAAGTGGAATGTCCCACCATAATTGCGTTTTTTGACCGAAGACAACACCGATTTCTTGATTTATTTCCTTACGATGTTTAAGAACCGATTTTTGATCAATTATTATCTCCCCTTCGGTTGGAAAAAGAATACCACACATCATTTTAATGGTAGTTGATTTACCAGCACCATTGGCGCCGATATAACCAACTATTTCCCCTTGTTCAATTGAAAAAGATACATCTTTAACTGCTTCGATATTTTCATACTTTCTAGAGAATAAGGTTTTTATCATCGATAAAAGACCATTTCCTCTAATGGGTTTCTTAAATGTTTTTGATAAATTTTTTACTTCGATAAGTGCCATACATATCACCTCACACTATAAAATACTACTTTTTACCAAACGAAAAAGCAATTGCCATCTTTAATGCACTCACATAAAAGGTTTTATCTTTAATTTTGACACAGAATTATATTATTTTTAATTTGTTAAATTTATATTTATTTAAGAAAATAATTATTCTTTCTTAATAATAAAAATATAACCGCAGGCATTAGGTCCCCAATGGCAGGCGATAACCGGATCAATATTATCAAAATCGCTCATATATTTGTGAAACGAACTATCAGTCATACTGATAAGTGTTCTTAAATTCTTATCATTATAAGTATAAGACGCGATTATCGGATAAGAAGTGTCTGCAAGTCTTTCGACTTCACTTGCAATATATTTCATCGAATTTTTAAGACCAATCTTTTTAGTTTCTGACTTAACATATCCATCTGCAAAAGTGATTACTGGCTTAATATGTAAGCTAGCCCCGATTAGCCATTCTTTCATAGAAAGTCTTCCACCTTTTAATAAATAATTTAATGTTTCAGGAATTGCCAAAATTTTAATTCGTGGAATTAAAGCTTTAACCTTTTCGACAATAAAATCGACTGATTGATCACGATATTTATTAATCTCTTCGATTAAAAGTCGCTCTCCTCCAACAGCTGTTAAGGTATCGATTACTCGCACCTTATTGTTTTTTTCAAATAAAAGTTTTATTGAATCGTAAGTGCTTGATAATTTCGATGATAAAATCAAAATTATAACATCATCACCATCAGAGGTATACTTATTAACATCCTTTTCAAGTTTTTCTAAATATGGTAAGGAGGTTTTAGGAAATAGTTTTTCATCGATAAGCATTTTATAAAAATCATCAATAGTTTGATCAATGCTATCTTCATATTCATTTTCACCCATAAGGTAACGCAAAGGAATTATTTCAATTCCATACTTTTCCTTTTCTTCTTGCTTAATGCTACTTCCAGAATCTACGAATACTCTTATCATAAACCTGTCCTCCTTGTTTCCAATATCGTAACGTGGCATAAATCTTTATGTACTATTACTTATTCTAATCTATGGTTATACTCGATAAGTTATTTTCAAAATTTAATTATTTATAAAATAATTATCTTGTAATGATAGAATAACACAAATATTTGATTTAGTAACGATATTTTCATTACAAAAAGCATTTTATTAAGACATTCTTATAAATAGCTTAAAATTGCTTATATATATAAATTTTGCAAATTAGATTTATTTAATGCTTTGACTTAAACCTATTGATTTACAATATTTTCTATTATCGGTTTATTATTAAAAAAACTTATCGCATTTTCAATTGTCGTTAAACTAATAGCCTCTAAAGCTTCCTTAGTTAAAAATCCTTGATGTGATGTGACGATAACATTTGGAAATGATAGCAATCTCGCGGCAGTTGAATGCTCTAAGATATCGTCTTCTAAGTTTTCAAAGACATAATCTCCTTCTTCTTCATAAACATCAAGAGCGACACCAAAGAATTTTTTATCTCTAATTCCTTTAATGAGGTCCTCAGTTTTAATTAATCCACCACGAGAAGTATTTACCAATATAACGCCATCTTTCATTATCGATATCGTTTTTTCATTGATTAAATGATATGTTTCATCATTTAAAGGACAATGAAGTGAGATCAAATCTGATTGCTTTAATAATTCTTCAAGTGTTACATATTTAACAAATGGTAGCGAATTAGATGGATACTTATCAAAAGCGATTACTTCCATCCCAAAGCCTTGGCAAATGCGAGCCATCGCTTGACCGATTTTACCAGTTCCGATAATTCCCGCTACTTTCTTATAGAAATTGACACCTGTCAAACTTACTAACGAGAAATTATTTTCACGCACTTTGATATAAGCTTTATGAATTCTACGATTAACAGAAAGCGCTAAAGACATTGCCATCTCTGCTACTGCCTCAGGAGAATAACTTGGAACACGCATCACTGTGATGTCATTTTCTTGACACGCCCTAATATCAACATTATTAAATCCTGCGCATCTTAATAAAATTAATTTAATTTCTAATTTCTTTAATATCTCGATTATTTCTCTATTCAGATTGCAGTTTACAAAAACACAAACAGCATCGTAACCCTTAGCAAGATAGGCGGTATATTGATCAAGTTCTGATTCAATGTAATTCATTTGAACATCAGAATAATTTTGTAATTTTAAATCAAATGATTCAATATCATATGACTTAGCTCCAAAAACCATTATTTTAATCATAATAAGCAGCTCCTTTTTTCATAATTAGTATTACTGGTTTATTAAAAAACTAGTAAATCAAACGCATAATTTTTATTTACGAGTTTAATTATCGTCAATTTTACTTAACTTCTTATCTCTGATTTATATAAATTTCAATATGCCAAATTCCAAGAATAATCATTGAAAATATTAAAAAATATATCTTTAACTAGTAAAAGTAGAGCACTCATTACAAATACCTAATATACTTAAATCGTTATTAATATTCTTGATGTTATTACTTCTGATCTTGCAGATATAAAAAATTCGAAGATTCTAACAAGAATCTCGAATTGCAAATTAATTTGGCTGGGGTAGCTGGATTCGAACCAGCGAATCTGGGGTTCAGAGTCCCATGTCTTACCGCTTGACGATACCCCAATTATCAAATATCATTATATAGCATTTGATTTAAATTTAAAAGATTATTACTAATTCTAAATTTAGAGAAATACTTTAATATAGATACTTTTCTAGAATCAAATTAATCAATCAACCATGATATAGGTCTAATCGCATAAAAATTGATTAGATAAAGATGGACTTTTTTTAAATCAACCATCATCTCTTTGATATTTTCTCGATATTTGATCACTTCTACTTTTATATCCTTTTTAATTCCATAATGGTCTTCAAATAAATCAAAAATCTTCGTTGGAAAAAGAAGACGCGCAAATAACAAAGTAGCGTCAAAAGTGTTTAGATTATAAGAAGGTAATATATTTATCAGTTGATCACTACTTATTAAACCGGCTTTATAAAGTTCAGCAAGATCACGCATTGGCGAATCAACCACCAGGTTGAAAGGATTTAAAAACGTGTATGCATCTAATTTATTCAATCTCTTATGAACCAAAGTAGTATTGATGATATCATCACCAAAATCTAATCGCGCATCAGATAAATACTGAATCGCATTTTCCGCTAAACCTAAGGCATGAGTAACACTTTCAACGGCTTTAATATAAGAATAGTTATCAATCTTTAAACTTGGAAGTGCCTTTTCCTCGATTAATTCCACCTTATTTTCCCAAAGTGTTTGAAGATAAGATACCTTAAGTCGATTTTCTTTGTTGGTACTTCTAAAATTCATATGCATGACAAAGACATCATCAAGAGCTATTTCATCGTCTTTGATTGCCACCAGAGAAACTTGACCGAATTCTGATGTCGAAGCATATTTATGTTCTCGCGATAAGATAAGTTTTGCACCCATCATCGGAAAATAATTTAAAATGTTTGCTAAAAAATCATCATATTCTTTTAGTTCTTGCTCAGTTTTATTGTTCAATTCAAGTTTAAAATGCCATCCTTGATAATCAAACTCAGATGCGTATTCATCATTTGGATAATAACCATACTTATCGAAGATAAAAGCTCTCATATTTCATAAACCTCCGATATCGATTTACTGACTCCTTCAACCGTGTGTGTGCCTAAATAATAACTAGGAACTTTACCTTCTACTAAAGACATCGCAAAAGGAATATTTATCTTATATTGATATGTAGAAGAAGATAAAGGTAGAACTATTTGCGTTTCTAACTTACAAACAATTTCTAAACTGACTAAAGCATTGTTTATACCAAAAGATTCTATATTGCTTATGCAATCAGTCTCAACAGATCCCAACAAACTGAATTTTATAGGAATTTTAGGGCCTAAAGATGATAGAAATACATTATCGCTTATCACTGAAAAAGGCATTTCATAGATAATTCCCTTTTCTTTATAATTACTATCTATTTCATTACCATAAAGTTCCGATGTTCCGTTTTCAATCTCTTTTAGGCGATTATATATAGCTTGTGAACTAAATCCTAATAATCGATTAATTAATTCTACATTATACGAAACCTTTTCTTCATTTTCTTCTAAAATGAAATGATTTGAGTTGTATGAAGCGATTTCTTCGTGAATCACTTTAGTAACCACTAAAGTGGTCACTCTCTTTGTTTCAATAGTGGCAATCTCATTATAATGAGTTCTTAATAATGAAGATATATTTCCAAGCATTAAGAAAACACCTCCAATTACAAGTAAAATTGTCGTCACTATTCTAAATAAAAAAGAAACGCGCATAACACTTCACCTTTTAAAGATTATGCGCGAGATATATAAGTTATTTCTTAAAAAGATTTTCGATGCGATTTAAAACCACGAATCCTTCGCGGTTGTAGACATCTTTTCGATTGTAAGTAATAGCCTCACCATTCGGTTTTAAAATTAAACCACCAGCCTCTTTAACGACGATATCAAATGCAGCGATGTCCCATTCTTTAGTATGTGGAGTAAAGCGATAATAAACTTCTCCATCACCTTTTGCGATTAAACATGCTTTAATAGAACTGCCTTGTTTTACTCTTTTTATGATTTGAGGATGATCTTCCATCATTTTCATCTCTGATTCATCAGAATGAAAACGAGAAATGTATTGTGTTAATCCATCCACCTTATCATTAACATGGATTTTACTAACTTTTCCTTCGGCATCAAGATAATAGGCTCCATCACCTTTAGAAGCATAATAGATTTCATTACGGGCTGGAATTGAAACGACACCTGCGACTACTTCGTGTTTATAAACTAAAGCGATATTTGTGGTGAACTCATCATTACGATGAATAAAATCTTCAGTGCCATCAACTGGATCTACAACGAATACATAGTCATTATTTAAACGCGCTAAATCATCCGTCGATTCTTCGGTTAATAACGAGTAGTTTGGAAAATGTTCTTTTAAAAGTCTCGAAATCATCATGTCAGCGCCTTTATCAGCTTTAGTGACTGGAGATTCATCATCTTTGATTTCTACTTTAAAATCTTCATGATATACTTCTAAGATAAATTCACGAGACTTTTTAGCAGCCTCAATCATTATTTCTAATTCTCTTTGATACATTGCTTAGTCTCCTTTTAAGACGCGATCGATTTCTTCTAAAACTTCATGATATTTTTCTAATGAATTTAAACGACATCCAGAGGCTTGTAAATGACCACCACCACCAAATTTAAGAGCGATTTTTTGCACGTTATATCCTTTAGAGCGTAATTCTACACGAACCTCTCCATCTTCAGATTCAGCAAAGAAAACCCATATTGGAGCAGTTCCAGCTAAAGAGTTTACTAAAGAAGCAGCGGTATTATAATCGACATTTAAATTCTTGATAGCTTCTTTGTCGAATACCATGTAAGAGGCACCCATTTCGCTCTTAGTGTAATTTGTGTAAATATATCCGCGAACTTTCAATATCTTTTCATCGACAGCATAAAGAATATCGTATAATGGTTCTGGATCAAAACCACTGGCGAATAAATATGAAGCCATCTTAAAAGTATGAGATGAAGTTGGTGCATATAAGAAACGATTAGAATCAGTCACCATTCCGAGATATAAAGCTCTCGCAGTTCGTTTGCTTGGTACGATATTATTTTCCATGAGAATTGAAGTAATAAGTTCCGTGCAAGATACTTTATCAGTTTCCACAAAATCAATAATTCCAAAATGTTCTTGGGCAATATGATGATCGATTTTAATGATTTTACTAGCCTTTAAAAATCTTTGATCTTCAACTCTAGCGATAGTGCTTACATCTAAAACAATCGCTAAAGATGATACGATTGTTTCATCATCTACTTGATCCATTTCTCCGACCAAATCAAAAAACTTAGCAACACCACTTCCTAAGGCGTAAACTTTCTTATTAGGAAACTGATCCAAAATTGCATATTTTAGACCAAGTTCTGAACCATAACAATCTCCGTCTGGTACGATGTGACCAAATATAGTAATCACATCATTATTAGTTATTTCTTTCCAAATTTCTGTTTTCATATCTTTATTCTCTTTATAAATTAAAAGCCTCCTTATCAGGGGCTTTTATTAATTTTAACTTAGGCTTTATTAATAGAACCGAAGATTTCGCATTTTGTTTTAACTACTTCTTCGATACCTTTTTTACCAGGTCCGATGACCTTACGTGGGTCATAGACTTTTTCATCGTTCTTTAAGACTTCACGAACGATTTTAGTCCATGCTTGTTGACATTCGGTATTGACGTTAATCTTGCAAGTGCCAAGCGAAATGGCCCTTTTGATTTGTTCTTCAGGAATTCCTGAGCCGCCATGTAAAACAAGCGGAATTCCAACTAATTGTCCGATTTCTTCCATTTCTTTAAAACCCAATTTTGGTTCTCCATGATAGGGTCCGTGAACTGAGCCTAACGCTGGAGCTAAACAATCAATTGAAGTTTCTTTAACTAATCTTACACATTCTTCTGGAACGGCATACATTGATTCGGCAACAACATGATCTTCTTGACCACCGACACGACCTAATTCAGCTTCAACTGAAACTCCACGAGCGTGAGCGTATTCAACGACTTCTTTACATTGTTTGATGTTTTCTTCCAATTCAAAGTGGGAAGCATCGATCATAACTGAAGTAAATCCGGCATCGATAGCAGCCTTACAAACCGCGACCGAATCACCATGGTCAACGTGAAGAGCAACCGGGATAGTGATGTTGTGATCTTTAATTAAACCTTTTACTAAACCAGCAACAGTATTCCAACCTCCCATATATTTGGCAGCACCGGAAGTAACACCAAGAATAACCGGGCTATTTAAAGCTTGGCAGGTATCAAGAATAGCAGCGGTCCATTCGACGTTATTGATGTTAAATTGACCGACAGCATATTTTCCTTCGCGTGCCTTAATAAGCATTTCTTTCATACTGACTAATGACATAAAAATCCTCCTTAAAAGTTTTGCAAACGTATTATACCATACAAGTAAAAAAATAACTATATCTAACTATTAAAAAAGTCCCTATTTAGGGACTTCATCAGTCGAGAGAAATGATTTTCTTTTTTTCTTCTTTAGGATCTCTTTTCGGGATATTTAAAGTCAACAAACCATTATCTAATTTTGCTTTAATATTCTCTTCTTGAACATCACCAAGATAGAAACTGCGAGAATATGAGCCGCTGTAACGCTCACGATGAATTTGTCCGTAATCATCTTTACGATTTTCGCTATGCTCATTTTTTACAGAGACATTAAGATATCCATCTTCTAAAGAAATATTAATATTTTCTTTTGTTACTCCCGGTACTTCGATTGAAAGAATGTAACTATTACTATTCTCTTCGATATCAGTTTTCATTAAAGAATATTTTGATTTTCTGCGATATGGTAAGAAGAAGTCATCAAACCAATCATCTTCATATCCATAATCTTTCATTAACTCATGTTTCATAAAAAAATACCTCCACTGATATTTTTTTCAAATATTGCGAAAGTATTCTTTAATTTAGTAATAATGTTCAAATATTAATAATCTTCTTCGTAATCGTCGTTATCTTCTTCAGATTCTTCATCACTTTCATTTCTATCTGCAGAATCATCAGAATCTTCTTCTTCACGATAAGAATCTTCTTCTTCATCTAAATCATCAACATCTTCATCTTCTTCGACATCGCGATAAACATCGTTCATATCGATGTGGACTTTTTCAAAAATATAACGTTCACGAAGATCCCAGGTGTTTTCACCGAGAGTGATAAAACGACCATCTAAACTTAAATTGGTGTAGAATTTACCAACTCTAGCTTTAGCTTCATCTTCGGTATAGCCTTGGATTTGACTAACTTCTTGCCATAATTTTGCAAATTCTACTGGTGACTTCTTTTTTAATACTAATTCATAAGCGATGTCTAAATTTGATTTCTGTACCATCTTTCTATCTCCTACATCCTTTCCGGTGCTGTAACACCAATTAAATCAAGTGCGTTTTTCATGACGATTTCGCTAGCTTTTGTTAATGCTAGACGCGATGAAGAAAGCGCAATATTGTTGCGATCTAAGACACGGCATTCAGTGTAGAATTCGTGAATTGCAGTCGCTAACTTCTGAATATAAATACTAATCTTGTAAGGGGCTCTTGTCAAGGCAGCTTGTAAAACTTCGCGTGGAAAATCGTTTAAAATTTTTAAAAGATTTAACTCTTTTTGATTTGTCAAACCATGTCCATCGTAATCAAATCCGATATCTTTTCCTTGATCTAGCAGCGCGCAAAGTCTAGCATGTCCATATTGAGCATAATAAACTGGATTAGCTGCTTCGGTCTTTTTTGCCAAGTCAAGATCAAAGTCGAGATGGCTTGAAGCAGCACGGGAGATGAAGAAGTAACGAACTGAGTCGACTCCAACTTCGTCACATAGTTCTTTCATCGAAACTGCATTGCCGGTTCTTTTAGACATTTTATATTCAGCACCATCTTTAAATAGACGCACCATCTGAATCAATTCGATATCGAGAACATCCGGATTATAACCTAACATTCCTAATGAAGATTTCATTCTTTCGATGTAGCCGTGATGATCAGCACCTAAGCAATCGATTAGTTTTATAAATCCGCGTTCTAACTTATCTTGGTGATAAGCGATATCTGGAAGTAAATAAGTATATGAACCATCAGATTTAACAATGACGCGATCTTTATCATCGCTGAATGCAGTTGTCTTTAAAAATTTAGCGTTATCTTCTTCGTAAATATATGGTTTTAAAGTATCGAGAACACGTTCGATACGACCTTCATTTCTGATGCGAAGTTCAGAACTAAACACATCGAATGTAACTCTAAACATTGAAAGGTCACGTCTTAATTTGTCTAGTTCGAGTTCAGTACCTCTGGTTTTTAAGAAAGGTTTAAACTCTTCGTAACTTAATGACATTTTACTATCGCCGATTTCATCTTTGATGATTTTAGCAATATTTAAGATATCTTCAGCGTGATATCCATCTTCCGGTAAAGAAAGGCTATAATCTCCGTTTGCTTCATGATAACGGACATATAAACTCTTTGCTAAATTTTCGATTTGATTACCTGCATCATTCACATAGAATTCACGAGTGACATCGTATCCGACTTTTTTATAAAGACGGCAGATACTATCACCAATCGCAGCCCCACGAGCATGACCTAGATGTAAATCACCGGTTGGATTAGCGGAAACAAATTCGACATTAATCTTTTGATTTGCGCCATAAGTAGAGTCACCGAAATGTTCATTTTCAGTAACGATACGGCGAATGATTTGAGTAAGGCTTTCGCTGCGCATGAAAAAATTGATAAATCCAGGTCCGGCAATTTCAATCTTTTCAATCATTTCATCTTTTAAAAACTCTGATAATGTACCAGCGATATCACGAGGCGCGAGATGTAATTCGCGGGCCAATTGCATCGCCACATTGCTTGCGTAATCTCCATGTTCTTTTTCTTTAGAACGTTCAATGACGATTCTTTCTAATGGAAGGTCAACTCCAAGTTTTAATAATCCATCATGAATCAATTGCTTTAGTTTTAACTCTATGCTTTCCATTGTTATCAATCCTTTCTATTAGAACGATATTTTCATTTGTTTTATTTTCTAAGTACATACGATATTGAAATCGCATCAAATTATCGTTTATTTGATAAGATACTCGGTCTATTAGAATATTTTGAGTATCAAAACCTTCTAAGTGATATAATAGTTTAGATTTCTTATCACCTAACAAAATGTAAATGGTCAATTCTTTAGATTTCTCGACTATTTCAACTCGATCATCTTTTTCTTTAATACTAACTTCTAAAAATCTCTCCGAATTTGAAAACTCGAAAACCTTTTTTCGTTCGTCTTGAAATTCACTTTTTAGTAGACCTTCAAAGACAATATAATCATCTTGGTTAATAAATTTCAATGACCATTTTTCCATAAATTATCCCATATGGATTATGATACAATTAGTATACTAATTGCAAGTTAAATTTACATGGCGAAAGAATTAATAAAATAATACTGAATTTTTTAAGAAATTATTCTCACACTAATTTATAGGTGATAGACATGAAAAAATTAAAAAAGATCGTAATATACTTTGTCCTTATTATCGCGTTGCTTTATGGACTATTTAATGTCATAGTTGTCGTTTCACCAGAAATTAGACTTTCTCACCCAAACGAAGAAAACGTATTAAACGAGCGAGAAGAATTAATCTACTCTCGCGTTAGAGATGAATTTGCTTCTTATTGTCCTTTAGATAAGATTTCTGACGCCTTAAAAGAAACATTACTTACCATCGAAGATCGAGAATTTTATTCACATCATGGAATTAGTTACAAAAGAATTTTAGCAAGCGGTTTTGATAACCTTAAAAATGGTAGAGTAGTATCTGGTGGTTCAACAATCACCCAACAATTAGCTCGTACCTTATTTTTAGACAATTCGGAAAGTTTTTTTCGAAAGATAAAAGAAGCATATATTGCAAAAAAAATAGAGAAATCTTATGATAAAAATACTATTTTAGAACTTTATTTAAATAGTGTTTATTTTGGTCACAACTTATATGGTATCGATAGTGCATCTCACTTTTATTTCAACAAAACTCCCCAAGAATTAAATTATGCTGAAAGTGCTGCATTAGTTGGTATTTTAAACGCTCCAGGTTTATATTCGCCTTATTTAGATTACGAGGCGTTTAAACAAAAAGAAGAAAGTATCTTATACACTCTATACGATGTTGGAATACTAACGGCCCAAGAGTTTTATAATGCCCTAGGATATACTTTTAATTTCTTTTTTGAAAAGCGCGAAGCAACTAATGCACATTTGCTTTATTATCAAGACGCCATTGATTTATCTTTAGAAAAATTTGGATTTAACACTCAATATTATAAACATCTCGGACTCAATATTTCCTCATATCTTGATATTGAAGTGGAGCAAAAGATTTCACAAATTATCGAAGAAGAAAATATCGATACTTCTAAACAAGAAATTGCTATTGTGGTGATGAAACCCGAAAGTGGCAAAGTCCTAGCTTTAATAGGTGGTGAAAATTATGAAGAATCACCTTTTAATAGAGCGTTAAACAGTAAACGACAGATTGGATCTACCATTAAACCTCTTTTATATTATCTAGGACTTGAAGCCGGTATGACCCCCTTAACAACGATGCGAAGCGAGCCAACTGAATTTTATATTAAGGGAATAGGAAGTTATGCCCCGACTAATTCAAATGATGTCTACGCAAACGCAGATATTACGATGGTGGAAGCATTAGGAATGTCGGATAATATTTATGCCACTAAAACAACTTTGCTTTTAGGATCGAGTAAAGTCGCGGATTTTATTAGAGAATTTAACGTTACTGTCGATGAAGTGAACCCTACAATTGGATTAGGAAGTAACGTGATGACTCCTTTAGAATTAACTGCTATTTATAACTGTTTTGCATCTGGTGGAATTTATTATTCTCCCTCTTTCATCGACCATATCACCCTTTCATCAGGAAGATTAATTTATCAAAATCCGATGCGTGGCAAAAAAATCCTAAATAAAAACGAAGCCATCATCATGAATTATCTAATGCGTGCTCCGTTTGACAAAGGACTAATTTCATACTCTTCACCATCACTAATTAATTTTCAAACAAATCATCGTTTCAGCGCTAAAACTGGATCTACAGAAAGTACCAACTGGACTATTGGATTTAATCCTATTTACACAATTGGTGTTTATGTCGGAACCGATACCAACGAAAAACTTAGTGACACTCATCTTGCAAGAAAACTCTTTCAAAAAATAGCTAATTCTTTAATGGAAGGCAAAGAAGATGTATTTTTCGAAGTGCCATCAAGTTTAAAAGCATTCCAATTAAAAAATAAGAATAACTCTAATCTTTCCTTTGTTTATTATCGATAAAAAACGCCAGAAGCGTTTTTTACATTTTCTTTTTCAATAAAACAATAGCCGTTGCTTCAATAGCTTCTTTGCGACCGATGGCATCCATCTTTTCATTAGTTTGAGCTTTGATAGACACCCTATCTATCGATGTCTTTAATAATTCACTCAACACTTTTCTCATCGGAAGTAGATATTGTGCCAATTTAGGCTTTTCAGCTATGATTGTAATATCGATATTTCCAATTTGATAACCATTATCTTCGACTAAATTCATGATTTTAATCACAAAATTTTTAGAGTCATAGTCGAGATATTTATCATCATTATCTGGGAAGAAGAAGCCTAAATCGCCAAGGGCTAAAGCACCGATTAGTGACTCAGTGACAGCATGTAAAACTACATCGCCATCACTATGGGCCTCTAAACCGAGTTCAAATGGTATTTTAACACCGCAAAGAACAAAAGGTTTACCGCCTTTTACTAAACGATGTATATCGCGTGATTGTCCAATTCGATACATAATTTATCCTCACATTAAACGTTAAATCTAATTAACATACAATCACCATCTTGCACTTGATAGGCTTTACCTTCTAAACGTATCTTACCCGCTTCTTTAAGAGCCTTCTCAGTTTTATATTTAAATATATCTTCGCATGAATATACTTCAGCACGGATGAATCCTTTTTCAAAATCTGTGTGGATGATACCGGCACATTGCGGAGCCTTCATTCCATTTTTGAATGTCCATGCACGAACTTCGTCTTCACCAACCGTGAAGAAAGTTTTAAGTTTCAAAAGATTGTATGTGGCATTTATTAGATGATCAAGTCCCGTCTTTTCAACTCCTAACATATTTAAGTATTCGGCTTTATCTTCTTGACTTAGTTCTGTCAGTTGGCATTCAATTGAGGCTGAAATAGCAACGATTTCAGCATTTTCTGCTTCAGCAATCTTTTTAACTGCTTGATAATAAGCATTTGATTCGAAATTTGCATAATCATCCTCAGAAACATTAGCAACATAAATAACTGGTTTGATACTTAAAAGATTATAATTTCTCACAATGAGTTCTTGCTCTTCAGTTAGAGTGATACTACGAGCCACCTTACCTTGTTCAAGATTATTTTTTATTAAGGTTAGCACTTCGCATTCAGCTACCGATTCTTTATCTTTAACAGTATGTGCCTTTGTATAAACTTTTCCTAACCTTTTTTCGACGGTTTCCAAATCTGCCATGATCAATTCATAATTGATAGTTTCAATATCACGAGTAGGATCTATACTATTCTCCACATGAATAATCTCATTATCATCAAAGCAACGAACCACATGGCAAATCGCATCACACATTCTAATATGCGATAAGAACTGATTGCCTAATCCTTCACCTTTTGATGCTCCTTTAACTAATCCGGCAATATCAGTAAATTCAACTGTTGCCTTGATTGTTTTTTTTGGATGAAAAAGCGACACAAGTTTATCGATGCGTGGATCATTAACTTCTACTACACCCGAATTTGGATCAATTGTTGCAAATGGATAATTAGCTGCCTCAACATGAGAGTTAGTTATCGCATTAAATAAAGTCGATTTACCGACATTGGGAAGACCTACTATACCTGCTTTTAGTGCCATAAAATACCTCTTTCATTTAAAAAGAGCCGCCTTAGCGACTCTTTTGAATTAACCTTTTGTTAAAGTTTCTTAACGTTTGAAGCTCTTAAGCCGCGTTCAGAATTCTCAACGTCGAATTCAACTTCTTCTCCTGCTTCAGCAGTCTTGAAGGAATCCATTAATAAGGCTGAATAGTGGAAAAAGACATCATTACCGTCTTCAGCTGTAATAAAACCGAAGCCTTTTTCCTTGTTGAACATCTTAACTTTGCCTTTCATTTTAAACCTAAATTTAAACCTTTCTGAGTAAGCGATATACCTTACCTATTAAATAGTATCACGAACTAGTTATTATTGCTAGAAAATTTTACTTAAATTGTGCTTATAACATCAATCGTTTTTATTTTTCTCATTGAAATAATAGTAGAAGTTAAAATTAAAAATAATGACAGCATTAAAATATGTATATTTGATAAAAACGCATTAACAAAAATACTAAATAAATTTCCGTATCGCATAGAAAATATATGAATAAAAGCAAATGAGATTTTAGATAAGACAAAAGACAATAAAATCAGCGTTAATAATGGCAAGGTAACTAGCATCAATAATGATTCGTAAGAAAAACCGAGTGCTCTTAAAATCGCAAGTTCCCTTTTTTGATTTTCGAAAGCTATCTTGCTTTCATAAATTACGATGATTAATGTTGAAATTAAAAAAATTAAACGAAATAATTGAATAATTTTTTCGATAAAATATGTAAGATTATTGATACTCTCTTTTATAGTTATCATTCCATTTGAAACAATCAAAGAAGGGTAACAACATTTTAATTTTTCTATCGCTTTGATAATGTCGATATTCTTATCAAAATTTAAAAATATCGAATCTATCAACAATGTTTCTCTTTCGCAATTAAGTTTTAATAATGGAAAGGCAAGAATCCATAGAGGATCATGAGCGATATAAATAGTTTCTTCATCCGCTACACCCGTTATTTTGAACTGAAATTCACTAAAGTAATTTTTTATTTCATTTTCGACAACTATGGAGTTAGTTAAATAAGCCGCAAATAGCGTTTTATTGATAATGTCTTTAACTTCAACTTCTCCAAATAATTTTTTCATCAATCCTTTAGAAATGACAATATCACACAAGTTACTTGTTTTATTTCCTATTATTGAAATATTATTTTGAGACACGAAATGAAAAGCATCATCATTCGTGGCATTAGTTATATCTCCATTGCATAATCCTTCAAAAGGTGGAGAATCGCTATTTAAATCTTCTTTACTCCTTTCATTTATCATATTATCAATATCATGTTGATTACTTCCAATATAAAAAGCATTGGCAAAACCGCTTAAAGAAAAAGGTGAAAGATAACTATAAAAATTTGTACAAGACAACTGAAAATCTCTAGCATCACTATTATCAAAAATTCTAGTGGCTTCCTTAACATTAAAGCCGCCTTGATTCTGATAAGTTACATAAAATCTTGTCTTATTTGTCGATGAAGAGATAACATTTAAATTAAAATCTTGGTATTTGCTTTTTTTGCAAAAATCACAAAAAAATGAAAATGCTTTTTCCTCATCGACTTCAACAAAATAAGATTTTTTTAGTGTCCACGGATATATCTCACTTCTTCCTAAATCAAATGTCGCAGGAAATCTCATATTATCTTCAAGTAACAATTCATTAAAAAATTGATTACTATGGTAGATTCCAAATTCATTTTTATCTAAAAAACCTTCAACACTAAAAAGAATTTCATCATCATAATTCCACGAACTATTCTTCAAAGACAATAAAAGATTTAATCGATTATAAGTGACATATTCATTTAAAGACTCAATGTCATCTTCTATATCAAGCAGCGAAGCAAAAAATAAAACCTCTCTTGATGTAACTCCAAGTACGATTTCCTCTAAATCCAAATTACCATATTTTTTTATTTCCGAAGAATTTAACATATTAAAATATGCAAAATGTTCAATTCCTGATGATAATTTGTACTCTTTGGAATCATGTAAAAACAATAATTCGTTTTGAGTCGGAAAAAAAGAAGAAAAATCGTTATGATAATAAGTACCAATTTGTTCAATAGCATTAAAATCTTGATTAATAGATTGTGCGATAGTTTTAGAGGAAGCAATCTTTTCAATACTAGTTTTAGAATCATCGATATTATCGCTAATCAAAGCAAAATGTTCATCGATTAATCCGCCAAATTGGTCATCGATATTTTGATTCATAATAGTTTCGAATAAATTACTAATTGTTAAAGTTAAAAAACATAACAGGAAGCATATAAATGAGCAATAATATCTTAAATGATTACCTTTAAAAGCATTTTTAATAAAGCTTCGTCTCCATTTTTTCGGCAGGTTATTTGTACATTTTACATTTTCAAATTTATCCTTTTCTTCTTCCAATGGTTTAAAATATGTTACATCAATCTTTTTATTTTCGATTTTTATTAATGTAGTCGCTTCATCGATAAATAGTTTTTCCTCATGAGTTACAACAATAATGAGATATCGATCTTTTAGTTTACTTAATATTTCATTGATTGCTTGTTTATTCATTGGATCAAGAGCAGAAGTTGGCTCATCGCATAAAATTATTTTAGGCTTTGATGCAACCGCACGTGCAATAGCAACACGTTGTTTTTCTCCTCCGGAAATATCCGCACACTTTTGATTCAAAAGTTTAACTATATTTAAGTATTCATATAATTTCATTAATTCATTTTGTCTTAAACGATTTTTAATTAAAATGTTCTCTTCAACCGTGGCGTTTTCAATCAAAGAATAATTTTGAAATACAAAACCAATATACTGATAAATAAACTTTACTCGCTCTTTTTCATTCATATTTTTATAAGATAAATTTTCATATAAGATATCACCTTCAAAATCATCATTAAGCAAACCTATGAGAGATAATAACGTTGTCTTGCCAGATCCCGATTCACCTTTTATTACCACAAGTCCCTTATTAGGTAAGGAGACATTTACATCTTTTAAAATTACCTCATCGTACTTTTTTGAAAGTCTTTTTAGTTTAATCATTTGATCTCCTTTAAAAGATTAATAATCGAATACTTCTTTAATTTTCTTTTCACCAATTCATTAGTAAGAACATAAATAAGTAACGTAAAAAAAGCGATAAAATAAATAGAATAATTTTGATGAGAAATTAAATTCAATTTTATTTCCATCTTCTCAATTGCAACTTTATCAATACTAGATAAGAAAAAATCTCTAAAGATAAATGCTACTCCTAACGACAATGCAGAGAGTATGATGATATCTAAAACAAAACTTCGCTTTATTATTTTTTCATCATAAGAAAACGACTTAATAATACCGATTTCTTTTTGACACGCCCGAAGATTATTATTAATTAAAATATAAATAACAAAGACACTGCAAACTATAACTAAAATTCCAAATATGAGAACTAGTTGTAAAAACGCATCAAGAATATCGTCAAGAGATTTTTGCATTGTTAATGCGCGACTTTGAATAGTTAATGTACGTGATTTAGAAAGTTGATAATTATGTAACGAAAAATAAATTTTTTTAACATCTTGAGATTCAACAAAAATGAGACTAGTTTGATCGTAAGTAGAACAATTTATTAAATCTAAAGTGTCATATACTGTCGCTTTATCTTTGTCTAAAAATATTTTATTTAAAGTTATTCCTTTTAATAATTCTTGCGCTCTTTGATACGAATAATAGATAACTGGCGAATTAATAAATGAAAATTCATCAATCACTTTTGTAATTTTAAAGTGCACATCTAAATTTATTTGATCGGTAATGATTCTTGTGTCCGTCTTTAATGATATCTCCTTATTTAATTTAAAATTTAATTTTCTTCCATCGATAAGATCATTTGCGAGTGTATTTATGGTCACCATTTCAAAAGAATCTTTTTCATTATCATCAATTGGTAAAAATAGAAATTCATCATTTCGCATTTCATCAATAAAGAAACTATATCCTCCAAATAGAGTCTCAAAACTTTTATAAAATTGATATTTAATATTACCGATATGAAGTTTTATTTCACTTTCAGTCACCCTATCGGTCTTTACAATACTAAATCCATCACTTTGATTAATACTCACATCCGCACGTAAAACATTATAATCACCATAAGTTAAATCTTGATTAGCAAGTTCACTTGAACAAGTTTCCATCATCGTGCTTATAAACATAACGCTTAAATAAGTTAATGATAATACAAAACACATCCAAAATTTTGAAACAATATTTTTATTCTTAAAATAATGTGATAGAAAATATGGTTTTCTTTTTGGTAGATAATTTCTTTGTTGATAAATAAAATCACTAGCATTCTTTTTCAATAGATTAATTTTTCCATCTTCTATTTCGTAGATAATATCCCCATATTTATTTGCTAAACGCATATTATGAGTAATTATGATTACCATACGTTTTTTTGATTCTTCTTTTAAAAGTTCAAAAATTTCTTCACTTCTTTTGGAATCTAACGAACCTGTTGGTTCATCACATAGGAGTAAAGAAGTATCCGATACTAAAGCACGAATAAGACTGACTCGCTGCTTTTCCCCACCAGATAATTTCAACACTTTATGATTTTTTAATTTTTGCAATCCAAAAGTTTTTAAATATGAAATTATAATTTTTTCTTTATGCTTATAATCTAAGCGGAACTTTTCTAGACCAAACATAATATTCTCATACACAGTCAAATGATCAAATAACATAAAGTTTTGAAATAGCATTGAGATAGACTGATTTTTATTTTCGTCAATAAAAGATATTTCACCCGAATATGTATCAAAATTTGCTAAGCAATTAAAAAACGTCGATTTGCCACTTCCCGATTCACCTACTATTATAATCAAACCTTCAGAACTATTTATTTCTAAATTAACATTATCTAGGATATGTCTTTGACCATAACTTTTACTTAATTGCTTTATTACAATTTTTCTCATAAAAAAATCCTCTATCTCTCAATAAAGGATTTTGTCTAATCTAGTTAGTTCATTTGATAACTTTTTTTGCTTTTTCGTTAAATATGTGACGAGGAATCATGATGATGTTTCCACAACCGCAGCACTTTAATTTAATATCAGCCCCTAAACGAACGATTTCAAATTGTTTAGAACGGCTATAACAAGGATGTGGCTTACGCATTTCAACGATGTCGCCTAACTCATAATCTTTATTTTCTAGCATGGTTGTACCTATAGCATTTTAAGATATTATCCATCGCGCAAGCTGAGGTAATTGTTCCAACGCCACCTGGAACTTTACTTAAATATTTTACCTTATTGCTCGGTATAACATCTCCTTTAATTCCATCATCTAAATAATGAATGCCAGCATCTATAACAATTGCATTATCATTCATAAAGTTGCTATCTATTAAATGTGGCTTTCCAATAGCAACTACAATGATATCATAATGTTTTAACATATCATTTAAATTTTTGGTTTTTGAATGTGCTAATGTCACAGTCGCATTACGATTGGTAAGCATCATCGCAACCGGTTTTCCTACCGAAATAGACCGCCCAATTACCAAGACGTTTTTACCTTCTAAATCAATTTTATATTCATCGATTAATTCGATTATCGCTCTAGCTGTAGCGGGAAATAAACCATCTTTATCATCTTTAAAGATTTTTCCTAGCATTAAAGTATTCATCGCATCTAAATCTTTATAAGGATTTAATGCTTCAATTATTTTTTTCTCATCAGCACCTTTAAACAGAGGACGTGTGATCAAAACTGCATCTACTTCTTGATCGTTATTTAATGAATTAATCGTATCAAGATAAGTTTTTTCATCAGGCTTCATATTTATTAAAGTAAATTTTATACCCAATTCATTAGCTAATCTTTCCTGAGAGGCACAATAACCTTTCGATGAAATATCTTTTTCGTTTAAAAGTACAACTAAATGTGGCTTAGTTTCAAAAGTAGCAATTTCACTTTTAATGCGTGTTTTAATTTTTTCAGCCGCTATTTTACCAAACATTAATTCCATTATTCGTTCTCCATTTTTACGGCCGCTGGAACTTTAGGTAATCCTGGCATTGTTAGAATGTTTCCAGTTAAAGGAACAATGAAACGAGCGCCACTAGAAAGATTGACATCTCGAATTGTAATTGCAAAATCTTTTGGCGTTCCGATTAAATTTGGATTATCGCTAAATGATTGAGGAGTTTTTGCCATACAAATGTAAGCATCTTCATACCCCATTTTAATATAACGATCAATCTTTTCACGGGCAACCTCAGTATAGATAACTTTTGAGGCACGATAAATTTCGCGACAAATCTTTTCAATTTTGTCATATACATTTTCGTTTTTATTGTAAAGTGGATGATAATTTGATTCATTTTCTTCAAGTAATTTCAATACTTTTCTTGCTAAATCTTTAGAGCCTTCTCCTCCATTAATAAATCCGTCTTGAAAGGAGACCACATAACCATGTTCTTGACACCATTTAGTTAAATAATCTATTTCACTTTGATGATCACTAGCAAAATGATTAATAGCAACTATCGCTTTCAATCCGTACTTCTCAATATTCTCTAAATGTTGTTTCAAATTACCAACACCTGCTTTTAAAGCTTCTACATTTTCATTTTGAAGTTCTTCAAGTTTTTGACCACCATGCATTTTTAAAGCTCTTATGGTAGCAACCATAACCACTAAAGAAGGTTTTAAATTAGCTTCTTGACATTTGATATCTAAGAATTTTTCAGCACCTAAATCGGCACCAAATCCGGCTTCAGTAACCACAATATCCTTCAATTTTAAAGCCATCTTCGTGGCTATAATAGAATTGCAACCATGAGCAATATTTGCAAATGGACCGCCATGTACAATAGCGGGATTATTTTCTCCAGTTTGGATTAGATTGGGATTTAAAGCATCTTTCATAAGTTTCATAATCGCATTAGATATCTTTAAATCTTTAACTTTTATAGGTTTATCATCATAAGTGTAAGCGACGATAATTTCTTTTACTCTATTTATAAAATCTTCTTGAGAATCAGCAAGACAAAGAACCGCCATTAACTCACTAGCGACAGTAATGATAAATCCGTCGTCTCTTTCAACACCATTTTTAGCGCCAAGTCCAATTTTAATTTCCCGTAAAGCGCGATCATTCATATCTAAAGCACGTTTCCATACCACTTTAGTTGGATCAATATTTAATTCATTACCTTGTAAAATATGATTATCGATAATTGCAGAAATAAGATTAATGGAACTTGTTAAAGCGTGCATATCACCTGTGAAATGTAGATTAATTTCTTCACTCGGTTCAATAGTTACTTTTCCTCCACCAGTGGCTCCACCTTTTATCCCGAAAACTGGTCCTAAGGAAGGTTCTCTTAAGGCTAACATCACTGAAGCACCCAAACGATTTAATCCTTCAACTAGCGCGATTGAAGTGGTCGTTTTTCCTTCACCAGCTTTAGTAGGAGTAATCGCGGTAACTAATACTAGTTTTCCATCTTTCTTATCTTTTAAAGATTCTAAAAGTTTTAAGTTGATTTTACCCTTATATTTTCCATAAGGTTCTAAATACTCTTCATCAATTCCTGCTTTTTTAGCAATTACATTAATTTTTTCTAGCAATTCGATTCCTCCTTTAAAACTAATATTTACATCATAACATATTATTGTCGCTTATTTAATCTCTCTAATGAAAATTGATAAGCTTCGTCCACTGAGGAAAACCAATTAACATCGAACTGATTGCGAAAATAAGTAAATTGCCTTCTAGCATATGCTCTAGATTTGTTTTTAATCTCTTGAATAATATCATCTCGTTTTTTATTTTGATGCCATCCGGTAATAAATTCTTTATATCCGATAGCTTGGAAAGCTTTATGATCTTCCCCATATTTGCTTGATAAAGTTAAAACTTCTTCTTCCAATCCACTTTCAATCATTTTCTCAACGCGTAATTCAATTCGGTTGTATAGTGTTTCTCGTGGTAATTCGAGCCCTACAAAGCAAACATCATATAAGGCACGATGTTCTTGTTTTCCAATTAAACTTGATTTTTTTTCGCCCCGAATCAAATAGATTTCAATTGCTCTTAAAACTCTTTTACGATTATTTTCATGTATTTTTAATGCTTCTTCTGGATCGAGTTTTTCTAACTCTAAATGAAGATTATGATTATCGAGTTTTTCATAATATGACAAATCAACTTTTTCTTCTTGTGGCGCTAAATCAAAATCAAAAAGAGCCGACTTCAAATACATTCCGGTGCCACCGACAATAATAATCGGTACACCTTTTTGTTCTAATTCGGCAATTTTCTTTCTCGCTAATAATTGATAATCAAAAGAAGAAAAGGAATCATTTATTGAAACTATAGAAAAAAGATGATGGGGAATTTCCCTCATTTCATCCTTACTCGGTTTTGCCGTTCCTATATTCATTTCGTCATATATTTGAAACGCATCGCCATTAATAATTTCTCCATGAGTTGCTTTAGCAAGTCTTAACGCTAAGGCGCTCTTTCCAACTCCAGTTGGACCAACGATACATATTATCATATCGCAGTCCTTTTAAACATCTTTTCAATGTCGTACTTCTTGAAACGGACGATAGTCGGTCTACCATGAGGGCAACATGTCGGATTATCACATTTAAATAATAATTCGATTAATTGTTTCATTTCAAAGACACTCAATTGATCATTAGCTTTAATTGAGGCCTTACAAGCCATCGTTGCAATTACATGCTTCCTTAAAATTTGTAAATCTATCTTTTCATTATTTAAAACTTGTTCGACTAATTCCGTGATATATGAATCATCTTTTTCTTCGTTTAAGAACAACGGAATTTGTGAAACTTTGATGGCATTATTTCCAAAAATTTCTACCTTTAATCCTATTTCTTCTAAGAGATTTAATTGCTTATCTTTTAATCGCATCGTTTCAGTTGGATTAAGATTAATAACGATTGGGAAAAGAGGAGCACAAGTTTCAATATGCGAATTTAATATTCTTTGAAATTTCTCATAGTTAATTCTTTCGTTTGCAGCGTGTTGGTCGATAAGATAAAAACCATCTTCAGAACGGCACACAATATAAGTATTTAAAATTTGACCAAGCGGTTCTAATTTAACATCCATTTGAACTGGTTTTGGTTTTAGCATTTCTTCTTTAAAGATAACTACCTCTTCTAAGGATTGATCAAATTTTTCTAAATCAAGTTTTGGTGCGAAAGAAACAGTTTCTTTTTGAACCATAGGCTCTTTTGAGATTGCTGGACCACTTTTAATTGGTCTTACAATCTCTTCTGTGTAAGGAACCGTAACTTTATCAATTAAAGTGACTTGTTGAGTTTTATTTTCCGTAGGAAGTTTCACTTCATGAATCGGTTTTAATCCTCCTAATACGTTTTTAATTTCTTTTTCAATCGCCTCAAAAAGATTCGTTTCATTAGAAAGGCGAACTTCTCTTTTTGCCGGATGAACATTGACATCGACTAAAGCGTAATCAACTTTAATGTCTAAGATTACAAAAGGATATTTAGAATTAAAAATAAAATCACTATAACCATCGATTATCGCCTTTTGCACCTTTGGCATATAGACGTTCCTTTCATTTAATAAGGTAATCATATAATACCGATTCGATTTAGCAATCTCTGGTAAACCTAGATATCCATTAACTTCAAATTCATATGTCGAAAATGAAATTGGAACCATTTTTTTGGCGGTATCATACCCATAAATTTTTGCAATAACTTCGAGTAATTTACCGCTTCCATTAGTAGTAAATACCACGCGATCATCAATCGAAAAAGAAAATGCGACATCGCTTCTTGCCATGGCTAAACGTTGCATCACTTCTAGAATTGAAGCATTTTCAGTCGTATCGGATTTTAAATATTTTAATCGTGCTGGGGTATTATAAAATAATTCTTCAATAACAAATGTCGTACCTTTTACTAAACTAGCATCTTCAATAATAGTATTTTCATCTTCAATGATTACTTTGGTACCAACACCGGTGCCTAAAGATGTCGTCATCGTGACTTTACTTACAGCCGCGATAGAGGCTAACGCTTCACCTCTGAAACCCATAGTTTTGATTCTAAATAAATCTCTTTCGCTATATAATTTACTTGAAGCATGACGCTTAAAAGCGAGCAAGGCATCATTGCGATCCATTCCACTACCATCATCAGAAACGATAATTTTATCATGTCCAGCGCCATAAACGCTGACTTTTATATGTTTACTTCCAGCATCTAAAGCATTTTCAACTAATTCTTTTACTACACTCGAAGGTCTTTCAATCACTTCACCAGCGGCAATCATATTCGCAAGTTTGTGATCCATTATTTTGATTACACTCATAGATGCTACTCCTTAATTCTTCTCTTTAAATCATAAAGATAATTTAACGCTTCCATTGGAGATAATGTTAACGGATCAATTTTCTTCAAATCTTTAATCCATTCATCTTCTTTACGTTCAACGCGTTTGATAACATCTTTTGACACTTTTAAAGATTCATTTTCTAAAGATTCAAGAATCTTTTTAGCACGATCGATTAATGTCTTTGGTAAATGAGCAAGACGTGCAACATTTAAACCATACGATTTATTCATCGCTCCAGGTTCAATTTTATATAAGAAAGTTACTTGATCATCAACTTCAGAGACGGCAACATGAATATTCTTTAAAACCGGTAATTCTTTATCAATCGTTGTAATTTCGTGATAGTGTGTTGAAAACATTGTCTTTGCTTTAACGATTGAGGCAATATATTCGAGAATCGCCTGAGCTAAAGCCATACCATCAAAAGTTGCCGTACCTCTTCCGATTTCATCGAATAATAACAAAGAATTTTCACTTGCGTGCTGTAATGCAAAATTTGTTTCCGTCATTTCAACCATAAAGGTCGATTGACCAGATACTAAATCATCAGATGCACCAATTCTAGTAAAAATTTGATCAAAAATCATTAAATTTGCTTCATCACAAGGTACGTAACAACCAATTTGTGCCATAATAGCGATAAGTGCGAATTGACGCATATAGGTAGATTTACCTCCCATATTTGGTCCTGTGATAACCAGGATATCGGTATCTCTATCCATGATGATATCATTAGGTACATATCTGGAGTTTTCCATCACTTTTTCAATAACCGGATGACGACCATTGATTATTCTTATCTCCCGTGAATTATTGAAAGTAGGACATATATAATGATTCTCATTTGAAACTATAGCAAACGATAATAAACAATCGACGTAAGAAATAAGTCTTGCTAAAGTTTGAATTTGTTCAGTATACTCGCTTACGTGTTTTCTTAACGCGACAAATAATTCATATTCCAATGCTGATCTTCTTTCATCAGCCGAAAGAATTAACGCTTCTTTTTCTTTTAAATCTTTAGTGATAAAACGTTCAGAATTGATGGTGGTTTGTTTCCTTTCATAGCCCCATTCTTCTTGGATTTGATTCAATGCACCTTTAGATACTTCAATGTAGTATCCAAACACGCGATTATATCCAACCTTTAAAGTTTTGATACCTGTACGTTCTTTTTCTTGAGCCTCTAGAGATGCTACCCATGATTTACCATCAGAAGAGAGTTCTATTAATTCATCTAATTCCTCGCTGTAACCTCTTTTAAAGATACCGCCTTCTTTTACAGTAATCGGTACATCTTCACTTATCGCTCTTTCTAACAAATCGGCGAGATCTAAGAAATCAAAATCCATACCCGCTAATAAGTTAATATTGGGATTTTGTAATTCTTTCAAACATCCTAAAAGTGTCGGAACTACTTGAAGTGATCTTTTAAGTTGCAAAAGATCCCGTCCGGAAGCCGAGCCAAAGTTTATCTTAGCGATTAATCTCTCTAAATCGTAAATATCTTTTAAAGCTTTAGTCACATCGTTTGCAATCAAAAAATTATCGATAAAAGAAGCGACTATACTCTGTCTCTTTTTAATCTCATCTAATGATGCACTCGGTTTTACAATCCACTTTTTTAATAGTCGGGAACCCATATTAGTGATAGTTTGATCTAATACCCAAAACAATGTTCCGTATGTATCCTCACTTCTGATAGTTCTTACTAATTCTAAATTATTACGCGAAAAATGATCTATTTGCATCTCATCATTAGCACGCAATACCTTTGCTTTTTGAAGATAGTTTAAATCTCTCTTTTGAGTTTCTTTTAGATAATTCAAAAGTCTTACTAAAGCGTGTTGTTGATTGAAGTCACGCACTTCATTTAAAACATAATCATGTTCCATTGTGATTACATCATCATTTTCATAAGAGATTAAAATGTTATCTCGATTCTTTATCTTTAGAATGTCTTGATGTGGGAATGAAGTCGCTACGACTACCTCTCTAATTGAAAGATTTTGAATTTCATTAATCACTAATTCGACATCTTTTTCGATATTTTCAACATAAATTTCACCAGTCGAAATATCCGCATAAGCAAAAATATAGTAATTATCACTAATTCCAATACAACCGATATAGTTATTACCTTTTTGTTTTACATCAACAACTGCGCCTGGAGTGATAATTTGAACAACATCTCGTTCGACGATTCCTTTGGCAGTTGATGGATCTTCCATTTGTTCGACAATACCGACTTTATATCCTTTTTTGATTAGTTTGTCGATATAAGTGTCGATAGCATGATGAGGAACTCCACACATGGGAACTCGTTCTTCGACACCGGCGCTTTTACCAGTAAGAGCTAATTGAAGTTCACGCGATGCAATTTTAGCGTCTTCAAAAAATAGTTCGTAAAAATCACCGAGTCGAAACAAAATCAGTGTATCTGGATGTTTATCTTTGATGCTTAAATATTGCATCATCATTGGCGTGTACTTCTTTTCCATACTAGTACCTCATATTACTAGTTTAATTATACCAATTCAATGAGGATTTTTCGAGATAAAATAATATTGGTAACTATTTATTCTCTAAATAATTAGGATTAACATTCATTAAGATTTCTTCATCTATTGAAATATCCTCTTTATAGTCATCCGCGCAATTGACAACTAGGATCGCTTCTGCAAAGCAATCGACTAAAAAAAGACTTTCAATTTTTAAGGAAACAACACCATTAGAGGCCAATTCCATTTTGATGCAAGTAGGGTAATGCGAGACATAAACTTTAATAAACTTTTCTTCCGAGATAGTTCTTAAATCACGATATGACATTATAAATGGTTCTTCAAATTCGATAGTTTCAGTGTAAACAGAAGATTTTTGATCATTATTTGAAGCATACCACAATTGAATATCAAAAGAACCTTTTAACACGATTTTTCCGTTATCCTCAGTAGTTTCATATTTTAAATTGATGATCCAACATCCAAGAGTTTTAGATATATCTTCATCAATGTAGACATTTTTATTTATTATAGTTGCTAATTTACCTTTGCCAATTAAGGTTTTAGCCGCAATTTCACGATACATAAAAAACATCCTCCTCTATTCAATATATGAGAAGGATGCCTATTTATTTCAATGCATCGCGCAACTTTTCAAGAAGCAAACTAACTTCTTGGGATTCAATTTGAAAATTGACAACTAAAGGATGTTCATCGTATCTTTGTTTTAATTCTAAATATTTCGAACGATTTTGTTCGTATTCATCTTTTTTATGAATCGAAAGTGCCGTCAATTTTTGATACTTCTTAATCTTTTGTTCAAGATTCATCAATTCATCATTTTCACGAATCGCTTTTTTTAATTCGACAAATCTTTTAACGGGAGGATACTCTAGAAATTCTTCAATAAAACTATCTAATTCCCGCTTTAATGATTCATCCATTTTCTGCAACCTCACCGATTAAAGAGAAAGTATGCGATTCTAAAATCTTCACTTTGACAATCTTGCCGATTAAATCTTGAGAACCTTTAAAGTTAACTAATTTTAAAGTTTCAGTATATCCACTTAAGATATCATCTTTCTTTTTAGATGACCCTTCTACTAAAACATCGTAAACATTACCAACATAACGCAAAGCACGCTTAGAAGCTTCCTCTTCAACTGCTTTTACAAGGCGTTCAAAACGCGCTTTTTTGACTTCAAATGGTGTCTCATCCTTCATCTTTGCACCAGGTGTTCCAATGCGTGGAGAGTATATAAATGTAAAGGCACTATCATAATGGCAATAATGAACCATCTCTAAAGTCTTTTCGAAATCGTCATCGGTTTCATTTGGAAAACCAACTATGATATCAGTAGTAAGCGCAATATCTGGAATCATTTTTTTTAATTCATCGACTAACGCTTTATATTCAGCGCTGGTATAACGTCTTCCCATTCTTCTTAAAACATCATCACTTCCAGATTGTAATGGTAAGTGGATGCAAGGCATCACGTTATCATATTTAGCGATTACATCAAACATCTCACGAGTAAAGTCCCACGGGTGGGAGGTGGTAAAACGAAGCCGAGGGATGCCCGTTTTAGCGACCGCTTCTAAAAGTGAAGCAAATGATAAATTTTCATCGAGATCTTTACCATAGGCGTTGACATTTTGTCCTAGCAAAGTAATTTCTTGATATCCTTGACGTACTAATTCTTGACATTCAACCAAAATATCACTTACACGACGACTACGTTGCTTTCCACGTGTGTAAGGAACAATACAATAAGTGCAAAATTTGTCACACCCATACATGATGTTAACAAATGCTTTAATTTTATCTTCACGAACAAGTGGAACTCCTTCGATAACTTCACCTTCTTTGGAATAGATTTCGATGATGCGTCTTTCACTAAAAATCGCTTCATCAAGCAAAATAGGTAAACGATAGATATTATGAGTTCCGAAAATTAAATCAACTTGAGGATAAGATTGTTTTACTTTTTCAACGATATGAGTTTGTTGAACCATGCAACCGCATAAACCGATTAAAGCTTCTTTGTTTTGATCTTTAAGACGTTTTAAAGAACCGACTTCTCCAAATACTTTATCTTCGGCATTTTCGCGAATCGCACAAGTGTTTAAAATCACTAAATCAGATTTTATAGGATCATCACAAGGTATAAATCCTAACTCTTGTAAAATACCTTCAATCATTTCAGAATCGACAACGTTAGCTTGGCAACCATAAGTACGCACAAAATAACGCTTATTTTTCGCATATTCTAAAAGGCGCGAAGAAGGTTTTAAATCTTCAACGACAATCTTAGTTTGTTCTTTGCTTCGTTTAGCTGCATCTTTCAAAGAAGGAAGGCTATGCTCTATTAATTGCTTCTTCATGATTTAACTCCTAATACTATTTTTTCTTTTCGATTCTTAATTTGATTGCAGTCTTTTCTTTTCCGTCAATTTCGATTTCTTTAAATGAAGGGATAAGACATATTTCAATTCCCGAAGGAACTAGATAACCTCTTGCGATAGCAACTGCCTTAATGGCTTGATTTAAGGAACCAGCCCCTACCGTATTGACCTCTAAAAAATCTTGTTCACGAATAATGTTGCTGATAGCGCCGGCCACTGCATTAACCGAAGAAGACGACGCGACTTTAATTTGCTGTATCATATAATTTTCTCCTTGCTTCAAATTATGAAGTAAGGATTAAATCTATACCTCTTCTAAGTTGATTATTTCATAAATCGGTTTAATAGCAAAACATTTATAGTTTTCATCAAAAGATAGAATTACCGCATTAAACACCGCTTCTTTATCAGAATCATCAATTGAGAATGATGTCGGATATCCCGTCCATGTCTTTTTGATGACATCATCTTTATTGACACCTAAAATTCCATTATATGGTCCACACATTCCAACATCAGAAATGTAGGCGGTTCCTCCTGGCAGAATTCTGCTATCACAAGTTTGAACGTGAGTGTGAGTTCCAATTAAGGCGCTTATTTGACCATCAAAAGCATATGCTAATGCCATTTTTTCACCAGTAGCTTCGGCGTGAAAATCGACGATATGAATATTAGCATCATCATCGTTAATGATTTCCTTTAAAGCTTCAAAAGGATTAGTAGCATTTAAATTGATGTAAGATCTTCCTAATAGACTAGTAACTCTAATTTTGACACCAGAATAAGCTTCAATAAGCACACTTCCTAATCCCGGAAGAGAATAGTGGAGATTGTAAGGTCTTATTAAATTGTCGCATCCATCGATATACTCAAGTAAATCTTTTCTAGCCGCGAAGTGATTTCCTAATGTGATACAATCAATTCCGGCATCAATCAATTCTTCGTAATTATCATGTGATAAACCTTTTCCATGAGTTGCATTTTCACCATTGGCAATGATGAAATCTAATTCAACTTCCTCTTGCAATTGTGAAATCATTCTTGCAACTACTTTACGTCCCGCTTTAGCGACAATGTCACCGATAAATAAAATGTTCATAAGACCTCCTTTCATGAATAAAGGCCTTTTTAGAAGGCCATTATTTTCTTATTTTAATTATTTTGCGATTTCAGTAGCTCGTAATTCGCGGATTACCGAAACCTTGATTTGACCTGGATAGGTCATTTCATTTTCAATCTTATCTTTAATGTCGCGGGCTAATTTGAACGAAGCGAGATCATCAATCTTTTCAGGAACGACCATGACACGAACTTCACGACCAGATTGCATTGCGAATGAGGATGATACACCTTCAAATTGTTTGCAAATATTTTCGATTTGTTCGATTCTTTGAATGTAATTCTCTAAAGTTTCACTTCTAGCTCCTGGTCTTGCTGCAGAAAGAGTATCCGCTGCAGCAACTAAATGCGAAATTACAAATTTTGCAGGAACATCACCATGGTGAGATTCAATCGCATTGACAACAACTTCTGGTTCACCATATTTTTTAGCAAGTCGAACGCCGAGTTCGACATGGCTTCCATCCATTTCAAAATCAGCCGCTTTTCCGACATCGTGAAGGAGACCAGCGCGTTTTGCTAAGTTTTGATCTAAACCAAGTTCGGCGGCCATAACACCCGCCAAGTACGCGACTTGAATCGAGTGTTCAAAAACATTTTGACCATATGAGGTACGATATTTTAACCTTCCAACATAAGTTAATAAATCCTTATTGATACGTGGTAAACCGAGTCTTAAGGCCGCTTGAGCACCAGCCTCTTTAACCGACTTATCAACTTCAGCTTTTGCCTTCTCACATATCTCTTCAATTCTTCCCGGTTGGATACGTCCATCCTTAATTAAGAGTTCAAGAGCGACTCTTGCTGTTTCTCTTCTAATTGGATCAAAGCAGGAGACTGTGATAACTTCCGGGGTATCATCGATTAAGATATCAACACCTAAAAGTTGTTCTAAGGTTCTAATGTTACGACCTTCTCTACCGATAATGCGTCCCTTCATTTCATCACTTGGAAGAGCGACAACTGAAACGGTTCTTTCAGTAGTAACTTCTTGTGCGTATTTGTCAACAGCGAGAGCTAATAAATCGCGGGCTTTAGCATCGGCGATATCTTTTGCTTCATCTTCTTTGTTTTTGATGAAAGCAGCGATTTCTTGAGATAGTTTTTCTTCAACTCTTTTGAAGATCTCTTCACGCGCTTCATTGATTGACATTTGTGAAACTTTTTCCAATTCAGAAATAATCGCATCAAGCTTTTCTTTTAAAACTTGTTCACGATGATTTAAATCCTGTTTAAGACGATCTAATGCAGCGTTTTTCTCTTCAAGATTATTCTCTTTTTCGAGCAACGCCATATCGCGACGATCAATGCTTTGCTCGCGGGCAGTTAATTTATTTTCGGCATTAATAGCCTCTTGTTTACGCTCTTTGATTTCTTTTTCTGCTTCTAATTTCATCTCATAGGTAACTGTTTTAGCGTCTAATTGAGCGTTTTTAATGATGTGTTCACTTTTGATTTCTGCATCTTTAATGATTCTTTCAGCCTTTTTTGAAGCTTGTTTATTTCTGAAAACAGGAACAAGTTTAAATAAAGCAAACATTAAACCGAGTCCAATTAAGAATGCGAGAACAACCAAAAGTATTGCTGTTCCAAATTCCATTATTTTTTCCTCCTATTTCTATATGGTATAACTAAAATACCGCCAACAATGTGTGGTATCACTAAGCATAATAGTCTCATTGATATATATTAAAGCCTTATGGCGTTTAAATATTCAAATAGAATTTTCATTCTACAATTAAACTAATAAGCTCGACACCTTTCGATGTATTATTATTATATCAATAATAGCCATTTCATAAAAGATAATTTTACAATTAATTTTTCATTGTAATTTTGAAGCTCTTATATAAACCTTTTTTAATAAAAATTTTATAATTAATGCTATTACATTTTTATCATATTCACTATCATTTCATTAATTTTTCTCTATTATTAATCATAATGCTTCTTCAAGATATTACGACTATAATATAATCAAAATCAATTAATAATGGTGTTGATTTTAATTAAAAACCGTTGGGGCTTAAAAACATAGTTTATTGCGTCTTGCAGTATTAATCGCGGTAATCATAGTTTTCATCAGTATTGAAATTAAAAGCAAAAAAACTTAATTAAAAGTGTAAAAAAACGAAGCCAATGCGACTTCGTCTTTTAATTTTTACGCTTTTCTCTTCTCAGTGATTTTAGCAACTAATTCATCAAATATAGCCGGATTATTCTTGAGATATTCTTTCGCGGATTCGCGACCTTGACCTACTCTTTCACCCATAACTTCAAACCAAGAACCGGCTTTTTTAGCCAAATCATAATCTAAAGCAAGGTCTAAAGCTTCACCATATTTTGAGAACCCTTCGCCATAAATGAGTTCTACTTTACAAGACTTAAAAGGTGGCGCCACTTTATTTTTAACAATTTTAACATTAACGACATTACCAATGATTTGATCTCCTTCTTTAAGAGCTTCACCTTTTCTAATATCAATTCTAATAGAAGCATAAAACTTTAATGCTCTACCACCAGTTGTTACTTCTGGATTACCATACATAACACCAACTTTTTCTCTTAATTGGTTGATGAAAATAACAGTACATGATGATTTATTTAATACACCTGCCAGTTTACGCATCGCTTTTGACATCAATCTAGCATGAGCACCGACATTCGAATCAGACATAACACCTTCTAATTCACTTTGTGGAACTAATGCGGCGACAGAATCAACAACAATAATATCGATTGCTCCAGATTTGGCAAGCATTTCAACAATTTCAAGAGCTTGTTCACCATGATCCGGTTGCGCTAAAATTAATTCATCAGTATTGACACCTAGTTTATTTGCATACACCGGATCAATTGCGTGTTCTGCGTCGACAAAGGCAGCGCGTCCGCCTTTTTTCTGAGCTTCAGCAATAGCTGTTAACGCTAATGTGGTTTTACCTGAAGATTCCGGCCCAAAAATTTCAATTATTCTTCCTTTTGGATAACCACCGATACCAAGAGCATTATCGATTAAAAGTGAACCGCTAGGAATTGTATCTATGTCGATATTAGGTCTATCTCCTAATTTCATGACGGAACCTTTTCCGAACATCTTTTCGATATCACGTATCGTTTCATCTAATTTTTCATCTTTGCTTTTTACTTTTTCTTGTTTTTCTTGTGCCATATTTTCACTCCTTATTTTATCAATAGTTGATATTTTATCCTTCGATAAGTTCTTCTATTTTTTCAAAAGCTTTTTGTATACATTTTTGTCGAATTTCTTCACGATTACCTTCAAATAGATTTTCAATTGTGATTGAAGTCGAGTTATAACAAATACCGATATAAACTAATCCTTTTGGTTTTCCTTCAAGGACATCCGGTCCAGCATTACCGGTAAATGATACCGCAAGATCAACGAGAAATAATTTCTTTACTCCTCTTGCCATCGCTTCCGCAGTTTCTTTAGAGATTGCACCGTAAGTTTCTAATATTTTTTTAGGAACATTGATGATGGTTTCTTTTGCTTCATTTGCGTAAGTGACAGCCGCTCCTTTAAAATAGCTCGATGCACCAGGATACGAAGTGACGGTAGTGGCAAACAATCCTCCTGTTAAACTCTCTGCTGAAGCAAGTGTAATTCCACGTTCCTTTAATTTATCAAGAACATCTTTAATCATTTTTCTTTTCCTCTTTGAAAAGTTCTCTTACCGATAAAACATAGATAAATCCCGAAACTAATGAAGCCACCATAGCTAAATAGCAAAGAACAATACTGACATTAAACGGAAGATTTAAAATCGAAAATGGAAAATCATTTAATAACACAAAGATGATAGCAAACATTTGCAATACAGTCTTTATTTTCCCCCATATTGAAGCGGCAATAACTTTTCCTTTTTGAACCGCCAGTAAACGTACCGCGTCAACAATAATATCTCGAGCAATCATCAATACCACAACGACAACCGGAATTCTTGTTGGTCCTTGAATTGCTAAAATAATAAGAAGCGAGTTAACAAGCAATTTATCCGCAATCGGATCCATGAATTTTCCATATGTGGTAACTAAATTATATTTCCTTGCGAGAAAACCATCTAAGAAATCAGAAAATGAAGCTGTCGCAAAGATAATTAACGCCACCAGATAAACTAAAGAAAAACTAAACCTATCACCCGCGATCAGTGGAATTTCAATATTGAGCGCATCGTATGGAAAAAGCAAGATAGTTACTAAAACTACCACTAATATCATTCTCACTGTCGTTATTTTATTTGGAAGATTCATGATACACTCCTTATTTGAGTATTTGACCCTATAAGCCATGTTCTGTCGCGGACAACTATTTATCTATGCTTTCGCATGCTTTTAGCAATTCAATTCTCGCATAAAAACTTCCCTTACCAAATTTAGGTTTCTCGCTTGTGGGGTTTACCGCGTTCCACTCTATAGTTTCCTATAGACTACGTCACTGTGGCACTTTCAAAAACTATACCATATCTAAGACTTAGGTTTTGTTTTGCCGTTAGATGCTCCCATCTACCCAAAGTTATTTTTTCCTTTGGCACAAACACTACCGCCATCGCAGGACGGTGCGAGCATGGACTTTCCTCTAGTTTTCACCAGCAATTGTCCGGGTCAAATGTTTTCTTACTTTATTTCATTAGGATCAATTCCAACTTTGAAAAGAGCTTGCTCTAAAGCGGAAATCCTTTTCAGAAGATCGATATTAGCTAGTGAAGCTGTATTATTATCAGCGATATTCTTCATTTTTTCGCTAAGCACTGCATTATCGACTTCTATTTGATCTAAACGTTCCTTCAAAAGTTTATTAGCACGTGTTAGTTCATCGATGGTATTATTAGTCGCTAAAAGATATTGATGAACCGATAAATAATCTTTTACGATATCATCAAGAAAAGTATCGACTTGAAGAGGGTCATATCCTGGTTTTTTCGCGGAAAATTCATGATCCACTATCGCTTTAGCATCGAATTTTAACTTTAACTCCATAGAATATTTCCTTTCTTGGAACTTTTTTTATTATACAATAAAAACCTTCTATAATGCAAAGTATTTAACTCATTATAAAATAACTACAAAAAAATCCCTAAAGAGGGATTTCATATCATTTCTAATTTGAACTACCACCGCAACAACTACAAACCTGAATCGTTTCTAAATTGCTAGCAACTTGCATTGGTTTTCGCATACAGAAGAAGCAGACATTGAAATTACAATAAGCGCGCATTCTTATGTATCTAGTATTACTCATTACCATGCATGAAAATGTGATATTTACTGTTTCACCGGGATTTAAACGTCCAATACAAATATTGTTAACTCCGCTACAAGAACTATTGACAACATTTCCATTTACCATCAAACTTCCACGCATTAAGCATAAAGAACAATCAACAGGTAAACAAATCACACAATCATTGATTTCACTTGAGCAATTGTTTTGTACTGTTAAAGTATAATTAACCTGTTCACAAACGCGACAGCAACAGCGATCACATTGAAGATTCATCGTAAGACCGCAATCGGAACAAGAAGAAGCAATAACTGGTTGATAAGTTCCGTTGCAATTAAATATACTCAAAATAAACACCTCTTTTCAAACGTCACTGCGTTTACCCATTTATATGAGCCCATTTTGTTTTTGCGACAGCGAGGAGTTTTTTTCGTTTTATATCTTTTACTTTTGCGCTATACTTATAATTATGAAAGCATTAAACAAACTATTAAAGAACAAAAAGACGATTGTTTTCCTCGACTTTGAAGGAACTCAATTTACGCATGAAATTATCGCTTGGGGTGCGATTAAGTGCCACATTGATGAAGATGGAAATATCATTGATAAAGATGATGGTTTTTTAGCATATGTCACTACTAAAAGTACTATCGGTTCTTTAATAACAAAAATGACTGGAATTACTAAAGATTTACTTTCTGAAAAAGGAGTATCTTTAGAAAAAGCAATCGAGCAATTCATATCATATCTTAACGAAGATATTTCAGGTGTCGCTTTTTTAACATTTGGAAGTAGCGATTGTAAAATGCTCCATGATTCGATAAATTTCTCAAATCCCGCTAATGCGGAAACCGGTAGAGAAATTTGTAAAAACATGATTGATTATATGGCTTTCTTAAGTCAATTTATTAGAGATTCTCAAGGAAATCCATATTCTTTAACAAATTATTTAAAACTATTTGAACACGCACCCTGTGGCATTAGCCATAATCCTTTGAACGATTCGATTGACTTAATGAATCTTTACACATGTTTTCTGAATCAAAAAGAATTAGTTTTGAAACAATATTTATGTCTTTTAAGTTCTATGAAAATATTTCCTCAACCTGTTAAAGTTATCTTGGAAAATTTAATAAATGGAAATGATGTCACAAGCAAAGATTTTATTGATGATGTCAAAACTTTCCTTTCATAAAAAATTACAGAATAGGCACACTATAAGAAACGGAGGTTAATATGATTAATTATCCAAATAAAAAAAACACCGCTCAAATCAATAACTCTCTTCATAATTTTGCCAATAGAGGCATGAACTTTGAGCATGCTGTAAATACTTCAAATAGTTATTACGATGAAATTAAACGCGCAATAATCACTAAACGTCCCACACCTATCCATATTGTTAAGGTCGATTATAGTGACCACGGACGTATCAAAGATGCCTATTTTGAAAAACAATCGACTGCTGACTATAATGGTGTATATCGTTCAAGATATATAGACTTTGAGTGCAAAGAAACAAAATCAAAGACTTCTTTAAGTTTTCATAATATCTCTTCACACCAAATATGTCACTTAGAAAAAGTAATATTTCATGGTGGGATTGCCTTTTTCTTAATCCATTTTGTAAGCTTAGGTGAAATTTATTTACTAGATGCAAAAATTATTTGTGAATTATATAATCGTAAAGAAAGAAAATCAATTACTTACGAAACTATCAAGACCAAAGGAACGCTTGTCGAACAAAGTTATATGCCGAGACTGAAGTACCTTGATGCAGTTGATAAGGTGTACTTCGATGAAGCACAAAAAGTCAATATTTGAAATAATTACTAGCGGGATATTTATAACAACTTTTTTAGCATCTATAGGAGTTGGTACTTTTGTATATCAAAATATAAAAGATTTATCTTATCCGGAAATCGAAAAGCTAATTGAACATCATTATTCCAGAATTTACGATTCTTCTTCTAGATTAATTGAGACGCTCGGAGAAGATAAAGCAAAATTAGTTCATTATGCTGAATTACCTTCAAATTTAATAAACGCTCTTATCAGCATTGAAGATGAGCATTTTTTTGAGCATGACGGATTGAATTTTGGAAGAATTTTATTTTCCGCTTTTAATAACATGATGCCGAATTCTTCTCGTCAAGGTGGTTCGACAATCACCCAACAATTAGTAAAGAATTTACTTCTCTCTTCGGAAGTAAGTTTGTCGCGTAAAGTTCAAGAAGCATATCTGGCTTACCAATTAGAACAAATGATGACTAAAGAAGAAATCTTAGAGCAGTACTTCAATCGTATTTACTTTGAAGGAACCATACAAGGAGTTGGATATGCTTCTTATCGTTTTTTCGGTAAGACAGTCGACTTACTTTCTCTCCCTGAATGTGCTATTTTAGCGGGTATTGTAAAATCGCCTTCAGTTTATTCTCCTTTTAAACATCCAGAAGAATGTAATAAAAGAAAAAATGTCGTTTTAAAAGCGATGCTAGATAATCATTATATCACTCAAGAACAGTATCAAATCGCATGTGCCAAACACGTTAAAGATTTAGTTATAGAAAAAGGATCTAACTACGAAGAAGAAACTTATGAATTTCAAAGTTATCTTGATGTTGTATATCGAGAAGTTACTGAACTTACTGGCTTAAATCCTTTTGCAATCGCGCTAGATATTGAAACTTATCTTGATACTTCAGTCCAAGCTTATATTGATGGAATTCAAGATGGAACCAATTTTACATTTGAAGATGATAATCAAGAAGCTGCTTTAGCAGTGGTAAGAAATGAAGATAGCGCCCTTATTGCTCTCATGGGTGGAAGAGATTATCAAGGACAATTACTTTATAATCGCAGTTATGATATGAAACGTCAACCCGCTTCCACTATGAAACCTATCTTTACATATGCTTTAGCAATGGAATATTTGCATTATAATGAACTAAGTTTAGTTCCAGACGAACCTTATACTTATCCTAACACAACCATAACTGTTCAAAATTCTGATAAACAATATTTAGGCATGATATCGGTTCTTGATGCTTTAGGTTATTCTAGAAACACTTCAACTTTATACACTCTTGAAAAAGTTATTAATACTATCGGGACAGATAAAGTAATCGATTATCTTAAAACTATCAACATCATGGATGAAGGAGAATTCACTTATCCATATGCAATCGGTGGTATGAAATACGGAGTTTCCCCAATTCAATTAGCAGGTGCTTATGCTATGCTAGCAAATCAAGGAAAATATATTAAACCTTCGACCATAAAAAAAATTACTGATCAAGAAACTGGAGAAGTAATTTATTCAAGAGATTTAAAAGGGAATCAGGTCATTTCAGAAGCCGCAGCTTCAACGATGACTAGCACTTTAACTAGAATGGTAAATCAAAACTACTACAATATTGCTCTTGCAAAACCATCACAAATCGAAATAGCTGGCAAAACCGGAACAAACGCTTATGATAGTAGCGTCACCACCCGCTATAATTATCCATCTTATGCTGACAGAGATATTTGGTTTGCCGGTTATTCTCCATCTTATTCAATTGCAGTTTGGACTGGGTTTGATGAACCAAAAACTGACCAAAAAAATTACTTTGGTCATAATGATTCGCGTCGGTTAGTAGCTAAAAAACTTTTTAAAAACATCATGGAAAAAGTATCTGGTGCTAATCAAAAATTTACCTATTCTTCATCTCTTGAAAAGGTATCAGTTGTTAAGGGGTTAGAGAAATTTTACATTCCCAATTCGATTGTACCTTCACAATTTGTTTCCTATGCATACTTTAGAAAAGAAGAAATTCCGACCGAAATTCTTCCTTATCCAGATTTCACTCCATTAGCAAATATTAATGTTTCAATTTTAAATAGCTCGATTAGTATTTCGATTTTAGATGAACTTGGAGAAGATGAAATATACACTCACTTTTTTGGAGATCGCGGATATCTGTTCACAATAAAAACATTTGACGATGAATATCAAGTGTTTGCAAAATCGTACAATTTAGAAATTCCTGAGAACATAAGTAATATTGAATCAGTGACCATTCAAGAAACTTATGAGAATAATTACAATCTTCATGGTGAAGATTATTATTTAACTTTTTTCTTATAGTAAGAACAGATATCTTTTAACTCGCATTGATTGCAAGATGGATTTTGCGCTTTGCAATAGTAACGACCAAAATGAATAAATTGATGATGGGTTAAAATATAGCGCTCTTTAGGAAATAGTTTTTCAAGTTTGCATTCTACTTCTAATGGAGATGCATCCAAAGGCGCTAAAGAAAGTCTTTTACTTATTCTTTCAACGTGAGTATCAACAGCAATTCGTGGGATTTTAAACCATTCAGCTTGAACAACATTAGCGGTCTTTCTTCCTACTCCTCTTAATGAAGTCAGATCTTCGCGGCTATTAGGAACCTTTCCGTCAAAATTACTCAACAAATCATTAGCAATGTTTTTAATACTTAATGCTTTATTTTTAAATAAACCTAATGGTTTTATAATCGATTCTAACTCTTCTAATGGAGCTTCTTTTAAAGATTTCAAAGTAGGAAAACGTCCAAAAAGAACTGGAGTTACATCATTTACTTTTTTATCGGTAGTTTGAGCTGATAACATAACAGCGATCAATAACTCATATTCATTATGATAGATTAGTTCACATTTAGCGTCCGGTAATATTTTATCGAGATAATTTGTTATCTTTTCAACCTTTTTATTCATCGCTATCAGTCCAACGATAAGAAGCGATTTCTATTGCTTCTTCGATTTCCTTTTTATTGCGTTCCGATATAGTCGAATAACCCTCTTTTTCACGATCCTTATGGGTTAATCTTTTAAGCAAAATTTTATCAACTAAACGGACAGTTACTTTCTTGTTTTTAGTGGCACATTCATTTAAAGACTCTAGAATCATACTATCTTCTATACCATCTTCTATCCATTCCATAATTTTATCGATATCGAGTCTTGTAAGACTAGTACCCATAACCTTTTCGAATGCTTCAAAAATGTTTTGTTTATCATCCTCACTTAATGTTTGTTCTAACTTGCGTCTTCCTGTTATTGAATCGGCGTATAACGTTTCAAGTTTTCGATAAGTTGGCGCTAATGAGGTAACTAATAATTGATCTTTATGTTCGTATTCAATAAATTTACGATCCATCAAAGAAACAATCAAACGATCAATTTCTTTCTCGTCGATGGTCATTTTAAGCGCTAATGTATCTGCGGTTACTAGCATTGGTTTACTCTTTAAAATATTATCAATAGATAGTAAAATCATCACATCAATTTCGCTAAGACCTAAAGACTTATAACGATCAATTAAAATATATCGATAATCTAATTCATTAATTGAAACACCCATAATATCACCTATTTATGATTATAAAAAAAAAATGAGTAAACTTAAATCTATTTACACACTTTTTTAAATACTCTCAAGAAATTTTTAGAAAACATTTTATCTAATTCCTTTTCTTCAAAACCTTCTTTAAGTAATCGCTCATATAATAGGTTAATCTTTGAAGCATCGCTTAATAAGGGTGGTGTATCTATTCCATCAAAATCAGATCCTAAAGCCAACACATTAATTCCAGCAATGTCTTTAATATGTTTTATATGTTTAACTAATTCATCCATATAAGATGCATTACTATCCAAAGTGACAAAATCTTTACAAAAATTAATTCCAATTACTCCACCTTTTAACGCGATTTGTTTTATTAAATCATCACTTAAATTTCTAGAACACTTATCGACAAAACGGGAATTCGAATGGCTAGCCACAATCGGATAAGTAGAATACTTTATGACATCTTCAGTTCCTTTGTCAGAAAGGTGAGAAACATCAATAATCATTCCCAATTTATTCATTTTCTTCACTACTTCAATGCCAAAAGATGTTAATCCATTTTCACTTTCAACAAAAGTGATACCTTTAAATTTATCAAGATTTATTTGAGGATGACCTAATTCATTTTCAAAGTTCCATGTTAAAGTCATCAACCGGCAACCACGATTGTAAAAATGTTCTAATTTGTTTAAATCACCTTCGATTATTTCGCCACCTTCTAGAGTTATTAAAGCACCAATTCGGTTATAATTTCGAACTTTTAAATATTCATCATAGTTAGTTACTTTTTGGATATATGTTTTGTTTTCAGCTAATTCTGATTCAAAGTTATCTAAATATTTATTTGCTAACTCAAAAAGATTTCCCCTTTTTTTATTGATAAATATTGCAAAAGCTTGCATAGCATAAGAAGAGGTTTTCAATTTGTTGAGGTCAACATGTAAATCATTTTTAATAAGCTTTTGATTTTTATCTAAAAGCGCTGTTAAGGTATCACAATGCAAATCGATTATCGGTTTATCTAAAAGAGAATATGTAATAGGTATCACTTTATCCAATTCAAAATGTTTGATTTCAGCAATCATTTTTTCATGATTTTCGAAAGGTACCTTATTAATCTCTTCTTTGATTTTAGCAACTGAGAGATGTTTCAATAGATGTCTTTGATTAATAATCGCGTTTGCAAGTGACGCATCATATTCTAAGTATAAAGTTGTTTTAAAACGTATCGCGCGCAATATGCGAAGTGGATCTTCTTCAAATCTTATATATGGATCTCCGATGCATCTTAAAATTCCTTTTTTAAGATCAGCGATACCATTATGATAATCATATACATTCATTTCAGAATCCATATATATCGCGTTAATAGTAAAATCACGTCGTTTAGAATCTAATTCTAAATCTTTTACAAAAGTAACTTCTCGAGGATGGCGATAATCTAAATAATTTTCTTCAGTTCTTAAAGTAGTAATATCTATTCTTTCATTTTTATAGATAAAAGTTATACTTCCTAAAGATTTATAAGAAGATTTATTCCCTGGAAAGATCTTTTCAATTTCGGAAGGTTCAAGATCGCTTACAAAGTCAAAGTCTTTATAATTGCGACCATTTAGAAAATCACGGACCGCACCCCCAACTAAATAAAGTTTTCCTCCGTTTTTATTAATTGTTTTACTCAATTCTTTAAATATCTCAAATTGATTCATTAAGTTTTGTCCTCAAGCCTTCAAAAGTTCCAATTGTTTTAAGCGCCTTTATTACACCTAATGCATACACTTTTTTATCTTTTATTTCGTGTATTAAAGTAATTGAATCTTCTTCAGTTTCAAATATTATATCATGCCGATAGACAAATTGGTCTCCACGATGTGAAATTATTTTAATATGCTCTTCTCCTAAGAGATTTTTTAATAGTAAAGCTGTTCCTGAAGGAACATCTTTTTTAGATTTATGATGACTTTCTTTGATAGTTATATCACAATCTTTTTTTAATATATCTAAGCACGCTGCTACTTTCCAAAACGATTCAGCAAAATTATATACAAGATACGCTGATAAATGATTCTCTTTTGCTAATGAAGAAATTAATAAAATCGCATCAAATGGTATTCCAGTAGTACCCGAAATAAAATGAACACCATTTGTGAGACAAAGTATAGCGCTTCTTAAACATTCGCCCCGTTCTGTAAAATCAACTAATACATCAATAGGCTCTTTTTTTAATTTTTCAATTGTCAATGGACAATCAAAATCATATCCATATACTTCATATTTTTCTTTCAATACATTATAAACAACCGCCCCCATTTTGCCACGATATCCATTTACTCCAATAATCATAGTATCACCAATAAACTATATGAGAAAAGAAATTCATTATTACCAAAATTTTATGTTGACACTCTACTTTAATTGCATTATGATTAATTCGTTCAGCGGGTATTTAGCTCAGCTGGGAGAGCATCTGTTTGACGTACAGAAGGTCGGCGGTTCGATCCCGTCAGTACCCACCATTGAAAAACATAAGCCCTGTAAAGGGTTTTTTTGTTGCTTAATTTTTATTTTTTCAAACAAAAAAACTTCCCTAAGGAAGTTTTAATTGTTTAATTAACCGTTAATCTTATCTTTAGCGGGTTTAGCAGCCTTGAAAGCAACAGCTTTCATCGCTGGAATTTCAATCTTTTCTTTAGTTGTTGGGTTGATACCGACTCTTGCGGCACGTTCTTTGACAGCAAAGGAACCGAATCCAGCAACTTTTACTTCATCACCAGCAACAAGGGCTTCAAGAACTGAGTCAAAAACCGCTTCGACAGCAGCTTGCGCGTCTTTTTTGGTCAAGCGAGCTTCCGCAGCGACCTTTTCGATTAATTCTACCTTATTCATATTTTACCTCCTATGAACAATGAGATAATACCATGAATTAGGACTTTTTGCAATATTTAATTATAAAAAAGATAGCGCTTACATTATATTTGTCCACTTAGAAAACAAATGCGATTAAATTGCCGCGACCTTTATTTGAAATTGTTTTAATAAGTTGCTGTAATTTAACTTTTACTGGCTCTGGCAAATTATTTAATTTCGAAGAAATATTTTCGTTTAAAATGTCCTTAAATTGCCTGCCAAATAATTCACAATCAAGGATAGCCGTTTCGTTCTTCTCATAGGCCTCTAAAAGATAATTTACAAAGTATTCAGCTTGTTCTTTAGCGCCTAAAACTGGTTCGAATGTGGTTGAGACATCAACCTTAATAATATGGTATGAAGGAGATGTGGCTTTTACCTTAATTCCATAGCGATTATTGACTTTAACCATTTCCGGTTTATCAATTTGTAACTTATCTAATGGGGAACTCGCAAAACCATAACCAGTTGCTTCAGCCATTTTTAAAGCCGAACCGATTAAATCATAATCCTTCTTTGCTTTTACATATTCGCTTAACACTGCGATTAATTGAGCCTTATCACTTATCTCACATCCCACTAATTCTTTTAAAACTTGATCATAAAGTTCTTCATTTACATCTAATTGAACTGTGACAATACCTGTACCAGTATCAACGTTTTGCAAATTGACTTCAGTTAAATATTCATTTTTGCGAAGAATATCATTGATCATATCAACATCTTTAACAATCTTAGCTTCTTTCATCGCCATGTCGATTGATTGTTTGATAGAAACTTTGATGTAATGCTCATCATCAAGGGAACTTACCCATGTTGGAAGTGTCATCTCAATGCCGCTGATTGGATATTGATATAGAGCCGCTTTTAAAATTTCGGTAGCTTCTTTTTGTCCCATTGACATCACATCTAAAGCAATTACTGGAACTTGGTATTTTTCTTCCAATTCTTTAGCTAATGAGAGAGTTTCTTCTTTACCAGGAGTCTTTGTATTCATAACAATTACGAATGGCTTATCGATTTCTTTCATCTCTTCGATAACCTTACGTTCAGCTCCTAAATAATCTTGACGATTAAAGTCATTGATTGTTCCATCGCTAATGATGACGATTCCGATTGTAGAATGATCTTTAATAACTTTTTCAGTTCCGATACGCGCCGCATCATCAAAAGGGATGGTTTCAGTGAACCATGGAGTTTTTACCATGCGCATCTTACCATCTTCTAAATAACCATTTGCGCTATCAATAATAAAACCGACACAATCGATTAACCTAATTTTAACAGATAAAGTTTCATCAATTTGAATCGATACTGCATTAGATGGAACAAACTTCGGTTCCATCGTCATAATTGTGCGACCTTCACCCGATTGAGGAAGTTCATCTAATGCCCGCTTCTTTTCACTTTCATCAGTGATATTTTCAATTACCACAGTTTCCATAAAGCGTTTAATAAAAGTTGATTTACCTACTCTTACTGGACCGACTACGCCTAGATATACATCACCATTATTTCGTAAGCCGATATCTCTTAACACTTGCAATGTGTCCATAATAATACCTCCTTGAGGTTCCTCAAGATGAATTTATGTTTAGGTAATCCATAATAGAACACATTGATTAAAAATAATCACCTGCGATAACCATTTATATCAATTAGTTTCTCTTAATTCTTTTTATTGTGAAAATCAAGTCAAGTATACTTAAAATCATTCCTAACATCATAATTAAGAATAATCCAATCCATTCATACCATTCTTGGGGCCACGAAGAGGAAACAGCTACACCGATAATCATTAATCCGTTCAAAGCAACCAATGATAGCCCCACAATCAGTTTGTTATGTGTTTTGACATTTGTGAGTTTATCATTTTCAATTTCTTCAAACATAAAATGAGTTCGCTTATAAACAAAAAATGTAATAATATTACAAATTATCGATAATAACGCATTAAAAGGTAGAACACTGACAAAAAGATAAAGAAACATATAATTTGAGTCATCAATTCCCGGAATCATTGAGAACATCGAAATTAAACCCTGAACGTTACCATGGAAGGAGAACTCTAAATAAAACGGAATCAAAATTAACCAATTAACAATAATTGCTATTACCACCCACGATAAAGAAGATAACGCAAGTCCAACAATCGCGCCATTTTTAGAGTGATACTTTTTATAAATCAATGATGAAGTTAATACTACCGATAAACCAATAAGTATATCTGCCAGCTCTCCAACAAAAGTAGTCTCGGTTCCAATAGTGATTACTTTTAATAACGCTCGCATAATAACAACTATCGTTCCACTTGTCGGTCCAAGTAAGAATCCTCCTATTATCGCTGGCAAATTAGAAATTTGAATGTTTAAAAATTGTGGAAAAATCGGTAACGGAAACTTCACAAACATGTAAAGAATCGCTGAAATCGCTGATAAAATCGCCGTTTTTACCATCCATGCAATCTTTTTATTTCTCATAAGAATCACCTTTCTATGCGGGCTTTAATAAAAAAGCCCTCGATACTTGGAGGGCATTAAAAATAGTTTCCTATTTTACTTCTTTCATCCAGACTCTACTGTCGCCACTAGAATTTCACTAGTTCTTGCATCACTGCTCGCGGGGTTTACCGCCGGTAAGGAATTTCACCTAACCCTGAAGTACATAAACATTATAGATGCAAATATAATAATTATCAACTCTCACGATATTTTTTTCTTATAATCTGGAATAATGTTCTTTTCTTTGTTATTGATACAAAGTCTTTTTAAGGTTGCGATTTCAATATCAGTTAATTTACGATATTTTCCTCTTTTTAAAGTTCCTAAATCTATAAAACCGATCGATGTTCTCATAAGAGACTTCACTTTAAAACCTAAATGTTCACACATTCTTCTTACTTGACGATTACGACCTTCATGTATGGTAATCGCTACTTTCGATTCAAAGTTAGAAAATAAGATTTTAACTTTGCATGGCGCAGTCATTCCATCGTCTAAAAAAAGTCCTTTTTCCATTTTTAGAGCAGCTTCTGGAGTGAATCGTCCTTCAACTATCGCAATATATGTTTTTTCTAAGTGAGATGAAGGATGAGTTATTAGATTTGCTAGTTCACCATCGTTAGTAATTAATAAGGCACCAGTCGTATTAAAATCCAAACGTCCTACTGGAAAAAGACGATAATTTTCATCTTTAAAAAAGTCGATGACAGTTTTTCTTCCACGATCATCTTTCACAGTCGAAAGAACTCCTAAAGGTTTGTGAAATAAAAAAGTAACTTTCTCTTCTTCTTTTAGATTTTCTCCGATGACTTCAATATGATCTAAAGGCGAAACCAAGGTGCCCAGTTTATTACATATAACACCATTAACTTTCACTTTTCCTTCGACAATTAGAGTTTCTGCTTTGCGTCTAGAACAGACTCCGCTTGCCGCTATTGCTTTTTGTAATCTTACTTTTTCTTCCATAGAAACAAGTTTACCAAAAAGACTAAAAAATTGAAATACAAAAAGGAGTATTAAACTAATTGCATCAATTTATTGTAAAAAAATCAATGACAATACGACTCCTGCGGTAATTCCAACAACGTCCGCAATTAATCCTACTTTTAACGCATGCTTCCATTTTGTAATTCCAACACTAGTAAAATACAAAGAAAGAACATATATGGTAGTATCTGTACTTCCTTGAATTGTTGATGCCATTTTACAAGTAAAAGAATCCGCGCCTGTAGAACATATACTATCTAAAACCGCAATTGACGCAGATCCCGATATCGGTCTAAATAATACCATTGGTGTGATATCAGCAAACATTTCTATTGCTGGAAATAATGTTTTTAAACTAGTTTTTATATCTGTTATTAATCCAGAGGCTTCAAGCATTGTAACCGCAAGCAACATTGCCATAACCGAAGGAAATACTTCTACAAATAATCCTAATCCTTCTTTTGTACCATTAAGAAAAGATGAATAAGCATTTTTCTTTTTTATCGCCGCATAGATAATTGTTAATATTACTAATAATGGAATAAATATCAAAGAAACCTTATTCATACTTTCACCATTTCTTTCATCTTTAAATGATATGAATGACAATTGAAATGTATTAAACTTTTATGAAGGAATAATAGTAAACTCTCTTTACATATAAATAAATATTATTTTACTAATTTTTTCATATAATATAAACTACGATAAAAATTGTATTTTCGTTTATGAATTATTTTGATTAAACAATCTACATAAGAATTAGCAAGATGTCTAGAAGCATAATAATTATAGATAATTAATTCTATTTTAAATATGCTTTAACTTCTTGTAACTAAAAATACCACAAGCAATGAGTAATCAAAATAAATATAAGCAGAGATAGTAAAAGATGAAATCAAAGTAGATTTTTTCTTTTCTTGCACAAAAGATGATGTTTTTTTCGCCCAATGTTTAATTGAATTTCCCACAGCCTTTTTATTCTTTTTTATTTAGGCAATATTAGAGATAGTACCATTAGCTGAGAACGAATTGATATTTCTATACGATTGATTTGGAAGTTGTAAAGTCGATATAACCTCTCCATTGCTATACGTAATAGTATAAACTTTATTAGAAAATGTTCCAGACATTGTACTTTTTGTTACACCATTAGAGCATGATGGCATCTTTTCATAAGCTCCGAATAGAATCAATGATCCACCTGATATGGAAACAGATCCATCGGTATCTAAAGCGGCAGACATACTACTATTTGGTCCACACGCAATCATAATACCACCAGTTTGAACATATGAACCATTTGAATCGATACAATCGGTATCACCAGATAAAGATACTGCTGCAAATGTATAACCGCCACTCACATTAATGCTGGCACTTAATCTTGTGGTATTTGAATTATCAGTTGCGTTAATCGCATCGTCAGTAGCGTATACATTATTATTGCCACCACTGATATAAATTTGATTTCCTTCAAATCCTTCATAAGAATATTCTACAGTGTTAACACCACATAAAATTCTTAAATATCGATCAGCATGGAATGCATCATCAGAGGCATATATTGTTGTATTTCCACCTGTAACAATAACATCACCAACACCAATATCTCCATTTTCTAATGCTACACCATTATTAGCATGTATGCCATCATCATATGCTTTTATATAAGTAGATCCACCTGAAATATTGATGCTATTAGAGGATTTGATACCTTTAGCAGAATAATCTGCTTTCTCAGAATTACCTTCATTCCCCATTCCTCCATGGCCCATGCCGCCAGGTCCACCACCTTGACCCATACCACCTTCATTAGAAGAATAATTAATCCAACCAACAGATATAGAGGATCCATTTAAAGATATAGTTGCGGTATCATAATTTGTATTTATGGTTTGACCATTTGAAGCAGCAACATAAGATGTTAATGAATTTTCTGTTTGTGATGAATTGAAAGCATACACTTTTAAACTTTTAACATTACTTGGACGTTTTAAAGAATAGTAATAATATGTAGTACGATTTCCACCACCAGATTGTGACTTTCTAACATATGTAACATCAGACCAAGTTCCATTTGATGAATCAGTATCATAGAAATAACATGCATAACGATAATTATTCGATGTTGTTCGTAAATACATTGTACTTGTTGATGGGGTAGAGACTTCGCCTGTATAATCAGAATATTTATTTGTGTAAATCGTAAGCTTTGGAGATGTTTCATTAGTATTATCGTCGAGGATATTAACATCATAAGATGCATCTATTCCATCACAAGCTGAATAGATATTTATATGACCGCCTGAAATAGAAATCGTACCTTTTTGATTTTCTTTTGAAGAGATATCGGAGTTTGAAGTTTTTAGACCATCACCACCGGTTGAAATAGCAGTAATAAATCCACTTGTTATTTCAATTGAATCACTACCTCTAATCGCATCATTAGGAGCAGTGACTTTTAAGGCGATATTTTTAATTTCTAAATCATCGCTAGTATGAACACCATTGTTATAAGAAGCATTGACAATGAGAATTCCACTTCCAGCGAGTTTCATGTCGCATTTTGAATAAATGGCTCCTTCTCCTTGATTATCACTATCGACAGTTTTTAAACTTCTTGTATCATTAATAGTGTTATAAGTATTCTTCAAAGCTTTAATTTTAAGTTCATTTGCGGATGATACGAAAATTGGTGAGTTATCTTCGGAAGTTATGCTTACATTATTTAATTCTAATTCTACAGTTGATTTTTCAACACCAGTTTCTGGAACATCGACAATTATTTGTCCATTTAAAGAACCACTTAAATGACAACACCGCATAAAGCATGACAACAACATCAGCGGTGCGGCGGTAATCAGAAATCCAAAATATAAGACCAAACGCCCGTTTTCGGCGGCTGGAATGTGTCAGCCGTATCGGAGACGGGCGCTTTATTTTGACAGGCTTATGCGGGAGCGTTTGTTCCTATCCGCTTCATGTAAAATGAATGTAAAGTTTCAAAAAAAGAAGCGGTTCACTCCTTTCCGCTGTTCTACGTTTTGGGAAAAATGAGTCCATGATCTGTGGAAGTTCTCACAAAAACATCAACGTCGTGAATGATGTCTTCGTTGCCCGATTATTTATCTGGAAGCATTGACACAATTACTTCTATATAGTATAATTCTATAAAGGATTAAGAAAGAGGAGGAGACCAATGGAACGTCAAGGCGGCTTTTTAATTACAAGAATCAAGCAAGTTGGCGGCAGGATTTTTGAACGTATCCTTGCTCAAAGGAATATCGACGCTTTTAACGGTTCACAAGGACGGATTCTATATGTTCTTTGGCAGCAGGACGGTATCCCAATCAGTGAATTATCCCGTGAAACGGGACTTGCCATGACGACGCTCACCAGTATGCTTGACCGTATGGAAGCAAGTGGTCTGGTTCGTCGGGATCGAGGCGATACGGATCGCAGGAAAATACTCATATACCTAACGGAAAGCGCAAAAGCCCTGCAAGATAACTATAACGAAGTGACTCAGGAAATCAGCGATATTTACTACAAAGGGTTTACTGAGGAAGAAATCCGGCAGTTTGAAATCTATCTCCGGCGAATCCTTGCGAATGTGGAGGAACGAATTTAGTATGTACGTTTGCATCAAAGACCAGATCCAGAATATGAACTTGGTGATCGGCTGTACGGTGGGCTGTTCCTACTGCTACGCCCGGAACAACGTGCGGCGGTATCACATGATCGACGACTTCTCAAAGCCGGAGTTTTTTCCGGGCAAGCTGCGGCTGATGGAAAAAGAAAGACCGCAGAATTTCCTGTTGACCGGCATGAGCGATCTCGCCGGTTGGCAAGC
>CANQEO010000008.1 GCA_947595215.1 uncultured Bacilli bacterium
AAACTACCACGAAAGTGCTATAAAAAGAAAAAAATCGTTCTATTATTTTTAATAATAGAACGAGATTCTCTTTCATGTCTTATTAGAACGCAAATAATACCAATTTTCATAAACTAGAACGCAGATAATACACAATTTAGAACGCTTATAATACATTTTAGAAAATTATTAGTTTACAAAATTTGCTTTATGCATTTTTTAATAAATTAATTGTTGCTTCAATTTGATTACCCAACCATGCGTTGAGATCTCCATAATGTGTGATAATATAATTCTTTACTTCTTCACTCATTTGTTTTAAGGCAATTTCTTTTGCCTTTGTAAGAGCGACACTTTGGCTCTGTGCGTCGAATTTGCCTTCAGCCTTTAGTGATTCGACATAGGTTTGAAAAACTGCACGTACGGCGTTTGTGACAATTGTCGTGGCTTCTGCTAATAGTTTTGCGAGTTCATTATCTTTTATTTTGTTATTGATAAATTTAATAAGCTGAGTTCCACCAATCGAAATTAATGGTAAGATTACTGCTGTAACTAAAACTGAAATGATGTTAATTAAAATATTATTCATTGTTTTTTCCTCCTGTTTTATGTTTTGAAGAATCATTTATGTGCTCTGTTATTCGTTTATGAGCATTGGCAACACTCTCTTCTACTTTTGTTAATTGATTAGATAAAAGGGTATATCTTTCTTCTAATTTTTCGAGATTTATTTCAATTCGATCAATCGAAGATTTGATATACCCTACATCACTTATAAGCACTCCTTCGCTTTTGCCTTCTTGCTTATTATCTGTTTTTGAATTTCTATGAAATGCCAAATAAGCAAATGTAATACTTGATATCGTTCCTAAGACACTGATGATTGATAAAACAACTGATGCTGTATCCATAAAATTTTCCTCCAATCATTATTGAACGTAAAACTCATAAATCGTAATTAATCCTGGGACACCTGAAGCTCCACTATCAAAAGAAATAGTTATATTACCATCCCCTGTTCCGCTGATTGAAACATTAATCCAATTTTTATTTGTGGTATCCCTAATTTGCGTTTGATTGCTATTAAAAAATAATTCCATTCCCGTATAGAAAATAGTTCCACAAACATTTATTAATGCACCAAATCCATATGGATCACCAGTAGCAAAAACAACTAAATATACTGAATTAAAACTAAAGTGGACTTTTAAAGTTGCTGAGTATTCTTGCTTTAAGGTTCCAACATCAAATAGCGATGCAGATACATATCTACTTTTTAATGAAATTTCATTTGCTTTTGTTAATGCAGATGTTGCAATAGCTAAAGCAGGTTCAATAAATATTCTTTGATATTCAGAATCTATATTTAAAGAGGTCGAAGTTTTAGAATATTTGCATATTGGAAATTGATAAATTGTGCCACTTTTGCTTAAATTTTGCTGTGTTAATGTTGGATAAGATGAAGAGGTGGTTTCAGCAATACCAAGTGTAGCCGAATTTGTTGTTAAGTTAATTGTGATAATTACATATCCATATTTTGTAGAATCTAACGAAATATAAACTCTGCTACCTGCTTCAATATAAAGTCTTCTTCCGTAAATCTGTACATATCCATCTTGAAATGTAATGTAATTATTTGATGATGAATAGGAAAGTTCTGAACCTAAGCCCTTAATTATTCCAGCAGGAACTAAACCTCCTAAATGATAATTGATATCAGCATCTTGTTTTGCAGACACTGTACTCCCATCAAAAGTTATTTTTACTAAACCCATGATTTTCCTCCTTTATTTTCTTGACAAAAGTTTTATTTTATCTGTAAGTTTTATTCGATATTCACCTAAAGTAACTCCTACTTGAGTTAAATTATTTTTAAAAATAAACTGCGTTACCATTGTTTGGTATGTTTTATTTGGTGTTATAAATTCTATAAAGTCACCAACATTTAGGTCTTTAAAAGGAACAACAACTTTATTTGACATTAATAAATCGAAAGTTATTGAATGATCAAAAGATGAAATTAATAACTCGCTTTTTGCGATATTACTTAAGTTTTCATAATCGCTGTCCTGATATATTTTGGAAGTAACAGAAACATTTTTAATTCTTAAAGAATTTGTGGAATCCGTGGTAACAGCACCATTTGAAAGAAGATAATAGCTTATATTTCCTCTATGGCTTGTATTGTCGTCTGATGGAATAAAAATAATTTTGTTAAGGCTTTGATCATCACTGCTTGAGATCACTAAATTTTTTATTCCTTTAAAATTACTTTTTAATATTAATCCCTTCTGACATTCTGAAATATGTAGTTCAACACCACTAATTTTGCCATCAGAATAAATGAGATTATAAAATACTCCTATTGAATAAGATTTATTAAGTGTGTTTAAAACACTGGTTATTGAGTTGATTGTGTCTTTTTCAAATGATATAGATCCAGCAATTGAACCATAATCCTTCGCAATAGTCAGAAAATTAATTTTTTGAAAAGCGTCAGTATTTGAAATATAAGCATTATAAATTAAATTGTATAAATATAACGCCATATTTCCTGTGTACGAAGTCAATTTTACTTTGATATCTAATATTGATATAAAATCATTTGTTTGAACATTTGTGTATCCTTTATCTTCCTCTTTTTCAATAGAACAAATTATACCTATATAGTTCAATTCCTTACTTTTGATGACCATTATGTCTCCAATATTGGCATTAATTTTTTCTTTATTTACGCTAAAATTTGATTTTTGAGGAATAACAGAATCGATAACAACTTGAAAATTCGTATTAACAAAAGCATAATCAATAACTTGAAAATTAATTCTATCTAAAAAAATTACTTCCATCAGTGTCCACTATATCCTTCTATTTTCGTTATCTTGCAAGTTGTCTTTGATGATGTAGTTCCAGAGTAAAATCGAATTTGAAATGAACCTTTTTCTAAAAACAAAAAATTATCACAGGTAAAATCCTGCAGTTCATAAATATTTCTTTTGTAATCATTTTCAGTCATAACCATATATTGATTGGTTTCTTCTGAATTAATTTCTATTTCACAGCTAGATGATTTAACTAAAAGATGTAATGATGAAATAACTAAACCATTTTGCAATATTTCTAATATTGGTGAGTTTACTGAGCCATTTATTATAATATTTAACGGAGCTCTTACTTCTCCATTATTTACAACCGTTATCGTTCCACTGTAGGAAATTGAATAATTATAAGGATAAGTAAAAGTATAAATTTTTCCGTTTTTTGCTTCATCGATATTAATTGTATATGTTTCTTTTAATAACCACATCGAAAGTTTATCTAATGTAAGCGAACATTGAAGCACACCACTTTCGATTTCCGATTTTGTTATTGATTTTAAAACCACATAACAATACTTAACTGACGAATCATATTTATAAAATAAACGAAGATTATCATTCGATTTTTTTATATAATTTAAAAAATCATTATAGCCCTGATACCCTTTCAAAAATATTACTTGAAAATTTAAGCTCCCCTGAGATAATTTTGAATTTACTAAGGTATAAGAATTACCATATTGTAAATATGTTAAATCCTTTGAAAAACCAAGATCACCAACATTAGAAATTAAGGTGTCATTTCTATGATCAAAAAAATATGTCGAACCTATTTCATTTACTAAATAGAATTGCCTCATAGATAGTTGCCTCCTAATGCTTTGTTTATTGAATCAACATCAAATTCTGATGCAGTTGTGTTAATAGTCACATTATTTGTTGTAGTGTTAGATGTATTATTTGTCGTTGAGCTTGCTTCTTTTTTATTTCCTAAATTAAATGTGTCTGAGAACCAATTAGAAACACTATCCCAAGTATCTGAGAACCAGTTTCCAACATCATTTGCTACATCACTAAACCAATTTGAGACATCATTCCACGTATTTGAAAACCAATCACCAATGCCTTTGCCTAAATCACCAAGCCAGTCGGTAAAAGAGTTAAATCCATCTTTTAACCATCCAAAAAATTTGCTAAATTGATCGCCAACCCAATTAACTGCTTTGCCTAGTGTATTTACAAAACCTCCTGCAAAGTTTTTAATTGAATCTCCAATATTGCCTAATATTCCACCAATGTTTTCTACAATCCATTTGATGGCGTTTATAATAGCATTTAAAATATCTAATATTGGTTGTAAAATCGTATAAATTATATTTAAAACTGGAGCAACAATTGTTTCTAAAACATTGCCTATTGCAGTTAAAATAGGCTCAAAAATTTTCAATACTTCACTTATTGCATTAAGTAATAATTTTATTGGCAAAAGAATTATGTCTATAAAAGGAGTCAACAAATCAAATAATATTGATATAACATTAATAATGACCTCAATGATTTTAAAAATTGGTTGCAATAGTTGAACAATCATTTTCAGTACAGGTTTTAAAATTTCAGTTATTATCTCAATTACTTTTGATACAATGCCAATAACAACATTTAAAACTTCAGCAATAAGATTAATTATTTCAATTAATGGATCTAGAACTTCATTAATTAAATTGACTATCGAATCAACAATCATTACAACTAAGTCAATGATGATGTTTAAAATCTCAACAATTGGATCTAACAAAGTTATTAACAAATTAACTATTGGAATTAATAATTCATTAATTGAATCAAATATTTTTTTTATAGCTGGAATCAACGCATCTATCAAACTTAATGCTAAGTCAATTATCTGTGTTATAGGCTCAATCAAGCCTTCTAGAAGCAAAACAATTTTGTCTATTACCTCATTGATTAAAACCATTATTGTTTCTAGAACAGGAGTTAATGCATCAACTAATCGTCCTACGACATTCATTACTTTTGATAAAATTTGTCCTATTATATCTAGTAATTCTTTTAGCAATGTCCTAAATTTCTCATTTTGTAAGAGTAGGATTGCAATAACAGCAATTAAACCACCCCAACCTAATGTTGATAACTTAATGGAAGCACCAGCGATTTGAATTGCTCCATTTACTGCGGTAAATGCATTTTTTAATTTCATCACTAATGGAATAATCTTTCCAACAATGGATAAAATCGGTCCGATTGCAACTAATAAACCGCCAATAACACCTATGACAACCTTTATAGAAGTAGATAAATTATTCCACCATGAAATCATTTTTTTAATTGTCGGTATTACTTTTTGCGTTAAACAATCAACTATTTTTTCTAGAATAGGTAAAAAAGCTTTAGAAATTTCAAATTGTAAACTTGAAAATGCACGTTTTAAATCTGTTATTTTATCTGTAAATTCTCCAGCAACTTCGGCATCTTCATTTGAAACAATGCCTAATTCCCTAGCACTTTTTCTCAGTTCATCAATTTTGTCAGTTGATGCAGATAAAACTTGCGTTAATTCAGCACCTAATTTATCGCCAAAAATCTCATTGGCAACAGCTGTTCTTTCAGCTTCACTATTTAATTTTGATAAAGCATCTCTTATTTTCATAAATGCTTCATCGGTATTTAATCCTTTTAAATCTTCTGCCGTTAAACCAATTAATTTTAGTTTTTCACTAACAGAACTTGCATCACCATTTGCAATATCTCCTAATAATGCATTTACCTTTACAAAAGCTTTTTGAAGCTGATTAGAATCAACTGCCAATATTTCACATGCATATGCCCATTCTTGATATGCCTCCGCTGACAAATACACTTTTGATGCATTATCTGCTAATTCATCTGCGGTATTTAAAGCCTTGTAAGACAAAGTGGCAAGTGCAGTTGTTGCACCAATTACAGGTAATGTAATATATTTAGTCAAACTTGAACCAATTTTAGCAAGTCGATCCCATTTAACATTACCTAAGGCAGTTATTTTTTTATTGGTTTCTTGTAATTCGTTGTTTAACTTTGCAATATCTGCTTCTGTATATTCAACATTTCTTCTAAGCTTATTAAATTCAGTTTCGCTTATTGCACCAATTTCTAATGATTTTTTTGCATCTTTTAATTTAGCATTTTGAGCGTCTAAACGTTCTTTTGTAAGCCTTAATGATTCATTTAATTTTGATTGTTTTTCTTTCCATAAATCAATATTGCTTGGATCATACTTTAATCTGCTATTAATTGTCTTTAGATCATTTTGTTGTTCTTTAAGAGTTGATTTTAATTGCGATAACTTCTCATTTAATTCAGTGCTATCTAATCCAAGTTTGATATTTAATCCTTTAATTGTTTCTGCCACTTTGTCTCACCTCCTTAAAGCAAAAATTGATCAATGTCTGCTTGTGTTGCTTTTCTACTGGTTTCAGATGTTTTTCTAATTGAACTTTCAAATAAATCGAGTAATTCAAAATAAGTATCTATTTCAATAAAAAAAGCATCCTTAATTGGAATGCCCATCTGTGCCAAATTAAAAATAATATTGCTAGTTGCTTCGTGATCAGATTTTTTATTCGTTTTAGGGTTCTGATGCACTTTTATTTGGTGTTTTTTTTATACTTCCCAACAATTCACCAATCGTATTTGAAATATCTTCCAATGCTTTAGTGTCATTTAAAATCGAAAAATCAAAATCATTTAAAAATTCATCAAATGTTTTTTTCTCAAAAGGTTTATGCAAAATATAAATAATTTGAAATAATACTTTTATCACTTGAGAAATATCTGCGTTTTGTTTACTAGCATTTAATGATGTAACATCCATAAACAAATCGCTTCCAAAGGTATTTTTATAATCAATAATAGTAAATAGAGATGAACGAACCTGAAGTTCTTTCTCACCAATAATTATTTTTCTTTCCATTTTTATTCTCCATCGATTGTTGGTAACTCAGGTACACTTGCAAAGAAAGTATCATAATTTGAATCACCTTTTTGAGCTATTTGATGGGAAATAAAATAACCACCTGATGCTTCAATAGGTCTTGCAGAAATATTAATTGTAACTGAGTTAGCTTCTACCGAATCAGTGTTTGATTTTGTAGACTCAGAAATTGGAGTAGCTGTACATAAGAAAAACCAAACTCTCCTAGCTTTAACATCTCCTTGAAATTCTAACGCTAATGCAAATGTAACAACTGGAGCATTATTTACTTCTACAAAATTACCATTTTCTAATTTCTTATAGCCTAAAATATCAACTTTAAATTCATTTGACACTTCAGTTACCTTTAAAGAAATTGTTCTACCAGCATTTTGATTTAATGTGGCTACCACTTGATCATCAGCATAAACAGGCGTACTGCCACCAATAATATCACTACTAAATTCTTGAGCACCTTTTAGTTCTTTCGGTGTTTCGTATGTCCATTTTCCATTTTCTAATTTTGCTTTCGCATAATGGACATTTTTTAAACCAAATGTAACAATGTTGTTTGCCATTTATTTTTCCTCCAATAATTTAATTTCATATACTCGATTAATTGAATGATCTTCATTAAAAAACTCACTAATCAGTGAGTAATTTAAGTGTGTATTCGTCATATTTTTTTCAAGAGCATTTTCGAGCACAACGCTCTTTCTTTTGCTAACTAATGTAATTTGAATTGTCCTTTCATAAATAATAGGTGAATCATCATGATAACCAATAGGTCTTTTATTTATTTCTTCATAAACAATAAATGGCATTGAAGAATTATCGCCATTATCGTAAATATTTGAACCATAAAAAACTTTATTAGGAAGGACTGAATTCAGCAAAGTAAATAATTCATCAAGTTTCATTGATTTTTATTCTCCCTTACTGATAATTTTTTTGATTTCGTCAAGCATTTTTGGACTGAATTCATTATAAGCAGGTCTCATAAAAGGACGAGCTTTAACGAATTTTCCGTTACGATGTTTGAACCCAAGTTCAATAAGATGTACTAATCTTCCTTTTTTTTCAGATGAAATATAAATAACCTTATTTGATCCAAAACCAATTTCAGTTTTAATAAATGAATCTGCCAAGTGTAGTTCGCTATTCCCTCTTGGACAATTCTTTTTAATATAATCAATAATTTTATCTGCGGTATTTTCTAATTCATATTCGATTTCTTTTGCAATGTCATTTTTATAACTAATTACCATAGATAAAAGATTTGTTGATAAGTTATCCAGTGTTGTTTTCATGAAAATCCTCCATTTTCAAATCAGTTAACGATAAATAAAGTTCTATGAAATGACCATCTATGTAAGTTCTTTCTATTTTATAGATTTTATCATTTATTTCAGCATATTTACTTCCATCGTAAACTAATGATTGAATTCTAATTTTAAAATCATATGTAAGATTAAGCATAACAGATGTTTGAAATTCATTCGAGGTGATGGATTTGGTTATTCCCACCACCTCTTTTGAATTATTAATCACTAAACTCTTGTTCCCAAGAAAATCTAGCTTATTAACAACGTTTAAAAGACGAAGTGATGTGTTGCTTGCATTTGGAAACATGATTATTCTTCCTTTGCTGTAAGCACTAGCTGGTTGACAAGCAACTGGTAGCTAGCGGGAAGTTCTTTCACGCTTCCATCATTTTTGAAACCAAAGAACGTCTTAACATAAATGAGGATAATCCCCTCAACAAGAGGATTATCACTCCACACAACAGAGGCAGGAACACCAGCTGTGATTAGTAGCTGACTGCATGTTTCTATGTGAAGTTTTATCTCATTATCAGCGAATGTGTCTTTCGCTGGAATCATTAAGGATTCTTTGATTCTCAATAAAAACTTGTCAGGTTCTCTTTTGCTCATATACAACACTCCTTTTCATTTTTTCAGTCCGCCAACTTTCATGTACCTTTTTACTTTTACTCGTTTCATTGTACTTTTTTACTTTTACTTAATTTCATTTCAGTATTCCTTTTTACTTCGTTCATTTCATTGTACCTTTTTACTCAATTTCCGTTCATTGTTCCTTTCTACTTTTACTTACTATGATTTCTGAAGAGGGCATCCCCATACTTTCATAGTTTTCATTTCGTTGTACCTTCTTACTTGTACTTTCTTTCATTGTTCCTTTTTACTTTTACTTGGTTCATTGTACTTTTTTACTTTTACTTTTGTTCATTTCAGTATTCCTTTTTACTCCTTTCATTTCATTGTTCCTTCTTACTCATTTTTGGATACCTTAGTCCTTCATCTCTTATTGACTTACGTTGTTAAAAGTAAAATTAAATGTACTTATATTAAGATGCACTAGCTTTTTTTACTCGTAAGAATCCGTTATACCCTACAACATTACCGCCTGTAAATACACTCGCTTTATAGCATGTAATGCCATCTTTAAATTTGTAATCAGTGGATTTTCCAATTTCGACAGGACTAAAAATTGGAACCTCATAATTTTGCAAGGCTCCATATGCCATTACATATTCATCATCTGCAGTTTTCGTATCGCTTAATGCTTTACAATGAGAATTGATAATATATGGAATACCATCTATTGTCTTTTCTTTATAATCAATTAAATGTACTTTTCTGCCTTCTTTAGTTCTTAATTTAGCAAAAGCTCGTAAGTCATTTTTGTTGAGAATTAAAACTGCTCCACCCTCAACTTCCTCATCTCCTCCATAGGCAAAAATGATATCGTCAAGAGTGTTTTCATCGATTCCAGATAATTTTAGTGGTTCATCTTCTAATGCATTTGCCTTATCAGAAAAAATACCTGTGAATGTATTGGAAGTGCCTGCACCTCTCAAGATTTGTTGAGAGATTTTTTTCCTTAGTGAAACATTAATATTTTTCAAAACTTCTGCTTGATAAGGAAGAGCAGGAAGTTTTTCTAGTTCTTCAGTGATCTCAGTGTATGCAGTTACTTTTACTTTTGTAACCGTACAATAACCATATTCTGGTTCTACCTCTGTATAAGCTGAACCTTCATCAGTTAATCCAGCTTCACCATGACTTTTGACAAAACTCTTCTTGTACGTTTCGCCACCATTTAAATTTACAACATGCACTTTATCAACAAGCGTTGATACTTCTTTGTAAGGAACATCAGCTATTGTTCCAGCAACATGTTCAGGAAGCAAAATTTCATCACTTGCAACCGTGATTGTTCGACCTTCCTTGATAGCTTTTCCACGCTCCTCTAATTCTTCATTTGTCATACCTTTCTTCTCAACCATTACTACTGGTTGATAATTAGTTTTCGTAGAAATATTAAGTTTCTTTTCAATCGTCATTCTTTCCTCTTGCAAAGAATCACATTCTTTCTCATAAGCTGATAATTTTTCAATATCTTTTTCTTCATTGGCAAGATTTCTAATTTCTACTAAACGTGCTTCAATTTCTTTTTTTCGTACCATTAAATTCATTGTTGTTCCTCCTATAAATTAGATTTAATGTTTATTTTTGCTTTGATAATTTTTGCTTTTTCCTCACGTATAGCTAAATCCATAGCGTTTAGTTCAGCCTCCGCCAAATCTAAAGAACGTGAATAAATAGAAGTTCCTTCATATGCAGGTGAATCCACAACCGAAACATCATAAAGGCGTTCGATACTTTCAATTCGTCTGACTGGTATCTTTTCACTTCTATCCCATGTCTGCTTTGACACTGTAAAAGCAAAACTCATCTTATCTAAAAGTCCTGCTCGAACCATTTTATAAACATCTTCATTTGTGTGAGTATCCAATAGTTCTGCATGAACTTTTAAACCAATATTATCAATCGATAAAGATAGGCTCTTATTTTTTGTTCGAGCCAAAATTAAAAAGGAGTCCATATGATTATATTTCAATGGAACATCCTTCATTAATGTATCTGTAAGAGCTGTTTTTGAAATAACTTCTTTGAAGCCTCTTTCTTCATCACCTATAAGTGTTTCTTGTTCAAAAACAATTGCATATCCTTCAAGAATCATCTTACCTTCGGCTTCTTCAAATCTCATTTCTGCAAGTCGTATTTCTTTGTTGCTATTCATCGTTTTCATCCTCCTTTTTTGATGAATCATCTTCATTTACTTGGTATTTATTTGCTTTTGTTGCATCGACATAGTTTAAGCTTTGCAATCTTTTATCTCCGCCTTCAACAGGCTCAAGTCCTAGAATTCCTCTTGATTCATTTAAAGACATAATTCCTAGCCCCATAAGTTTTTCAATTGCGTTTACTTTTGTTTGCCAAGAAGCATATTGAAGTCGCTCGCTAAAAAGAATGATCTCTTCACCATTCTCTAGTTGATTATTAGTTAATAATCCATTCGATAGAACCTCGCTAATTTGAATGGCTATTGGTTCGATTGTTGATTCATAAAACGCATTGAATTGATTTTCATCGTAGTTATTAGAAAGAATTTCTTGACTTACTCCAAAATAGTCTAAAATTTTGCTTTGAATAAATTTCAAAGTATCAGAATCAATCAATTTTGGATCATTCGTTAGTGGTGTATATTCTGCCTTACTATCAAGTGGAATTACCGATGATTTTGATTGAATGGATTTTTCCAATAATCGATTAAATTCATCAATTTGTTTTTGCTTATCGGATTCTTTAAGCATCCCATTTATCTTCAATAAACCTTTAATTTGAAATGAAGAATAAATCGCTCCTTCCACTCCCTGCAATAAGGCATCGTTAATTTTAAGAGTTTTTAATAGTGCACTATGTTCGCCCTTAGCATTTGTTCCACCATAGATCTCATCTTTTCCATAAAACCTTTTTAGATGCATAACGTTTTCATAAGGTAATAAATATTTTTTCCCATCTTCAAAATAAAAATTTAAAAAAAGACCTCCGATGGAATCGATAACGGGTTCTACAATTGTTGGATTTAAAGGATATAATGCTTTTAATCGATAGGTTTCTTTATCATACAATGGATAAATAAAACAATTATTATTAAGCATTAATAATGTTACTGATTTATATATGAATTGATATGGTGTCATTAGTTCATTTGGTCGATGTTTTAACACGAATGATATATCACCATTTTTTTCTTTTTGTTCCCCTTTTTCTCCCCTCTTAACATAGCTCATTTTAAGTTTTGCACATTGCGATGCTATTCGATCAATGCACATCATAACTACATCGCTATTAGTAATATTTGTCCCAAAGGGAACTAATGGAATATTCATTTTATTTAAGAAGTTAAAATCAGCAATTGGTACTTGCGTTTTATTTTTTCGTTTGAAAATTCCCATTCATACACCTCCTAACTAACCATGACTTCATAATCTTTTTTGTAACGATTTAAAACGGCATAAGCAATGATAAGAGCGACCGCTCCATCAATGCGTTTAAATTTTGAGTTTAATTTACATGGCTGAATATTGCCGTTAACATCTATCTTTGCCTGTGTATTTGCAAGACACCATTTTAAAATTGGATTGTTGTTGTAATTTAAAATATGATTTTTCAAATCAGCCTCTAATTGTTTCATCGGCTCTGAAAGAGTAAAAACACCTTGCCGTATTTTTTCTAATGTAAATCCTGCATCTTCCATTTCTTTAACCCAATATTCCGAATTCCATGGATCATAACCTACCCACAAAGGTCGAATGTCATATTCTGTTACCATTTGACGAAACCAATGAGTAACTAAACTAAAATCATTTTGACTACCATTTGATAAAGTTATAAACCCTTTTCTTACCCAAATATCATAAGGAACATTGTCTTCCTGAAGCCTTTTTTCCAAAACTTCACTTGGCATAAAAAAATGTGGAAGCACATAATGTTTTCCATTTTTAATACTTAATAGGACAACTGCTGTTAAATCAGTAGTTGACGAAAGATCTACACCCGCAACAGCATAAGAATCTCTTATTTCATCTATTGCATAAATTGCTTCATTGTTTATATCATCAAATGATAGCCAACTACCACTTTCTAATTGCTTTATATTAAAATCTTTGCAAAGCATTGTAAGTCTTGTTGATAAATCATTTTTTGATTTATTCATAATATCTTCTAGATATTGAAAAGTTTTAACATTACCTAAAGAGGGATTAGATTTTTGCCAACTTGTTTTATCTTTATAAATTTCTTCTTCTGAATCCTGTGTATATAACCATGGTAAAACTCGTTCATCTTTAATTTCCCCCTTCAACATTTTTCTACAATAATCCAATTTGCCATCTAAAAAGCCACCTACAACATTACCTTCTGTACTGATAATGAAAATAAGTGGCTCTTTTTTTGTCGATTGACTTTGTTTAATTGCATCATAAACTTTTGAATCAGTCATTTGATGTACTTCATCAATGCACCCAACTTCGATATTATAACCATCAAGATTTCGAGATTGAGCGGACAATTTTTTAATTTTATTTTTTGTTTTCGGCTGATAAATATAGAAGATGTTTTTACGACTCCTATTAGGCTTTGATAGAGCTTTGCTTTGTTCTCTCATATTGTTTATCTCCTCAAATAAAATAGAAGCTTGATCATTTGTATTTGATGCACACACAATATCTACTCCTCCACGAGATAAAAAGAATTCAGATAAATCAATACCTGCAACAAACGTTGTTTTACCATTCTTTCTAGCAATTAATAAAATAACTTCATTGAATCTTCTTAACCCTGTCTCTTTAAATTTAAAGCCATATGCAACTTGTAGTAACGCTTTTTCCCATAATTCCAAAATAAAAGGTTTGCCATTAAAAGGTGATTTTGTATGTTTACAAAATTTTTCAATAAAATCTATTCTTAAATTGCCTGCTGATTCATCGTAGATATATTTTTCATTTTCAAGATCTGTAATAAGAGTGTTTAATTCTGTCTTTAATTCATTACCAACAATAATATCGCCAGATTCAATTTTTTTATAATACTCAACCAGATAGTTCATTAGCTTTCCTTAAAAATTCATCGAATTCATCGTCATCATCAATAATATTTTTTCCCATAATGCTATTTAAAGTTTTTATAATTCCTTGATATACATTTAAGCTAGATAAATATGTTCGATAATAAACGGATTGTCTAACATTGCCTTTACTAGATTTTTCAATTGATCCATGACTAATAATTAACTTTTCTAAATTGTCTAATTCAACTTTTAAAAAAGATGCTTTTCTTAAAAGTTCATCAACCAACTCTCTTTTTGAATCATCAACATTTGTAAATAATTTTTTCAGTCTCGTATATTCTTTATAAACACATTTAGGCATCTTCTTCACCCTCATCATAAACAGGCGGATCAACTTGCTCATAATTTTCAAGTTTATCTTGTTTTCCTAAAATTAAAACATCAGATAAGTATGCACCATCTAATTTTGATTTCCAAATTTTACCTTCGCCTGCCTTATATTCTTTTTCCATAATTATTCCTCCTACGAAAGTGTCCAATTTTTATTTGTTGCAATAGCTTTTTGCGATTCTGATAATTTCGCCAAATTTGTTGATCCTAATGTAATACTTTTAGCTGATAACCCATTTAAATTTTTCAAAGCCAAAAGCATACCTTCTATTGCCTTTGCAGTTAAGTTAGTGCAATTAACGAAATTTGCGGAAACATTAAAACCTTCTTGAAGTACAATTTCTTCAAGCACTGGATTACCATAAATTGCATTAGCAGGAATATTTGTTGTAATAGTGTTAGGTATCCAGATTTTCTTTAAGGAAGAACAATTTTTAATTACGTAGGTGTTACCTGATAATGATTCTAAATGATCAGGCAGTTCAACCTCTTCAAAATAATTTTCCCAAATGGCGTAAGATCCAAGATTTTTTAAAGCAGAATTCTTTTCAAAACCTAGCTTTTTACCTGTTGTATTTTTAAAACAATACTTGCCCCATATTTCTATGCTTTTTGGTAAAATTACATCAGATAGAAAGGTTAAATTATAAAAACAATTTTCCTTTAATTCATTAAGTCGACAATTTTCGACAAACTTTAGTTGTGTAATAGTCGCATCATAAAATGGGTACGCTCCTATTGAAACAACATCAATTCCAATCGTTATTGCAAATGATAATTTGCTATTATATAGAAAATAATCTCCTATAGATGTAACTCCTTCTGGTATAACCAATTCTGTAAAATTCATTGAAAAAAGTTTATCTAATGTTTCAAGTTCAACACTACGATATCCGCTTTTTAATATTCCTTTTACTACAACAGCCTCTATTGGTTCAGTTATAAAAACATAATTTCCAGTTGTCTCATTATTTTCAATAACTCCATTTGTGGATATAAACGAAAGAAGCCATACACCTTCTTTTGAAGTAATGGTTTTAGATAAAACAATTTCATTATTCTTAACACGATATAAACAACTTAAATTCCCATTTAATAATTTAATATAATGATATTCGCCTTCAACAGAATCATCGATTTCAAATACTAATTTCACGCTATTATCTTCGTATGATGTTCCAAGCTTTAATCTCGGTTTTTGTTCAAACGTAAGCGTTCCGTTGCCGTTTACTTTTAATTTAATTTGATACATTGGTTAATTCCTCCTAGATATTAAAAAGCCCCACAAAAGGGCTTTGTGCGAAGAATAAGGCTAGTTATTTATTCCTCAGGTTTTTCAAAAATGTTTAATGGACAAATTAGAACATTACCATAAAATTTAATTCCATATAATTGATAGAACAAATTATTAAATGGAAGTTTAAGAAGTAATCCTTCTTCGTTAACCACCGTTAAATATTCTTCAAAAACTTGTTGCCCAATTTCAATGTATCCATCGACGCATTTTTGTAATTCCTTTAATGAAAAATATTTCTCTTTTGGTTTTACTATCTCAATAGTTCCATCTGTCTTAATTAATAATGCTATATTTTTCTTTTCTATAGAATTTAAAAAAATACGATAAGGAACAACTGCGTTTAAATTACATTCATTGCAACACTCTCCATCTTTTGAAATCGGATACGGATTATTACCATATTTTTTTATTTCATTTCCACAAATTATACATTTCATGCTTATTTATCTCCTTTTCCCAGAACAATTATTTTGTCTATAACACCTTTATCAAATAATTCAATAATGTATTCAATTGCCTTTTTTTCTGACCAACCAAGTGAAATTTGATAGTAATATAGTAGCTTTTCATAATTTTCCATTGTTTGACCTTTACTTATTATTAAGTTTTCTAGATCAATTCTTAATTCTTCAATACTTTTGTTCATCTCGTGACCTCTTATAATTTCAATGTTCCGTCTTCAATTAATTCTTCAATTTCACTATCTAATAAACTTTTAATTGTTGCTTCATCTGAGTTTCGAGGATTGAGACAGGCGAAAACTGTATAATCTTTGTCAATTCCAACAATTGTATATTCAATCCCATAAAGTGTAACTTTTCGACCAATTTCAACAACTTTGCCAGTGCTTTCTAGTTTGATTTTAATTACTTTATTTGCATCTTTATAACCTAAAGCGTAAACATAATTTAAGGTGTCTTTTAAATCTTTAACATCGATTGAACCTTCGTCATTATCATAAAAGTCTAATCCATCGCTATATCGTTTTTCCAATGTGCTAATGGATAATCTTTCTTTTGCTATTTTTTCAAGAACGTTTTTTCTCAACTCTGGTTTCATATTTTTTCCTCCTAACCTTTCGGTACTACATATATCACTCTAAAAAGCTATAATAGCAAGTTATTTTTTTACTATAGATAGTCTTTTTTAAGAAAAGAAAAACCCACATTTCTGTGAGTCTTTTCTTATCTTTGTCCCCATGCAACTTTAAGTTCTTTTCCCTTTGATAAGGTTTTGTTTCTTAAATCTAAGAATGCTTCCCAGCTAAGTTTGTAAGCACTGCAGTCTTTTGAAATTCCAATTATAATATCTTTAATATCATTTTCTCCTTTAGCATTTTGAATTTTTGTTTTGTACATTTTAATTAAGTTTTTCATTTTCTTTCCTCCTTAACCTTTCGGTACTATATATATCACTCTAAAAGCTCACTATAGCAAGTTATATTTTTTACAATTTTTACATTTTTTTATTAAAAGAAAAGCCCACTTTTAAGCGGGCAATTACAATCCTTTTACAAATACAAACGGCTTATTATTTAATTTCTTTTTCAATATCAATCCAAATCCTATTTTCTTCTTGCTCTATTAGATTTAAGAGATATAGGTATGAATCCAGATCATTTTCTTTAATGCAACTTGCATTCTTTCTAATCTGGAAGCAGGCTTTTAAGTTAAAAAGCAAATCAAAAACTTTATTCGACATTGACTTTTCTACATTATCCAATTAAGTCACTCCTTTTGTTATTTAATAATTACCAAAACGAATGAAAAATATCAATTAAAACTTTTTGATACCTTAATCCGATAATTTATCATATGCATCAATATATTCTTGGAGTTTTACAAATTCTTTTTCTTCAACATCGTGAATTATGTCAATTAATTTAAAATACATATCAAGTTTATCTTCCCAAAAGCTAATTTCTTTTCGTATTTTAAAAAGAGTTTTTAAATATAAAATCGAATCACATACATCCCCAAAAAATTCAATTTTTTCATCTTTAATTTTGTTTTTTCCCTTTTTAATCATCTTTATTACCAATCCCCTACTTTATAAATTTGCATTATAGAGGGGGTAATTCAAGTTATAGTTTTCAAAATTTGAGATTTTCAAAAAATTTGCCTTCCACAAATGAGAGGTGGGGGCGAACGGTACTGAGCAAAAGAAAATACATTTAAATGGGGGGGTGGGTTGTTTAATTTGATTTTTCAATCAGCATTTTCATCCATTCATCTAAAATCATTTGAACGTGTGCAAGCATATCTTGTTCCTTTGGCGAACTATCAAATGCTCCTCCTATTCTTTGTTTAATTTCGATGATAAAGGTAAGTTCAGATTTAAGATCCTCATAATCAAATGAATCCATTTTAATATCCTCCTTTGTTTATAAATCACTCAAAGAAGATATTAATTCAAATAAAAAAATCATTTATAAGGTTTATTCGAAGTGTGTATTAAATTTCCATCAGCATCAAAAGAATAATCAGTAAATTTTCCAAATCGATGATGTTCTTTGTTGTGACAATCTTTACATAGTAATATTAAATTTTTTGGATTTATCGAAACAGAAACATCATCTACATTCTCAATTGTTAAATGTACAATGTGATGAACTTCGCTTCCCACCTTACCGCATTTCTCACATAATCCATTAGCACGTGCTATAACAATCGCTCTTGCTAAATGCCAAGAATCAGATTTATAAAACCTTTCTAATTTACTAGGTTTTTTGTGCTTGAAGTATTTTTGCCTTTTCATCAACTTGCTCCCATGGATACTCATTTCGACCAAATGCTCCATAACACGCTAACGGATAATATTTTATGTTTAATAAATTTAATTCTTTTTTAATATTCGCTGGTCTGAAATCAAAGTTTTCTTTTATTAGTTTTAAAATATATTCATCATTCCCTGTTCCAAACGAATTAACACTAATTGAAACTGGTTCTGCGATTCCAATAGAATAAGCAACATTTACCTCACACTTTTTGGCTAGTTGTGCTTTTACAATTGCCTTTGCAATATAACGACAATAAAGTGCTCCGCTCCTATCAACTTTGCTTGGATCTTTTCCTGAAAAAGCTCCACCCCCGTGACGAGCAACACCTCCATATGTATCTACAATTATTTTTCTTCCTGTTAATCCAGAATCGGCATAAGAGCCTCCGACCACAAATGCTCCTGTTGGATTAATTAATATTTTGGTGCTTTCCAGACAGATACCTAATGTATTTAAAACCTCATTTACAATAATTGGTTCGATAATTTTTAATGGTACATTTTCTTTTGTTTGAATAGATACAACTATTGTATCGATTGCTATAAAAGAATCGTTATCGTAAATAGCACTTACTTGACATTTCCCATCAGAGCCAAAAATATGTGGATATTTTTCTTTTCTTAAAAATTCCATTTTTCTAGAAATTTCATGTGCTAGCATTAATGGATATGGCATGAAGTTTGAATTATTGTCTTCAGCGTAACCAAACATCACTCCCTGATCACCTGCACCATCTTTATCGACTCCCAAAGCAATATCATTTGATTGCTTTGAAATCTTTTCTAAAATATAAGACTCTCCTTCATATCCAACCTCACGAAGTACTTTTTTGGCAACTCTTGTATAATCAACCTTCGCCGTTGTTGAAATTTCACCAAAAAGCCAAACCATATCATCTTTAATAGCACATTCAATTGCGACTCTTGAATTTTTATCTTGCTCTAGACAAGCATCCAAAATAGCATCACTTATTTGATCACAAACTTTATCTGGATGTCCACGAAAAACAGATTCGCAAGTGATTATTTTTTTCATTTTTCCTTTCCTCCTTATGTACAAAAAAAGGAGCATTTGCTCCGTACTCCTTATTTTTCTTTTAATTTATCTAATTCTTATTTTAATGCATTTGCATTTACCAATGCACCATATCTAACATAATCAAATCCCTGTGAATCAACAAGTAATCCAAGTTTGTGTTCTTTGCATCTAAATAAAATGCAGTTTCTAACATCACCTGACAAGTCAATTTCACTATTGAATTTAATAATGTGTTTGTTATCCTCAAATGGATGCTTTAATAAATAAATGAATTCAGTTTCTGGTAGAATGATTGTTTTCTTTACTTCAAATTCTTCCGCTTCCATATAATTTTCATCTTCATCATCAACCCAAATATCTTTCTTTTCATCCATCCACTCAATATTTTCGTCGTAGGTAAAATCCTCTACTTTATAAAAAAACAACGCTTTCATTTTAAATCTCTCTTTCTGTCTTTTGACACCTATATATATCGCTCTTTTAAATGCGAATAGCAAGTTTGATTTTAACTATAGTGCGTTAATTTAAAACTTTTGAAATTAGGGGATTTGTGGGCTCTTTGTTAAATGTTGAGCAATTAGTCGACAACCATTTAAAAAGCCCACACAAAGCCTGTGTGAGCCCAATTTTTTAAAATTTAAATCATACTTTTTAGATATGCCTCCATTAAGAATGAATAATCAAATCCAAAATCTCTATATCCTTCATAACATGTTTTCATGTAATAACCATCTGGTGGTGCAACTTTTCTTACATCATTCATGATATATATTAAAGCTTTTACTTTGTTGTTATTTATCGTAAGATCGAGAAATTCTTTTCTATAAAATTTTGGATAGCCTTCATAAATATCTAATCTCGATTCATCGTCTTCACTTATTTCCCATATACCAACTGGAACTTGTCCACGATTGTTTTTAATAATTGTAAGATATGAGCGAAATTCAAGACTGTAATTTTGAAGTATCATACTGCCCACAGGTTTTGCCTGCGGACAGCGAATTTTCATTTGTTCATGGTTGAGATTTGAACCATAGGCTAGGTAGTAAAGTTTACTCATTTTATCATCTCCTTTTCTTATTGATGAATGACTGTCGTATTTCCGTATCTCCATGCTGAACAACCATTCAATGATTTTGTTAAGTGTTCTCTACAATTTTTGAATTCATCACCAATCATTCCGATTCGATTTAAGTATGTCCTCATTGCAAATTTCTCATTTTCGACTTGAGGTTGTTTTCTACTTGCTCCCTTTTGTGTTAACGCTTGATGATTTAACGCTAACGCTAGAACAATATAACTTCTAACTTTTCCAGCGTGTAACTCAGAATTAAAACCTCTTAGCTCAATCGTATGGTTTCCTGTGAAAAAGCTGTGAAGATTTAAGAAATGATATCTTGACTCATGATAATGTCGAGTTCGTGAACCATAATAACCTTCATACCAAATATCCTCAATTTGTTCCATTGACACAGGTTTCTTACAATTTAATCTTTCGACTAATGATTTATCTATTTTTTTGCAATAATCAATTCTTGATTCTTTAATTTGAAGTGCCTTATAGAAAAGATCATTTTTACTTGCAATGATGTTTATGAAATTTTTGATTGATTTAACTGTATGATTTGCTCCATCTAAATGAATATGAATTCCGCATGTTCCGTTCGTAAAACTTCCTGCTTTTCTCAATTCTCTAATTAACTCTTGTAAATTTTCAATGTCTTCTTGATAAGTTAGTATTGGACTTACTAATTCGACACTATAATCGCAAGATGCTTCTACAATTGCATTATTTACTTTGGTTTGACATCTTATCGAACCATCAGACATGATTTTCCACTTTCTTTCATCAGGTTGTTTGACTTCGAATACATCGTAGTATGTTCCAACATGGATTGCTGTTGTTCCAAAGAACTTTGCAATTACCTCACTTGCCTTTCTTCTTGTAATTCCTGTGAATTCAATTTCAATTCCAAATTTTGTGTTTAACATATTTTTTCACTCTTTCTGCAAAAGACTTTCCCTTTTTGCATTCATATATATCGCTCTAAAAAATCACTATAGCAAGTTATATTTTCACTATTTTTTTAAATATTTTATATTTAAAATCTTGCCATATTTAGATGATAATTAGGATTAATTAAACGCAAAAAATAGCCCACTTTTAATGAGCTATTCTTTTATAATTTCAAATTGATCGACATCTGGAATTACAGCCAAACTTCCCCATGAGCCATGAAGTTGACCTGCATCATCAATATATTCAACGACTCCTATTCTATTATTATAGTCAGGTTCATCTTTCATGCTGATTATTTTTATTTTATCGCCAGCTTTTATTTTTTTGGTCATTTTATTCTCCATGCCTTATATACAGTTAGATATCCGCAGTCCCAACTATCTTTTAAATAGCCATCTATAACTGCCGTCACATGATGCCTAACTTTTAAGATAAATGTACCTGTTGGATGTTCTTTTAGAAAGTCCCAAACTTTTGTTCTGGGTTTACCAATTTCAGCTTTAAATTTAATCTCCTCGTAATCTTTTAAATACTCATAAATAAAATCATGGTCTTTATATGTTTTACAGCCTACTTCCTTTTTAAATTGATTTAGTTCTCTTCGTACCTCTAAGTAATCTCTATCAAAAGCATGAACTATTGCTCGAACAACACAATCACCAACCCTCTTTCCTTTCGGATGCGGATTGCTTTGAATAAAGTTCTTTGTTCTAATTCCCATTATGCTACCTCCCAAGGTGTATTGATCCACTTAACTAGTTCTCTTACCGATTTAGTTTTAAATATTGGCTCTTCAAAATTGTTTTTTCTTCCATAAACCGTATATCTAGCATTTTCATAACTGCAATTTACAGAAATTGTTAATTGAACATCTCGTGTTTCAATATCACAAATACGAAAATCATCGTACAATCCACCATAACATGGACAATTGTTTTTAAAGAAAACATAGTTTTTTTCTAAATCAGCTTTTCCACCTGATTTAATTCTTTTAATGATGTTTCCTAGTTTAATTGTTTTGTTTCTTAGGCTTGTGTCTCTACAAAACCAATCATACCAGCCCGCTTTGATTTGAGTGATTCTATCTGCTAAATCAAACTCTCCATTAATAAATGATTTTTGCCAATCTCTAATATTTAATCTTTCCATTTCTATTTCCTCCTTTGGCATTCATATAAATCACTCTAAAGTCTCACTATAGCAAGTTATATTTTTTAACTTTCGAGTATTTTTGAAAATTCCTCAATTGAAGAAATAGGTATTTTCTCTCCATCTCTTAATAAGTAGCAATCATTCATTGAACCAATATATTTAATGTATCTTTTTACAATAACATCTGCATACTTTTCATCAAGCTCCATGGAATAGTTAATTCTGCCAGCTTGTTCGCTTGCAATTAGTGTAGAGCCAGAACCACCAAATAGATCTAACACAAGTTGACCTTTTAATGTTGAATTGTTGATAGCTTGTCCCACTAGTTCTAAAGGTTTCATTGTAGGATGCAAATCGTTATGCTTTGGCTTATCAAAAAACCATGTAGTTCCCTGAGTTCTGTCATTAACAAAATAATGACCACCACCTTCCTTCCATCCATATAAAATTGGCTCATGTTGCCACTGATAATCTTGACGACCCAATGTAAATGAATTTTTAACCCATATAAGACATTGAGCTAATTTAAATCCAGCATCAACAAAGGCTTTTCTAAAATTAAGCCCTTCACTATCTGCATGGCAGACATAAATTGAACCACCCTCTTTAACAAAACTAAAAAGATTCTTATGAACTTCAAGTAAGAACTTATAAAATTCTTCATTTTCCATATTGTCATTTTTTATTGATTGACCATCGCTTCCTTCATAGTTTACGTTATATGGCGGATCTGTAAAAATCATATCTGCAATATGATCGTCCATTAATGTTTTAACCATTTCAATGTTCGTTGAATCACCGCACATTACTCGATGATTTTTTAATAAATATACATCTCCCTGTTTTGAATAAGCTTCAGCAGGCAAATATTGTCCCTCATCAAATTCATCATCAATTACTTCTTGAGGCATTGAATCAAAAATATTATCAAAGCCAAATAACTCCATATTTATTGCTTCCCAATCAATATTTTTTAACTCTTCCTCAAGTTTCTTTTTATCCCAAGAAGAAATCTCAGCTGTTTTATTATCCGCTAATCGAAAAGCTTTTATTTGTTCTTCAGTTAAATCATCCGCAACAATACATGGTATCATTGTAAGTCCTAATTTTTTTGATGCTTTCAATCTTGTGTGTCCAGCAACGATTACATTATTTTTATCTATAATAATAGGAACCTTAAAGCCAAATTCATGGATTGAATTGGCTACAGCTTCCACGGCATCATCATTTTTTCGAGGATTATTCTCATAGGCTATTATTTCATCAATATGTTTCATCAAAATTTCCATTCGACCACTCCTCTTTTTTACTTTCTATTTTTCGTTCAGCAATTTTTAGAACTTCTGAATCGTTACGCCAATTTGCACCGAAAAATTTTTCCAAAATGTAAGTCGTTGATTTTAAATCAGGTTCAAACCACGCTTCGACCTCTTGTAATGTGTATTTATCCTCACCATGCTTATTTTTATAATATTGTTTTCTTGGTACTTTTTTGGAATAACCATGTGCCACTTGTCTTAATGTTTTAAAACACTCTACAAGCTCAGTAATATTATCTTTGTCAAACGCATAAGCAAAATCAAAATACTGCTTCTTTAACCAACGAAGATTCTCCAAAGAAATTTGATAAAACTTGCATATTTGTTTTTCGGTTATATTTGCTTTAACTAGCATCGAAATAACAATAAGATTATCTTTTAAAACTCCTTGCTGATTCCAAATAACATACAAATCTTTATATTTTTCTTCCATACTTTGCCTCCATCATACGAGGCAAAAAACGTGTATACCTACGCTTGCCTCTATAGTTTTCTTTGTGAACACTACAAATTTTTGCAAGAAAAAAAGGAATAATGATTTAGCGTGTACACGTGTTTCATTTATTCCTTTAGATCCTAGGCAGAAGCCAGTATCTCACGATAATTGTATTATATAAAAAAGTGTGCATTTTGCATAGGAACTGCAAGTTTACATTTTAAAATGTTAAAAAAAATTTGCTAATTTTTGAATTAAACCACTATAGTATTAATGAGAGGCGATCAGAGGGATACGCTATATTGGTAGATGCCTTGAAGGTCATCATTTTCTAGAAATGACTTTGCTTCATGTTTGCACTAGGATTATACCTTGACGTCAGTAGTTCTCAATAAATCTAAAGCACCACAAATGAATCAAAACAAAGCTAGCTAAAATTTTATGATCATTTGCTTTAGTGGGATGAAGCAGGCTCCATGCTCATCCTTTTTTATTTGCAAAAAAAACACTTTCAACAAACGAATTATCGCCTATCAAAAGTGCCTTACTTTTTATTACCACGAAATATTATAAATAGTTTATCAAAAGTATACTTTAGGCAATCATTAGAACTCCAATAACGGTACTTATCGGACATAAAATTTAATTGCGATTATAAACATTATTTACCGCTTCATAATAGAGTTGAAACGAATGCTTGTTTGGATTATTATTTGCATCTTTTACTTTTATATATTCGTCTTTGATTTCTTCCCAATAGCCGTCAACATTTGTCTTCAACCATTCAATCTTGCGATCATAATTTTTACTGCAATTTCTGATTTCCCAAGTGTATTTATCTCTTTGCTTATCGTGTCTCACATATTTAAAATAACTTTCTTCATCATCCTCTAGATCAGGATAATAAATAATTGCAAAATCACATGAATGAATAATTTTACTATGATTTTTATCTTTTACCTTAATTGTAATTGCAGTAGTTGAATCTTCTGGATAATCATATTTAGTTCCTTTTACCGCTTCATTAAATGCTTTCATTAATGTTTTCTTTGCAAAGTCAGGATACAAATAATAATCTTCATCACAATTGAGGATTAGATTGTAATCAAAGTCAAAGCCTTTATTTCCTCCAACTTCTCTAGTAATAAGGTGTTTACCTCCACTACCAACGAGTTTGAATTGGAAAGTAAATTCATCTCTCACGAGACATTGAACTTTCTTGATTATTTCTTCAAGTTCTTCTCTTACAGGTTGATATTCTTTCTTAGATACATATTCATATTTTGGCATTTTGATTCACCATTTTCCTTTCCGTTCATTTAGTATGTATCATCACTAAATCGTTATAATATACTTCAGCTTGTTTTTATTGTCAATAAAATTATTTTAAAATTATTGACATACGTGGAAAAATAGTTTTACATAGATTCGTTGCTTTTTACATTTAGGTTTTGTTATTTTCCATAGGAAAATGTGAAAGTTATCATAAATATTCATTATGGCTTTTTGAAATTATGTGTTATATTTATATTAGATTTACGACCTGGAGGTGCGATATATAATATGAAAAAAATATTTAATATCTTTTTATTATTAATATTAAGCCTTAGTTTAACCGGTTGCTTTAAACAAAAACAATTTAGTATTGCTTTACAGCCAGCTCTTTTTCAAGGGACATCAACAATTAATCCAAATCTAAAAATTAATCTAGAATTTTCAAATATTAGTACGATGGAATACGTTAAAACAAATCAAAACAAGATAAAAGACTTATCAACAGTTTCTAATGGAGATAAGACTTATGAAGCATACCATATAAACCTAGTTTTAAGTGAAGGAAATAATAATTATGTTATTGAATTTGATCAAGCAGAATCAATAAATTATAGTAAAATAAATTATTACAAACTATACAATAAGCGATTTGATCCATTAAAGATAACTAATATGTTATTCAAACTTATTGATAATGATGGTGATGCAATAGTTGATGAATTTGAAGTTAGTTATCAATTAGATGGCATTAAAGATACAGCTAATCTTAAATTGATTTCAAAATCAAGCCGAGGTAATTCACATGGTAATTATTATTTCAATTGTCATTTAACATATGATGAAAACATTGTATTTGAATATGAACCAAAAGAAACTTTTTTAGCAGGAACTACTTTAAATTATAGAATTTCTAAAATAGAAGGCTATAAGTTTGTTATGTACGTTAATGATAAATTATATAAAGAAGTAATGCCTACTAAAATGCCATTTATGGATTTTAACTATGTTCCAGGCTATAATGATGTAAATATTGAATTTAAAGCCGTTAAAATAGAATAGATATAATTAACAGATATAAAATTATTTTAAAAAGCACTTCAATTATTAATCTCAATCGAAAAAGCAGCACATGGCGAAAAAGGAAGTCCCTTTTGAGGAACTTCCTCAAACTGTTCGCTCTCAATTATAAGCCACGAAAACGCCTAAATTATTAGTGGAATAAATTAAACCAATCCATAACGACTAAATTGGAATTTGTCAATTCAATTGCTTTTTTAATTCTGTCTTTAACTTTTTCCAAATCACTGCAAGTAAGTATAGGAATAAGCTGGTTGATCTCGTCTGCGCACTTTTAGTTTTTTTACAATTTCTTAGTTTTCTGGAAATAAATTTTATTAATATAAATGTTTCGATTTTTATTTATGTGCACGATTTAAAGTTTCTCTTTTAAAATAGAAATATTACATTAAATATAAGCTATATCTAAAGAAATATCATCTCCTGTATCTAAATCAGTAAAAGATCTAGAAGGATTATATTGCGAATAAATAATAAAATAAGTAACATCGTCTTCATAATATCCAGATAATTGTGCATTGAAACCAGTATAATCATCATTATAATCTACGTCTAATACAAGAGAACTCGTCTTTCTTGGATCAATTACATAAAGATAGTTATCAAATTCACTTGTAAGACTTATCCTATAATTTCCACTTACTGGTGGAGTCCAAGTTACTGCTTTTGCGTGATCAAGTACTAAATAAGAACCCCAACCAAAATTATGATAGGTATTAATATTCATAATTCTTTCATATTTTTCCATATTATGTGCATCTGAACTTTGAACACCAGAAATTGGTGCAATAGCAAGTTTTACTTCGTTAGATGAATTTCTAGAATATAAATCCACTTTTAATACGTAATCTTTGTTTGCATCCAATTTTTTATAAATTAATGCATTGAAATCGTAACCATCATCATCATCAGAGTCTATTATAGTAATTCTATCAGAATCATATAACCACATTCGTGTATCTGCTGTGCTAAATGTTTGAATCATTTTATATCCTGATTGTGCAAAATTAATTGTAAAATACCATGCAGAGTCTGGAGCAATTATAAAACTCTTTTCATAATATCTAATATTATCCAAAAATATTGTTTCTGATGTCTTCTTTGGTTTTTCAAACTCGAAATATTCAGAATAATAATTTCCACTGGTGTAATTGTTTGTTTGCCTAGCAATTACGTAAACGTAATATGTATTGCCATTCGAAGAAATTATTTTAACCCATTCATCTTTAGTTAAAGCATATTGACATTTATTTCCAGTAGAAATAATATTGCTTTTTTTGAAGATTTCGTTACCGTTAGAATCAACAAAAGCAAGATCAAAATTGTTATAAAAAAGATATTCACTTCCCATATAAGTCGACCAATTAAAAATTGGATAATCATCTAGACTATTATTTGAAATAGTTATATCACTAATAGCAATAACATATTTAGATAAAAGCTTCCCTAATTCGTGTGGATTATAACCATAATTATATAATGCTTGGACAAATTGAGAAAAATAATGAGGCTTAGAAGCAACAGTAATAGTCCATAACTCTTTATCAGAGATAGAAAAAGAATCATATTCATCCTTTGTTGGCGAATAAAGCTTATACAATATGCTTGTAATAGCAATCTCATCAGCGTCACCTAAATATTCATATGACACTCCATTTGTTTTCGCATCATAAGTATCTATATCATAATAAAAGTTTTGATATGTAGAATATCTTAAATCACCTACTGTATTTATCGTCTTAATATCTTCTGAGAAAGTACTTTGTGCAACTGTAGACCAAAAAGTAGGCCACCCTTCTCCCCATGCCAATCTTAGTCCACGATCTTTGGCTTCATTTAAAGTGTATTTATTTGATCCGTCAGTATTTTTTTTATTATATTGATCATCAATTACATTGTGATTAATAATATGCGTACCACCTGGATTAGCAGCAATACCAAAACATTTTTGAACATGATGACCATATTCATGTCCTATAACATCCCATGAGGCATAAGAAGTAGGAAATCCTTCAGCATTAGATTTAGAAGAAATAAACACATTATTTGCTCCGTCATAATAACAGCCTTTCTCTGGGTTTGATGGATAATTAAATGTACATTTAGTGATAGGAGTACCTCCATTTAATTCTTCAATATAATTGGCATAATTAATACCCGCTTGCAGAAGATGCATTGCTTTTCCCATATCACCATCAGAAGTTGGATTAAATGTGTAAGAATAAACGAAATCACCACTACTTCCGCTAAATTCATTCGTTTTTTCGTAAATGCCATTATATGAAACACTTACTGATTCACCATCAGCATAAATATGAACAGTTGGTTTTCCTGAACCAATGTACCAAATATCATTATAGCTTATGTTATAATAACCTGTTGAATTGGTATATGTAGTCGAACTCCACCAGCTTCCACTAATAGTAACTTTAACTCTTGCTCCAACTAATGGATGTGTTTTTCCGGAATCATCAGTCCATTTCAATGTTCCAGATACACTTCCAACTACACCTATAGCTGTTGGTGAAATTATGGAATCATCAACATAACTAGGATTATCCTCAAAAGATATAATATTATAATCTAATTCTTTTGAAGCTTTTCTTTTTACAACATCTAAAGATAAATTTGTTGTATAACATTTTCCATCGGAATCCTTGGAAAAATATAGATCATATATTATCTTCTCATTTTTTTCTGTCACAAATTTTAAATTTATTTCACTATCATTTTCTGTTGGTCTTATATTGATGTTTATACTATTATTATCTTCAATATTAGAACTAATCAATAGAGCTGAACCATTTGCAAAAACATTTTTAATTTTTTTAATACTAACAAACTGAAACGAAATAACATTATTAAAAGATTCTTGCTCAGAATTAGTACACATAATTATTGCTTCTTCACTGAGTTCTTTACAAACATACGAATCAGGTGTTTTATTAGAAAAATGGTATTCTTTTGCGATATTATTAGTTGGTGACACCAAAAAAGTAGATAAAAATAGTAATGTCGCTAATTTAAAAAGCATAATTGTCTCCCTCCTTTATTTAACATCTCTTTCATATATATAAAAGTTACAAGTCTCTTGTTGGATTTTAAAATATAAAGTAGCCTCGTACATTACACATCCAATATTTTCAATAATTACTTCATTATTGTCAACTATGCCTATAGAATAGACAATAGCGCCAATTTCCATTGTGGCAATATCCATTTTATCGACTTTATCGACAAAAGAATAATTAAAATTAACACTATAATTATTTACATCTGAATCATCAAATATTTTGAAGTCATAATTACTGGATAAAAAGTCTTCAATAATATAGTACGAGCGATTAATCACTGTTCCACCGATATTGCGTATGTCTCTTAAGACTGCAAATGATCCGTACCCTAAATTTGTTCCAAATTTATTAGAATTCCAATCATTAGCAAAATATTCATAATGCCCTACTCTTACATTAATTTCAATATTATTTTTATTTTGCTTTTTTTCTGTTAGACAAGAAGTTCTAATCATAGGAAAGAATTCATCACCTCCTCCATTAATCCCAATTTCGATGTTCTCAGATTTTTCTCCATTATAAGCACAAGAAAAGAGTAAACATGAAACGATTCCAATTATTAATAGCCTACCTATTTTCACTATAATATCCTCCTCTTTATTTTGAATATTCTTTTTATTCTGATAAAAAATCTTATGTCTTAATTGGTTTCGGCATTTAATTCATATCAGCGGTTCTTATATAAGAATTAGCTTGCGGATTAGTGCAGGCACCTAAGCTCAAAAGTGCGAGTAAAGTATAGCCCTTTTCTTCATTTTTTCCCTCCTTTAAAAAATTTTTTGTTCATATTATATGTAAATGGAACATGATAAACGATATCCCCAAATTTGAATTTCACTACAATATTCTCTTTTTCTAATTTTTAAGTTTAAAGTTTAATCAAGCTGTTTTTATTTACCGACTGGGTGTATACCAAAATACTCACATAAATATAGATAATCCTCATAATACTTATAAGTGTTATCTAGTGAGTGGTTTAATTCATCTTCTTGAGGTGGAATAGAAACAATGAATAAACCACAATAATATTGATCTTCCTCGTCGTATGTTTCAAATATTTCTTTTAATATATTAATAGAACAATGAAGATTTTGAAGTTTTATAACTTCATCAATTGTTTTAAGCCGATTTGTTCCAGGAAGTAAACCGCCGAACCATTCGTTGTCATTACGCCATGCATACATTTCTAAGCCTTTAAAAAGCGAATCTTTCTTTCCAGTATCAATGTTGTAATAAATTTCATATTTTGCATAATGAATGTTTTCGGTTTCTTTATTATTCATAGAATTAGATATATTATTATCGGAACATCCACATATACTCAAAATGCCTGTGGCAAGCATTACACATATTAGTTGTTTTTTCATATTTTCTTTTCCTCTCATCACAACATTGATTGAATGTTAACCTGATAAAAACCATAAAATTCACTATAGTTAAGATAACCGTTATTACGATTACAAGTTTCTGGATCATATATAACTTGTCTTGAATTATCTAAATTAGTTACCTTTGTTCCACCAGGTTTATGTGACCAAGTGCCATCATAATTCTGTCTATACCAATGATAATCATTTCCAGGATCAACTACCAATGCGACTTTATAAAAACCAGGATCACATTGCTCATATTTACCAATTGGTTCAAATTTAAAATTATAATGATTAGCGTCAAGATTAACCATGCTTATCAGCACACTTTTTGAAAAATAATTGCTAGTATTTAAATAATTATGTCCTTCGCTTTGACCTGGTTGCATGAAGCCATGGTTTTTTGTATTTAATGAATAAGCATAACAATTATATGATGTAACATAAGAATCATTCCATTTTGATGGTTCATACTCAAGTTCGGAACCATTCAAAGGCATATACTTATCATATTTAGTCCAAAGAGTCATATTACCAATACATATTCTTCCTCTATTTGAATTATTAACAAAAAAGGAACCATAATACTCAGAATAGAAACGAAAAACGTAAATAGGTTGTTCAAAAGTAATAATATAAGTGGTTGGATTAGTTCTATCTGTTGGTAAATTATTAGAATCAGCAAGAATATCAAACTTGTTTGACCAACTTTCACCATTTTTTATTTGCAAATATGCTGAACCATTATCATTGGTTAAAATTTCTGTTGAAGGATGTCTCCAATATGTTAACTCAACTTCTATTTTATTAACAGGTACATTAAATGAATACTCAATAAAAGCCTCTTTTCTAGGAATTTCAGGTCTAATTGAAGACATTACAACATATTCTTTTTGAATATATCCAGTTCTATATCTTCTTGTTCTAAATGTCAAACCATTATCTAGAGTATGAGTGGAAAATTCCGTAGCTGTTGCATCATCAGTTGGATAAGCATCAGAGAATCCATAATCACTAGGTGTTATCTCGTATAGTAAGTCCCCTGTAACAAAACTATTTAAAAAGGCAAACATAAAACTATCAATTCGAATTCCGCCAGTATAGGAATTTCCAACAGTATAGGTATGAATACCACAAATATAATCGGCTCCATTTACATTAATTCTATAGGGAGAACCACTTTGACCACCTTCAGTATCAAGTGTTGTTCTATAATACCACCCATTATCCTCAAATTGTGTCATTATTCCTATTGTTTCATACATATATCCTTTTTTTGATCCTGGATATCCAAAACTAACTAAAGAATAGTCTTTTTCATAGAAATTAGAAATTTTTCCAAGATATCCTGTCTTATTTCCAATTTTCTCAGAAAGCTTACAACAACCCCAGTCTTTTTGAGTGTTTAGATAATATTCGTCCTCTAAATAAATTCGCTCCACTTCGATTGCACCATATGGATTACTGGAACCATTTCTTGCTGGATAATAATATATTGAATCAGGGAAACGAGGATTATTTAGATAATCTTCTTTTGAATCATCACCATTGCTAGTTGTTGTAACATCACAATATAGATTATGCCCTGCAGTCACTAATAAATCTGGTCCTTCAAGAAATCCAGTGCCAATAAAGGTTAAAGATTCATATTTTCCTGTCTTTCTATTTAGAACATTTTCGTATTTCATGACAATTTGTCCTGTTGCTCTATAAGGAAACAACTCTGTATTAGGCACTTTTGTTCTATTATCATCACCAATAATTCCTAATGTAGATATTCCAGAATCAAATAAATATTTTTTTTCAGTTGGATTATATTCATTTGTAAACAGAGAGATACTAGCATCTGAATTTACGATTGACTCTGGTTCTAGACAATCTATTGAATTATTTGAATTAAAAGGTTCAATATTAGTTTTTTGAACAGATAATTTATTAATATCATCATAAGCAAATTGTCTATATGAATAATCATTTTCGTTAAAGTTAAAAAAATCCATTGTCCCATCAAGCAAATTTTTAGTCATCATATTCCAATTATTAGATGTAGGATTTGCTAAAAGTCTTTTTGGATATTCATTATTTTTATTTGAAATCAATAACGAAGCATCATTGACTTCTTCGCCATCAACAAAATACGATTCATTTATTTTTTCCAAAATTGGTGCATTATCATTTAAATTTGTACCGCTATCACTCATATTATTTTTAGTCATATTAATAACAAAATTTGAACTTGTTATTAAAAATAATGAAATCAAAATTTTTTTAATCATATTAATTTTCCTCCTAAATTAAAGTTTCCATATTCATAAATAACATTGGCATATCTTCATAACTTGGTAATGTTATCGCAATAAATTTGGTTATAGCATAATCTTTAATAGAATAAATCGGAAATTTAGCATCACCATAAGCATAATAAAGGTTATTTTGTTCAAATAAACAATATTCAACGTTATGATTTTCTAAATAAAAATTTTCATAATCCTTTTGATTAATTAAATAAGCAATAATTTCATTTAATTCTATTTTTTTAATATTTACAAAGTTTCCTGATATATGTCCATATCTTGAATTTCTAAAAACAATTTCATTTGCACAAGTTGAAAACAAAAATGTATTATCATTTTTTTTATCAGACCCAACATCATTGGATTGATTATTATTTTCCTTGTGCGAATTGGAATTGTCATTTAATAAAAATTGACTTTCATTACTATCTCCAATATTACTAGAATATATGGAATTATCACTTAATGAGTTATTATTTCCATTACTATTGCAAGCCGAAAAAAGAAAAATCATTGATATAAATAACATAAATACTGATATTTTTTTATACATTGTTAAAACCTCCTAAATTATATTTTGTTTTTACTTGTTGATGTAATATCAATGTAATGACATATCTACCATATTAACTGAGCAAATTCAGTTAATAATTATAAAAATGATTTTAAAATAATTTCTTCCAAAATCTCTTTGTATGTATCAGCATCATAAAACTTTTCTTCTAATGAATCATAATTTTCATAATGAGTGATGTATTGAACACGTTTTATGTTCTTTTGTTTTTGATCTAAATTTAATACAAATGAATTTTCTAAAGTAATTTCAGAATTAGAAGGTAAAGAAAATTTCTTTGATTCTATAGGATTTACAGCAATTTTCATAGACGATTCACTATCTACATTTGCCAAATGCTTAAAAACAGCTTGAGTAGAATTATTAAGTATATAAAATTCATTTGTGATTTTATCATCTATCTTTTTTAAATAAAATGTTGCATTTTCAAAAGGGGTGCTCTTAATTACTTCATTCTTGTTAACAAATTCTTCTAATTCATCTATAGAACTTAATTCAAGAGTATCGAACAAATTAAAATCGAGTAAATTATGTGCTGAATTTAACTTAAATATTGATGCACTTTTAGAGTATAGTTGAGGAGAAACAATTGTATCATCTCCCCATCCAAAAATATTCTTCCACCAGTAACTAGATTTTACATGGTTTATGGCACTACTAACTGAGTCAGACACACTTTTTCCATTTGCAATTTCACTCCATAATTTGTCAGTAAATGTTTTGGATGTATTGTCATATGTCAATCCTGGAAAACCCAAAGAATTTTGAACATTTTTGTATAAAACGCTATATTCAGCAACATTACCAGATTTTCCACCATAACAAATTGCCCAAACAGCTAACTTTACATTTGACATGTTAGGTAAATCTCTTCCATAAAAAATGCTATAAGGCGATAATAATACTCCTCCACCCTTTGAACCATGCGAAGATATCATATAATAATCATTATTAAATTTTGAGTTTCCATTAAAATCAATTACATTCATATTCGTAAACGATTCATTAGTTAAGTTTTTTACAAAATATCCTGCATCTTTTAAGTTGCTAGATGGCGATATTGAATCTGATCTAGTATCAATATCATTTTCTTCAACATAAGTATTCATGTAAATAATTTTTTCAGGTCGTAAGGATAGAAATACTTTTCCCAATACTGAATCATTATAACCTCGTACTTTTACATAGTAATCTTGTTTTGAAGATAAATTTAATACAATTTTAGAAAAATCCCCCTCTCCGCCATCATCATTCGAACTTAAAATATTACCTTCTTTATTAAATAAAGTTAAATATGTATCAACATTACTATTATATAAACTTGTTTCTATAACATATTTCCCATCTCTAGGCACTCTAATATTGAAAATAGCTTCATTTTTTCCGTTTATATATACTTCATTATTCGAATTTATACCTAGTGAATCAGTTTTTTGTAAATACCAATCATAACATTTTATTGATGAATTATCCAAAGATTTTTGTACAATTTTAGTGCTATCGGCAACAGAAAAATTATCTGTTGTCAAATATTTTGAAAATCCACTGATTGCTGTAGAAATACGATATGAATTTGCTACGCTTCCTTCCGTAAAATAAAATTTATCTGCTTTATAAGATCCACTATAATCAGTTTTTGTTTGTATTTGTAGTTTTTTATTTTCACTATCACTTTTATCCTCAATTCTTAAGACCTTTGTTTCGTCCTCAACAGGACTTAAACTATATGTTTGCTTTCCATTAATTATAAATTCTTTATTAAGAACAAATCGTTGATTTCCCCATCCTAAACTAGAGTATAAAATCATCTCTGTATTATCTGAATAATTACCATTTGGTACATCTAAAACCTTACTATCGTAAAGTGCATTTCTTATAAAGTACACTGCTCCATCTTCTAATTCGTCAACATATTCCCATGTTTCTGCCATTGGATTAACAGATGATAAATTATCTCCTTTAAAAGTTCCTACCGAACCTGATAATAAAATTGTAGTTGCAAAAAATAATTCACTTAACATTTAACATTTTTTTACCTCCTTTTTTTGCTACTTACATGAATTTTGGTAGAATTCCAATCGGATGCTTTGTTCCAAGTACAAATGTCAAAATCACAAAAACCAATGAAACAATAAATAAAATAGTAGTAACAAATATTAAAATATTTTTTATTCTTTTTCTTTTTAAGCTAAAAGATAAAATAGCTGAAATAATTAATATCAAATTTGTCAATGGTGAGACAAATAACAACCATGAATCTTCGGGTAAAATACAATCTAAAACTGAATAATGAAAAACATTAAAATCTTTCTCGCTACCTGTATAATTGTTTCCTAAATAGCCATATCCGGTAATGGAAAATACCTTTAAACAATATAGTATTGGCATAACAATTGAATAAACTATAATCAATGTTAACAATGATATTCGCAATACTTTCCTTATTTTTCTTTCTAAGTTTACTTGGTAAACTATTATTTCTGTTTTTTCATCTTCATTCAATAGATCGCTCATAGGAACGTTAAAAAAATCGGATATTTTATTAAGATTATCAATGGTGGGATAAATATCGCCATATTCCCATCTTGCGACCAGTGACCGACTGACATAAAGTCGATCTGCCAGTTCAACTTGTGTTAAATCATGCTCTTTTCTTAATGCTTTTAACTTTTCATTAAACTTCATTTTTATATCACCTTCCAATCTCAATTTTATATCACCTTCCAATCTCAATCAAATTATAATTTATATATGTTCAATTCGAATGTTAATTTTTCAAATAAAATGTTAATTTTTTTTAACAATTAAAAAAATTTGTTAAATAAACATGATTAGACACTTTTTATATATTTTTAAACAATAAAATTCTTTATATCATTCAAATATAAAGTTTTAAAAAATTATATTTATATTCCTTTATATAAATTTTTTTTATTATTGATGAATAAGTTATTTATACAATTATAAAATGTTTTTATTGATCATTAATTTAATTTAGAAATTAATATGGCTTTGTAGTAAGAATTTTTATTATTTTACTATAATAAAATTTAGTCGGCAAAATCGGTGAAAAGTTAATTTAAAATTTCTTTTTTTATTTCAATAATATCGTTAAATTTAATCTTTGTTTTATCATTAAAATAAATTGTTCTTTCTACAGAATCAATTCGATGAATGACTCCTGTATATGTCTTATATGTTCCGCCATCTTTTGTTGAATCTTTAATAAAATACACAAACGTAATTTCATCTTTGAATTTTGTATCATTTAAATAATTTAACTTCAATCTAATTAAATCTTTTTCTTCTTCAGACAATTCGACCTTTTTTGATGTTTCTCGACCAGTTTCGAATATATCTTCTTCGTATCCACTCAAAGCAGAAAAAGGAACAAATTGAGCACAACGATCATGCAGACTCATTTTCTTTCGATTAGGTAAAAAATGTCTTGCATATTTATTATTTCATCGTATTTATTTGTCATGCCTTATGACCTCCTATTTGCTTATTTCGCTCTTTCATTGTTGCACCTTCTTGAAGATTCATTCCTTTCATAACAGCATTTTTCCCATACTTTTTCTTAATTTCTAAAATTGCTTTCTGAGATTTCTTTTCTTTTTCATCTTCTTGAATTTCAGATTGAATCTTTGCCTCTTCTAAATCTAGATCACCAAACAAACTTAGTTGCTTATAAATCGGCTTTGTGGCACTTTCTTTTTCACTTTTAATACTTGTTGCAGTTACATTTATTCGACGCACGTAAAGGCTCTTATTGACAATTTTATCGTATAATTTAACAACTGCATCGGTTAAGGCTTTTGAAGAAGAAGTATATCGATCTAAATTAAATGTTCCATGTGCGTGTTTTGGTACTTTTCTACCTAAATAATCAATAGTAACCTCGCCTTTATAATGGCTTGAAATATCTTTGTTTATTAAGTTCTCAACATCATAACCAATAGTTAAAACAATTTGATTTGTGACTAATCCTTTATCACATAGATCTAATGCAAGTGCATCAGTCATTTCTTTTACAATAAGTTTTCCTTTTTTAAAATCATAAGGCTCACTTAACACTTGACCAGCACCTAGTGATTTTCCTGCAGGACGATAATTTTTTATACCTTCTATAGTTGCTGGTTCATATCCCCACGCATGATCAATTAAAATTTCAGCATTTATTCCAAATAGCTGATATAACAAATCTTCATCTTTTACAGATTGCAATGCAATATCGCCCATTAATATCATTTCAAAATAATTATACCATTTAAAGATGAAAAAAACATTTGATAAGCATTATCAACTTTCAAAAGCACAGGTTATTTTATTATTATAAAAAGCATATTTTAGATAATCATTAAACTCCGATAATGAGTATTATCGGATATAGATTTTATAAAGATACTAATTTGATTTCAATTCCTAAAGCACCATACATATTTATATTTTCTTGCGTGTAATATTTAAGCATGTCTTTTGGATTTGCTTCTTCATTCTTCTTATATCCTAAAATGGTTTTATCTTTAAATGCTTCGTATAAATCATCAAAATTTTTGTAATGATGAAGTTTTATTATTTTGGCAGTAATTATTTCTTTTGTAGATTTATTTGTAAATTCTATAAAATCATTTATTTTGAGTAGTTTCCTTTTTTCATCTTCCAATCTTAATTCAATGGTTTTAATTTTGTTTTTTATCATCCTAAATGGTTCATCATTTAGATTCATTTTGTGCACTGCAGGAGGTTCATTTTTTAATATTGCTTGTAATGAACGATTTTTTTCTGCAATAATTCTAGAATCTAATAATTCTTTGTCATAATCTCTAATTTTTATTTCTGGAATATTACATGATTCTTCTTTACATTTTTTCAAAAAAGCTTCAGCTGACCATTTTAAAATACAACAAAGTCTTCTGACATTTACTTCATAAGTTGAAATTGTTGCCCCATCAAACTCATGACTTAAAGATGCAGAGTCCCCATAAATATCAAATGGTTTTTTTGATTCAGTAATAAGAATAAAGTCATCTAATGTAAAGTCTGCATATTCTTTAGCGACATCAGTATCTCCACTATGCAAAAATGCACATCTCAATGCATAGCATAATTCTCCGCTCATATAAGGCATCCTTCTTGATTTTTCATCGGGACTTTTTTCATAATCGCCTATATACTCGTTATACCAAAGTTTATACCTTACGCCAGTCTTTTTTTCAGGATATAATATCTTGCCACAAATATCAGGGATTGTTAGTGCTAATGCTAATGCTGAAAACAAGCATTCACTATCCAGCGATTTATTAATATCTTTTATTATTAATTCTAAACTATTCAAAATAAAACCTCCTAAAAACAAATCTTTTAAATTAATCTTTGATTATCAAAATAAATACATAAATCGTCATTAATTTTAATAACAATCAATATTAAGAGCCTGAGCATAGTGAAATAATTTTCTTTGTTTTGCTCATCAGTATAAACAAATGAAGAACCATGCATATAATTATTCCTCAATGCAATTGCATTTGAAAATTTTTCATTATTGAGATAATAACTCAAATAATCTGATTCCTCTTTAGAAAACAATTTAGTAGATGGGGTTAACCATTTTTTTGGCATCAACTCAATTTGTTTTTTTTCTTTATCACTTTGATGATAATACGAAACAAATCCATACGAGTACAAATTTTCTAAAATTGATGCAACTATTTCATTTTCAAATACTATCTTATCTGTTGATAATATTTTGATAATGTTTTTATCAATCAAATAGTTAAATTTATCTTCATCGTAATAATTATAATCGCTTGTCTTTATAGAATTATATTTAAGAAGTTTATAAAGACTATTTGCACTTAAATGTTCATTTGCATAGCACAATCCAGATTGATCATCAAATAATAAAAACAAAATTTTATTGAGCTCATTATCATCTGTTTTTTCATAATATTTGTTTGTATTTAAACTTGGATAATCAGAAAATTTAACTGCATCATTAGTGGCTAAAACTAAGTAATTATTCAGTTTTTTCTCTTCCACATATATTCTATATTGCTTAAGTACTGATTCTATGCAATCTGCAAGATTGATTGACATCAAGCGATAATCGTCGATTTTATATAATTTTATATTGAAATTATCAATACCAAATTCGACTTTTAAATAGTCCTTAAAAAACCATTCGATAATGTCTTCTAATGAAATGTGATTTCTATTTAAAAAATCATAATATAGATAAAACTTACATCTATAAAATAATTGTTCTTGCCAAAATTTATCAGATCCATAACCATTCTTATGTTTAATTTCTAATATTTTATCAAATGTATTCTCTCTGTTTTCATTGTATAACCCTCTAATTCGAAAGTGATAATCAGTAAAAGAAAAAACATAAATAAAATTATTTAAAATGGTGGGATAATCAAAATATTGTTTAAGATGTTTTCCACAAAAAGTTATGAGTCTTTCTCTTGAATTACCTTTAATCAAACATATTTCTTCTTGATTATTATCAATCAACACTGTATAAGAAGCAAAAACTTTTGCGTTTTCATCGAATTGTTTTTCAAATTTTTCAATCCACTTTATAATTTCAACTCGTGTATGACGCTTAATACTATAACTATCAATGCTATTTTTATGATTTTTTAATAAATAGACATATTCATCAGAACATTCTTCATATAAAAGGTATTTATTTATCATTAAATCAATATCTACCTCATTCATCTTAGGCAAAAAATATTCTTCTTCTTTTTTTTTATCAAATTCATCTACATAAAATTTTATTCCGTAATCTATCACCTGCAAAATATGTTTAAAAGTGCCCGAATTAATTTTAGCTATCTTTTCATCACTCAAAAAATATCCTAGAAGAAAATCATGCGATTGAATTATTTTTTCAATAGTCTCTCCATTAAATATTTTTTTATCTGCAAAAAAAAGCATCGCATCTATATAATTCATTATGTCATCGTGATTATTTGAATTAATAGAATCAATATCGCTTAAAAACTTTATAGGTTTAATAGAGCGAAAATATAATCCCAAACTACTTTTTATAGTCTCAATAACATTTGTTTTATCTTCAATTTTTCTTTTTGCTTCCCCAATTAATAGATGTTTATCATTATAAAATTTTATAGCTTTCCACATTTCGATAATTTCAATAACAGATGGATTTTCAACATCAAACTCACTATCCAAAAAAACAAGTGTTTTTTCAAATAAGTGTATATATACATAATCGAAAATTTTCAATCTACTAATTCTCATAATTCTTCCCCCATCTATACCTAAATATCGAAAATGATTTTTAAAAATAATTTTCTTAATTATATCATAAAAATTTTTTTAAATAAGAATACAACACCAAATCGTATCTATTCAATTTGAAACAGCGTCATAAAAATGATATAATTTAGTCATAGAGGTGATTGCATGTGGATTATTCAATAACTTTAAAAAAATTAAGAGAAAAAATGTTTTTAACTCAAATGGAATTAGCTGAACTTTTAGGTGTATCTTTTGAGACAGTAAATAGATGGGAAAACAACAAATTTTCGCCATCAATGAAGTTAAAAAAAAGAATTACAGAATTATGTAAAGAAAATGAAATTGATATACAATAGGAGCTTTTATGAGATATATTGGTAGCAAAGTAAAATTACTGGATGATATTGAATCAGTAATTACAGAAAACACAAAAAATGCAAAAATCTTTTGTGATATCTTTTCAGGCACTTCAGCAGTTGCAAAACATTTTAAAAATAGATTCGAAATCATTTCAAATGATTTTTTATACTTTTCATATGTTATACAAAGAGCCACTATTAAAAACAACTCAGTTCCCTCTTTTAGTAAATTACATGAGTCATTAAGATGTGATGTTTTTGATTATTTAAATTCAATTGATGAAAATGAATCACTTGTTTTTGATGAATCAAAATTTTTAATCCGAAATAATTATAGTTCGTATTGCGAAAGAAATTATTTATCAGAACAAAATGCAAGAATTGTAGATAAATGGAGATTAACAATCGATAAGTGGCTAAATGATAACCTTATATCAGAAGATGACTACTATTATTTAGTCGTTTGCGTTGTTGAAACCATCCCATTTTACTCTAATATTTCAGGAACATATGGTGCATTCTTAAAAACATGGGATAAAAGAGCCCCTAAAAAAATTAACATCTTTGATATACACCTGTGTTTCTAGATTCATCATCACTTGTTTTAGTTTCCTCTACTGCAAAAAGAGGTTTATCAGATAAGTCTTGATTAGGTTCACAATCCGACACAAAAAATAAAAAATCAAGAAAACTAGATGATCCACTAACTATTTTAATTATAATTTTATCTATGCTAGAAGCCTTTATTCCATATACCTCATAATAAAATAAAAATTTATTATCTTTAAAAGCAGGTCTAATTGAAACTTCGTCTTCAATATAGTAATTTCCATTGAAATCATTTTTATAAATATCAAAAAGTTGCTTAATTACACTTATTTTTGTTTTTTCCTCGGTCAAAATATATATGTTATTCATAATAATTTACTTCACATTTTTGATAAATTATATCACGAAAAATGTCATTTCACAATGGAAGGGCACCCAAAAATAGTGACTATAGATACTTTTTATTGGTTTTATACCACAACCATACAATTAAGTTTTTCAACTCATATCCTCTAGATAATGACACATTATTTTTTTTACAAAATTCACTTATTCTGTAATTCTTTATAAGAACCTCATCAAAAAATAGTCTTTGTTTTCCTTTTAATGAAGCTTGGAAAGAAAAAAATGTGTGCAAATCTGCATTAATTTCTTTTATTTTTTCTTCAATTTCTAGCATTCTATAAAATGCTTGCATATGTGGATCAATTCCTGTTCCACCTTGTACTCTTTCCACCTCATAGTTTATTCCACCAACAGACATCCATTTGCATCTCCAAAATTCATATTGTTCCGTTAGTATTTTTAATCGATATTGTTTTGCCTTATTTTCTCTAATCCACTTTGAAAAGTTTTCTCGGTATTCAGCCATGTTATTTGTTAACATAATGACTCCAATCAATTGTTAAAAAACGTAAAGAAATGTCGAGTTGACTTTTTTCAATGCCATAAAATAAATTTAAGTTGTCTATTGCTTTATCAACAGATTTCTTTTTTTCAAAGATTTCTCTAAATAATAAAACTTCTAATGGCTTATTTTGAATTGAAATCAAAAATGCTTCTGTTACACCATTTTTATATTTTTCAAACCAATCCTGCATTAAAGCTAATGTCGTATTAACAAAATCAAAGTCCATCTGTCATTCCTCCACATTTCCAAATTTTCTTTTTATCCATTCTTCAAAAGTTTCATTAGCATGTTTTGCTTCTTCATAAAAAAACTTTAACGTGCTAGTAATTGATTTAGAGAAGAAAGCGTATGGATAATCAATTGGTGGATCAGCAGTTGATGAGTACTTGATTAGATAATTTGTGGCTATACAAACATTTTCAAAATCATAAACACTGCAAAGTTCATCAAATAAAGAATTAAACTTTGGTATGTCTAAACAAAAGTCATCTATATACCCATTTTCAATTAAAGCTTTAGTCAAATAATGTAATTTTGGCAAACCGTAGAGGTTTGTTTTATCAATTTTATCAGTTTTATCTTTTTTCTTTTTTCTTTTACTTTTACTTTGTGAATTGTTGTATGCAGAATTTGAATTATTGTATACATTTTCTAAATTATTGTCGACATTATGTTTGCATTGTTCTTCTTGAACTTCATTATTGTTAACATTTTCATTACATTCGGATTCTTTTATTTTTATGCGAACTTCTGCCTCATCAATAATATCTAAAATCCAATATGAAGTTGTGTCGACGCCTTTTCTTCTTTTTGTTGACAGGAGATATTGCTTTTGGATTCCTTTTGATGTAAAAATTCCCTTTTTAGAAAGTTCTTTATCAAATAATTCTACATCGATACAAGTCTGAATAATTTTTTCAACAAAATCTAAATTAAAAATATCTTTGTCTGCAAAAGTTGTAACTATATCTTCTGCAAGATCCTCAATTGAGGTTTCAATGTAATATGAATTTTGATAAATCAAAGACAAAATATAAATGTAAATTTGGCTTCCTACAAAATTTGTTCTAATATTCAATTTTCTAATTTTCCGATCAGCAAAAAAATTCACTTCTAATGGAAAGTAAACCAGCCCTTTTTTATTTAATCTTGCCATTGAATTGCCTCCATTTTTTCCGCCAAAAAAGAAAGTGCATATTATTTCCACGATTTGCCATATATGGTTTTAAATAATTATTATTAAAGGTATCGTTAGAACTCCAATAACACTGATTATCGGATATAAAATATTCACTTCTTTTTCAGCCGTTTTTTTATTTTTTGTGTGGTTGAATTTGCTTTTTTTCAATATAGTTGTCAAGTGACTTTTGTGTTACTCGATACCTTCCACCAATTGAAAAAGCCATCAATTCACCTTTTTTAATTAAGTTTAAAATGGTCTTCCTAGATACTTGCAAAAGTTCTATTAGATCGTTAATTGAATATACTTTTTCATTATCATTCATTCTTTTCGCCTGCCATTCTTATCAATAATTTTTTTATAAAATTGATCCCAGTTTTAAAAACAATTACTGTATACCTTATTTCTTGCTCACCATTTTGTGATTTAGCATGTGAAACTATTTGAAAATAATTTTTATCAATGTATTCTTGATAAGGCATATCATTTGGTTGTAATACTTTTTTTGCTCTTAAAATATTTAACAAACGAACTTGATTCATGCCATCGATTTTTAGATATTTTGCAAGTGAAGATAACGGAACGCTCTCTCTTGTTCCATACATGTTTTGATACACTTCTTCATGCATTAGTTGAACATCCAATTTGTTTTTTAACAATGAAATTTCTATGTCTTTTCTTTCTAAACTTTTAAGCACATCAATAAGCTTCAATGGATCATCAACTAAGTCATCAATATGATATCCGTTGTAAAGCTTCATCATCGGAATAATGTTTTTTGTCATATAATCAACGATATTTGCAATATCATCTTTTTCAGACATTGCATAAAGTTTATAAAGTGCTTGCTCACTAACAAAGGTTTCATTTTTATCTTCGGCAACTTTTACTAAAAATGTTGTTCCTTTATGTAAGTTAGATTTAATTTCTTTCATCGTTTCTTTTAGATCTAAAATATTTATTAAATCTTTAAGAGAAAATAAAGGTGTTTCATCTTGAATAACTACTCGTAAATTATTATTTGAAATCGTGAAATTCTTTAGCTTTTGCATATTTTTCCTCCTATTAACGCTTATTTCCAAAAATCAGATCAGAAACCCTTAATTCGGAGTTGTTTTTTTCTCTTTTAATATGGTGCGAATAAATCATCGTAGTTGAAATGTTGACATGTCTTAACAATTCTTGTGTTTCTTCAAGAGTTCCTCCGAATTCAAGATTCAATGTTGCCACGCTATGTCTTAATGAATGAGCTGAATAAACCTTTGAATCTAAATCTATTCTTCTTAACATTTCTTTGACTACCGTTCTAACATCCTTTGTTCGAATTCGGTGCTCAGGATTCCCAACATTACTTTGATGGTTACCATGAACCATGAAAAGAGGTTTGGCATCGTCATTTCTTGCAATTAAATAATTTTCAATTGCTGTATAGACAAACGGAGATATTTTTACATAACGATCTTTGTCATCATGTCCTTTTCCCTGTATATATAAAACTTTTCCTTCATTGATTTCTGTAAGATCTTCGGTATTTGCTCTTTCGATTTCTATTGTTCTTAAGCCAGTAGTAAGCAATAAGCAGATAATCGCATAGTTGCGTTTGCCTATTAATGTTTTTTTTGCTAATTTACTCGCTTTTGAAACAAGCTTTTTTGCTTGTGAAAGTGTGAGTGGCTCTCTTTTAAATGTTTTTACAAGGCTAGGAGCCTTAATTCCAGAAGCAATATTTGTGCCGAGCCCTTGATCATAAATCCACACATAAAACCCACGAATTGCTGTCAATGCTTGTGCAATACTAGCCGAATGCACTTTTGTTGACAAATATTCTTTATAGGCTTTTACATCACTTCTGTCTGGATTGTTTTGCTTTCCAACGCTAACTAGGTAGTCATAAAATTTATCAAGTTGCTTTTTATAAGCAAGCTTTGATATTGCCTTAATGTCAATGAAATCAATATAGCATTTTATTAAATCTTTCATATCTACACTTTGTTCCATTTTTGTCCTATTCCTTTCTTATGTTTTTTGTTTTAAAAGTTCATAAAGTTGTAGATTTTTTGGTATAATAAAAAAGTAGTGGGTGTCGCAAAAATTCACTACCGCTAGTATTGATTTCTAATCATTGCTAGCGTTTTTTATTATTACTACATAGTTGTTCATCCTCCTCTTTTCCAAGAAAGGATTTATCCTGAGCAAACCGCTCTAATGGAATATCTAAAACTTTTGACAATGCTGTTGCTGTAGCCAATGGCAATTTAACTCCCTTTTTTCCGAGTTCCAATTGACCATAATATTGTCTGGTCATGTCGCACATTCGTGCAACCTGAGCTTGTGATAGGTTTTTAGATAATCTTGCATTAACCATATACATTCTCATTTTCACTCACCTCCCATTCTTTTACTGAAAAAATATCCTCACTAATACTAATAGTTATCTTTTTTCAAAATTGATAAATTTTTTTGTATTAGTGAATTTTTAATGGTTGATATTTTCCCCTTTTGTGTTTTAATTATAGAATGTGTCAGTTTCAAAAACAATATTTTGGCTTGATTTGTAAACCAGTAATTGCTATAATATTGTTGAACTTTTATGAATTTCTTGGAGGAAAATTAATATGACGAATGACATAATAAATTATCAGTCAATTTCTCATAATATTAGAAAAATTCGGTTAACAAAAAATCTATCAATAATTCAAATGGCAAATAAGCTAGGAATAACAAGGCAAGCATATGATAAAATTGAACGAGCAAAAACAAAATTAACTTTAGAAAATGCTGTCAAATTATCACAAATTTTTGAGATATCCTTAGATAATCTTCTCTTGCTTTCTTTTTCTAGTACACCACAACTAAATGAGATAGTATTTTCTTCTTTTAAAGAAAATGAAGATGGATCTATAGTGGAATATAAAGATATCAAACTAAACAATTTTATAAAATCTATATATGTTTTTGAAAACAAAGAAAGGAAAAAAACCTTTTTTGAATCAACTGTTTCACCATGTTATGGAAATACAATGATTTTTTATCATGGTAAAAAAATTGTTTGTTCTAAAATTTATCAGTTTTTAAATAATAGCATTTGTTATATTAAAGAAAATAAAATGGTTAAAGCATCGTTGGATGATATCCATTTTCTTGCTGTTGAAATTAATATTTTTGATTATTTAAAATAAATGTAATCTTTAGGCTTCTTTGCAAATGACATTTTTTGTTTTAAAATAAAAATGTTTTAAAAGTTCATGTTAGATTTTTTCTGACACATTATCCATTTTTGTGCATTCAACACATTATGGATATTTTTATTAAAAAAAATAAAAATGTTTGGCTTCATGCTAAACAAATTTTAGATGCATTAAAGAAAGATAACTTAATAACCTTTGATGAGTGGTATTTTGCCATTCTTTTTGTGCGTAAAAATCTTAATCTTCCAATATGCGAAAATGTATTATTTCAGTCCAAAAAATAACTTGCTTTTGTTAGGTTTTAGAGTGATTTATGTTAGCGAAAGGAGGATTAATTCATGAAAGAAAAACAAATAACAATTATTCCCAAAAAAACAAAAAATTTGATTGATGAAGAAACAGGAATAATTGTTAAAAAAAGAGTTTGTGCATACGCACGTGTTTCAACTGATTTTGACGACCAAAAAAATAGTTTTAATGCCCAACTCGCAGAATATGAATCACGAATTAAAAGAAATCCTGACTGGGAATTTATAAAATTATATTCTGACGAAGGAATAACTGGAACGTCAATTAAAAAGCGTGTTGGTTTTCAAGAAATGATTAACGATGCATTGAATGGTAAAATCGATATCATTTTAACAAAGTCAATATCACGGTTTGCAAGAAATACAGTGGATTGTTTAAAAACTATTCGTGAACTTAAAGAAAAAGGAATCATAGTTCAATTTGAAAAAGAAAATATTAATACGAATGATCCAAATATTGAAATGGCATTAACAATTTTTGCTTCCATAGCACAAGAAGAATCTAAATCCATTAGTGAAAATGTTAAATGGGGTGTACGAAGCAGAATGAGGCGAGGCGTTGTTCACTATTATAAAAACATATTAGGTTATGACAAATTAGAAGATGGTTCAATAATCATTAATAACGATGAAAAAGAAATTGTTAAACAAATATTTAATTTATATATTTCTGGATATAGTTTTAGACAAATTTGTTCATTAATGGAAGAAAAAGGATATCAAACTGGACTTGGTTCAAAGAAATGGAATATTTCGTATATTTCAAATATTCTACAAAACGAGAAATATTGTGGTGATGTACTTTTGCAAAAAACAATATGTCGAGATTTCTTAACACATAAGCGTGAAAAAAATAATGGTTATGAACAGCAATATTTAATAAGTGGCAATCATGATCCAATTATCAGCCGTGAAATGTTTGAGTATGTCCAAAACTTAAGAAAATATCGAAATGAAAATCACGATACACAGCACAATTACAATTGGAATCCATTTGCTGGCATTATTTATTGTGAAGATTGCTATCGTCACGTAAATATGGTAATAACACATCCAAATACAATTAGTGAAAAAAGGGTTTTAACATGCAAAGTGGTTTCAAAAAGAAAAAATAACTATATTGCTTGTAAATCAAAACCTTTAAATTATTTTTTAGCTTTAAATGCTTTAAAAGATGCCTATCACAAATACCATGAATTTGATAAAAGTTCATTGACCCTTATACTAAAGTCCTTAAATGTTGATCAGACACTATTTTCAAAGTATTTCAATCAACGTGAAACAATTAATAATAAAATTGAAGCATGTAAAATTGATTTAAAGAAATTAATAGCTAGTCATATCGAAAATCCAATTCCTGACTATGATTTGCAATACAAAACTATAAAAAAGAAAATTGATGAATGCAAAAAGGAACTCGACGATTACGAAAAACAAATCTATTTAAAAAATGAAAATTATTTTAAACAATATCGAATTGCAAAATTTTTGATAGAGAATGAAGAAATATCTCTTGATATTGTTCAAGAATGGTTGTTGATGATTATTAAACGTTCTGATAATAGTCTTCGTTTTGTAGCAGGTAACAAAAAGATGATAAGCACCGAAAAAGAGGCTCTTATTCCATATTTTTTATCACTCAGTGCCGATTACACAGGCTATGCAACATACGATGACTTAACCATTAAATATGATGTCGTAAATTATGGAGGTAATGAAAATGAATGAATTACATTCTCTTCATGCAATTATTGAGGGAAGAAAATTAAATGTATGTGCTTATTGCCGTGTTTCAAGTAATAAGGATGAGCAAGAAACTAGTCTTATCGAACAAATTGATTTTTATAGCGATTTAATTTTAAATAATCCTCAATGGAAATTTGTAGGCATTTATGCTGATGATGGTTTTTCTGGAACAACAATTGTTCAAAGAAAACAATTTAAACAAATGTTAAACAAAGCACTAAATGGTCAAATTGATATTATTATTACAAAATCAATTTCTAGATTTGCTCGAAATGTTACTGATCTACTTTCATCTATACATGAATTAAGAGTAAAAGGTGTTGAGGTTATTTTTGAAAGAGAAAACTTCTCTACTCTAGATATGAAATCGGATACTATGCTTACAATTTATGCTAAGTTTGCTGAAGAAGAAGCAGAAAGTATTTCAAGAAATGTTAAATGGCGAAAAGAAATAAATAAAAAGAATGGTATTTATTTTATTCCAACAAATCTTTTCGGATATACAAAAGATAAATTCAATAAAATGATTATCAATGAAAAGGAAGCATACTGGGTAAGAAAAATTTTCTTAATGTATCTTGAAAAAATACCAGTTAAAAGAATTTGCCAATTTCTTGAAGAAAACAAAGTTTTAACTCCATTAGGAAATAAGAATTGGCAAGTGAGCACCATTAGAAGTATTTTAAGAAACGAAAAATATGTAGGTGATTGTCTAATTCAAAAAAAGTTTGTTGAAAATCCTTTGACACACAAAAAAGTTTTAAATCGAGGTGAAATGTCACAAGCCTATATTTCAAATGGACACCCTGCAATTATTGAGCGTGATTTATGGGATAAGGTTCAACAATTAATTAAACTTAGGAGAGAAAAGTTTAAGATAAATAATTTAGTTGAATGTGGTAATGAAAAAACAAAACATACAAGTGAATGGACTTATTTTGCAATTTGTCCTTATTGTTATAAAAGTTTCGGTCTTAAAACTAGCTATTCAACTAAAAGAAAAATATTGATTGATTCATCAAATCGAGATGTATTGACATGTATGGATAGTCAAACTATCTATGTTGATGTTTTAGAAAAAGCTATTCTTCAACAAATGCATATTCTTTATGAAAATTTACCTGCATTTAGAAAAGCTATTTCTGATGCATATGAAAGTCAAAAAGATACTTTTCTCGAAAATAAAAAAATCGAACTTGAAAATAAAATATCTTCGCTACAGGAAAGATTAATAGCTTTAGATCAGTCAAAAGAATCCAATATAGAACTGAAGCAAGAATTAAAGGTAAAGGTTAAAGAACTAATGAGGGAATTATCAAAAATTCAAACACAAAACGTTAATTCTTCTATAATAGATAACCTCTCGACATACGTTTCTATTATTAAACAAAGCAAAAATATTAATGATTTGTCCGACATTTCTTTTCGAGATCTATTTTCTAAAATGATACCTGTTAAACGAAACAAGCTTATCTTTGTAATTGGCAATTTTGATAAATCAAAAATTAATATTGAAGCAAAAACTCTATTTAACGGAACAATTACTTATAAGGAAAGAGCAACAATATTTACATGTGAATTTGGAATTGTCATTCATGCTTAAATAAAAAAAATCATCTATCGAAGTTCAATTTGGTAGATGTTTTTTATCTTAAAAAGTTCAAACCCATAATACACGATAGGGTTCAAACTCTATATGACCCTAAACTATCACTTTAC